>NZ_JBFALG010000007.1:0-32370 GCF_040656135.1 Micromonospora sp. NPDC050200
CTGGCCGCCCATTACTGCAACACCTGACCCCCCGCACCACCCCACACCACCCGCCGCTGGCCGGCACCCCGAACCCGGGGTGCCGGCCAGCGACATATCCACAGGTTTTTGTGAAGAGTTGTTGCTGCCCCAGCGACAACAACTCTTCACAAAGAGCCGGCGCCATCGGTCGGAGCCGGCACGAGCGGCGGGCCACACCGACCACCGGCAACGGGCGGGAACGCCGCAGTCACGACGAGCAGCAAGCAACGGGACGAGCGCAGGTCGAGTCAGACCCGGAAGCCGGCCGCCCGCGCGGCCTGGCGCTCGCGGCGACGGTCGGAGCGGCGCCGCACGAACCAGAAGAGGAAGGCCACCAGCCCGAGCAGGAACGCCAGCACCAGCACCGGCAGGATGATCGCCACCACGGACATGATGACACTGGTCACGTCCTCGGCGGTGCTGGCCACCGGCGCGCCGAAGCCCGCGGTGGTGGCGTTGACGACCGGCCGGGCGGCCGACTTCAGCAGGTGCACGCCGAGCGCGATGACGACGCCGGTCACCACCGGCACCCACTGGTGGGACGAGAAGAAGCTCCCGGGGTCGCTGACCGTCACGGTCTCCGAGCTGGCGCCGGCGCCGAACGCCAGGCCGCCGGCGGTCGGGCGGACGACGGTCTGCACGATGTCGTTGACGTGGTCGACCACCGGCACCTTGTCGGCGACGACCTCGACGGCGAGCAGCGCCGCCAGGATCAGGACGACCCAGCCGTTGCCCAGCCACTGCCAGCCGCTGGGCAGCTCGATCAGCTCGGTGTAGCGGGCGAGCAACCCCATGGTGATCAGGGGAATGTAGGCGTTGAGGCCGGCCGAGGCGGCCAGGCCGGTACCCGTGAGAACTTCGAACACCGTCTCAGGATCGCACCGGCACGCCAGCGCCGCTCGGTGGCCACGGCCGGGTCCTCCGCTACCCTCGTCGGGTGCGGCTGGTGATTGCGAAGTGCTCGGTGGACTACGTCGGACGGCTCTCGGCTCACCTGCCGCTGGCCACGCGGCTGTTGATGGTGAAAGCGGACGGCTCGGTGTCGATCCACGCCGACGACCGGGCGTACAAGCCGCTGAACTGGATGAGTCCGCCCTGCCGGCTGGAGGAGGCCCCGGGCGTCTGGCGGGTGGTCAACAAGGCCGGCGAGGAGCTGCGGATCACCCTGGAGGAGATCTTCCAGGACACCTCGTACGAGCTGGGTGTCGACCCGGGCCTGCGCAAGGACGGCGTCGAGGCGCACCTGCAGGAGCTGCTGGCCGCCAACCCGGAGACCCTCGGCGAGGGCTTCACCCTGGTCCGGCGGGAGTACATGACCGCGATCGGCCCGGTCGACCTGCTCTGCCGGGACGCCAACTCCGGCGCGGTCGCCGTCGAGGTGAAGCGGCGCGGGGAGATCGACGGGGTGGAGCAGCTCACCCGTTACCTGGAACTGATGAACCGCGACCCGCTGCTCGCACCGGTCTCCGGGGTCTTCGTCGCGCAGGAGATCAAGCCGCAGGCCCGCGTACTCGCCACCGACCGGGGGATCCGCTGCGTGGTGGTCGACTACGACAAGCTGCGCGGCATCGAGCGCGACGAGCTGACCCTCTTCTGACCCGGCGCCCGCTCAGCGCCGGCCGTACATCACCTTCGTGGCCCTGACCAGGCGCGCCAGGTCGGCGGGGGTCCGCTCGAAGGTCATCGAGGGCAGCAGCGACGGGGCCCGCCGCCGGGTGATCGCCTTGGCGCGGCCGAACTCGCGCAGCCCGTCCTCGCCGTGGATCCGCCCGAAGCCGGAGTCACCCACCCCGCCGAACGGCAGCGTGGACATCCCGGCGAAGGTGAGCGCCGAATTGACCGAGGCCATGCCCGAGCGCAGCCGCCGGGCGATCGCCACGGCCCGCCGACGACCGAAGACCGCGCCCCCCAGGCCGTACGACAGGGCGTTGGCCCGGCGTACGGCCTCGTCGGCGTCGCGTACCCGGTTGATGGTCAGGGTCGGGCCGAAGGTCTCCTCGCGGACGGCGGCCGAAGACTCGGGGACGTCCACCAGCACGGTCGGGTGCACGTACGGTGGCTGGACGGCGGCCGGGCCGCCGAGCACGGCGCGGCCACCGGCGGTGATGGCGTCGTCGATGTGTCGCCGGATCACGTCGAGCTGGCTGGGCATGGTGATCGGGCCGATGTCCGTGCCCTCCGCGCCGACGGTCAGCCGGCCGGCGCGGGCGACGACCTTGTCGACGAAGGCGTCGAAGACCGGCTCGACGGCGTAGACCCGTTCGATGCCGATGCAGGTCTGGCCCGCGTTGGTCAGCGCGCCCCAGACGCATGCCTCGGCGGCGGCGTCCAGGTCGGCGTCGCCGTCCACGATCATCGCGTCCTTGCCGCCGGCCTCGAGCAGCACCGGGGTCAGCGAGTCGGCGCAGGCCGCCATCACCTTCCTGGCGGTGGCGGTCGAGCCGGTGAAGGCCAGCTTGCCCACGCCCGAGCGGCACAGCGCCGCCCCGACGTCGCCGAGGCCGTGCACCGCGGTCAGCACCGGCTGCTCCGGCACCACCTCGGCGAAGGCGTCCACCAGCCACTGCCCGACGGCCGGCGTGTACTCGCTGGGCTTGAGCACGACGGCGTTGCCGGCGGCGAGGGCGTACGCGGTGGAGCCGATCGGGGTGAAGACCGGGTAGTTCCAGGGGCCGATCACGCCGATCACCCCGTACGGCTGGTATTCGAGGTGGCCGGAGAACTCGGCGAGGATCAGCCGCGAGCGGACCCGGCGCGGCCCGAGCACCCGGCGGGCGTTGCGGGCGGCCCAGTCGATGTGCTCGATCGCGGTGAGGATCTCGACGATCGCGTCGGCGACCGGCTTGCCCCCCTCGACGTGGACCAGCTCCGCCAGTTCCTCGATCCGCCGGGCGAGCAGGCCGCGCCAGCGCAGCAGCCGCTCCCGGCGGCCGGTGAAGCCGAGCCCGGCCCACCACTCGCCGGCCGCCCGGGCCCGCTCGACCGCGCGGGCGACGTCGTCGGGGGCGGCCACGGGGAACCGGCCGGCTTCCGTGCCCGTCGCGGGGCTCGTCGAGACCAGTCGACCGCCCTCGACGACCGGGGTGCCGGGGACATGCACAGCCGTCATGGCGGAAGTCTAGACCCGGAGATTACCCACCGGTAGGGGCGACGAGGGCCGTGGCGGGCCGCCCCGCCGCCGGTCGCCGCGGGCACGGGCACACCCGGCCGGGGTCGATCGTGGGCGGCCCGCACATGGACCGGGCCGTGCCGCCGTGGCAGCATGCCGCGGATGGAGATCGAGCAGCGAACCGTGACGGCGAACGGCATCTCCCAACGGGTACGGGTGGCCGGCCCGCCGGACGGCGCACCGGTGCTGCTGGTGCACGGCAACGGCTCCTCCTCGGCGTTCTGGGAGCCGCTGGTCCGCCGGCTGCCCGCGACGGTCCGGGTGGTCGCACCCGACCTGCGCGGGTACGGCGACACCGCGACCGCCCCGGTGGACGCCACCCGGGGGCTGGCCGACTTCGCCGACGACGTGGCCGCCCTGCTCGACGCCCCCGGCCTCTTCGCCGCCGGCGCGCGCCCGGTCGTGGTCGGGCACTCCCTCGGCGGCGGCGTGGCGATGCGGCTGCTGGTCGACCACCCGGACCGCGTGGCGGCCCTGCTGCTGGAGGCGCCGGTGTCGCCGTACGGCTTCGGCGGCACGCGGGACCTCGACGGCACCCCGACCACGCCGGACTTCGCCGGCACCGGCGCCGGCTCGGTGAACCCGGACTTCGTGGCCCGGCTCGCCGCCGGCGACCGGAGCGCGGACGCCCCGACCAGCCCCCGCAACGTGCTGCGGACCACCTACGTCGCCGACCCGGCCTCGCTGGGCGAGGACGAGGAGTTGCTGCTGGAGAGCCTGCTCACCACCGCCACCGGCGACGACAGCTACCCCGGCACGGCCAGCACCTCGCCGCACTGGCCGGGTACCGCGCCGGGGTCCCGGGGCGTGCTCAACGCGCTCGCCCCGGCCCACTTCCGGCTCGCCGACGAGCTGGTCGCCGTCGAGGTCAAGCCGCCCGTCACCTGGGTACGTGGCGACGCCGACGTGATCGTCTCGGACGCCTCGCTGTTCGACCTGGCGTACCTCGGGTCGCTGGGAATGGTGCCGGGCTGGCCGGGGGAGGATGCCTGCCCGCCGCAGCCGATGATCGGGCAGACCCGGGCGGTGCTGGAGCGGTACGCCGCGGCCGGCGGCGCGTACCGGGAGGTGGTGCTCCCCGGCTGCGGGCACAGCCCGCACGTGGAACGGCCGGCCGAGTTCGTGGCGGAACTGCTGGCGCTGACGGGGGTGCCGGCGACGACGAACTGACCCCGTGCGTGAAATATCCCACGGCGTCTCGACAACCCAGCGTCAGGTGGCAGACTCCGGCGCATAACCTTAGTGGCCGTTCAAGTCGGCGGTGCAGCAACCAGGGGAGGCCGGTCGTGGCGCGCGAGTTCACCAGCGTGGGTGTGGTGGGTCTGGGCACCATGGGTGCCGGCATCGTCGAGGTGTTCGCCCGCAACGGCATCGACGTCGTCGCGGTGGAGATCTCCGAGGCCGCCCTGGAGCGCGGCCGGGCCAACCTCACCGGCTCCACCGGCCGGGCCGTCGCCAAGGGCAAGCTCGCCGAGGCCGACCGGGACGCCCTGCTGAGCCGGGTGCACTTCCAGGTGGGACTGGACGCGCTGCACTCGGTGGACCTGGTGATCGAGGCGGTTCCCGAGCACCTCGACCTGAAGCAGCGGATCTTCGCCGAGCTGGACCGGGTCTGCAAGCCCGAGGCCATCCTGGCCACCAACACCTCGTCGCTGAGCGTCACCGAGATCTCGGTCGCCACCACCCGGCCCAACCAGGTGATCGGCATCCACTTCTTCAACCCCGCGCCGGTGATGAAGCTGGTCGAGGTGGTCCGCACGGTGGTCACCTCCGGCGACGTGGTCGCCGACGTCGAGGCGCTCTGCGCGCGGCTCGGCAAGGTCGACGTCACCATCAACGACCGGGCCGGCTTCATCGCCAACGCGCTGCTCTTCGGCTACCTCAACCACGCGGTGAGCATGTTCGAGGCGCGGTACGCCACCCGCGAGGACATCGACGCCGCGATGAAGCTCGGCTGCGGCCTGCCGATGGGCCCCCTCGCCCTGATGGACCTGATCGGCCTGGACACCGCGTACGAGATCCTGGACACCATGTACCGGCGGGGCGGGCGCGACCGCCGGCACGCCCCGGTGCCGCTGATCAAGCAGATGGTCACCGCGGGCCTGCTCGGACGCAAGTCCGGCCGGGGCTTCTACACCTACGAGCGGCCGGGCTCCCCGGTGGTCGTACCCGACGAGCAGACGCCGGTGGCGTCGGAGTCGGCGCTCGCCGACGGTGCCCGGGGGATCGCCAAGGTCGGCGTGGTCGGCTCCGGGACGATGGCCACCGGCATCATCGAGGTCTTCGCCAAGGCCGGCTACGAGGTCGTCTCGGTGACCCGGGGCGCGGAGAAGTCCGCCAAGGTCTTCGAGGCGGTCAAGACCTCGCTCAACAAGGGTGTGGTGCGCGGCAAGCTCAGCGAGACCGACCGGGACGCGGCGCTGGGCCGGATCAACTGGTCCGCCACGCTGGAGCACCTGGCCGACGTCGACCTGGTGGTCGAGGCCGTGGTCGAGGAGTTGAGCGTCAAGAAGGCCCTCTTCGCCAGCCTCGACGAGATCTGCAAGCCGGGCGTCGTGCTCGCCACCACCACCTCCTCGCTGCCGGTGATCGACGTGGCGATGGCCACCCAGCGCCCGGCCGACGTGGTGGGGCTGCACTTCTTCAACCCGGCGCCGATCATGCCGCTGGTCGAGGTGGTGCGGACCATCCGCACCTCGGCGGAGACCACCGCCACCGCCCGCGCGGTCTGCGCGGCGCTGGGCAAGACCGGCGTGGTCTGCGGCGACCGGTCCGGCTTCATCGTCAACGCGCTGCTCTTCCCGTACCTGAACGACGCGGTGAAGATGCTGGAGGCCAGCTACTCCACGGCCGACGACATCGACTACGCGATGAAGCTGGGCTGCGGCTACCCGATGGGCCCGTTCGAGCTGCTCGACGTGGTCGGGCTGGACGTCTCGCTGGCCATCCAGCGGGAGCTCTACCTGGAGCTGCGCGAGCCGGGCTTCGCTCCCGCGCCGCTGCTGGAGCACCTGGTCACCGCCGGCTACCTGGGCCGCAAGAGCGGCCGGGGCTTCCGCGACCACACCCGTCGCTGACCCGGGTCAACACCGGGCACCGGTGACGGCGTCTTGAGGGTGTGACCTTCGAGGAGTACGTCAGCAGCCGCGGGCCGGCGCTCGTCCGGCTGGCCCGGCTGCTGACCGGTGACGAGCACCGGGCCGAGGACCTCACCCAGGACGTGCTGGCCCGTGCGTACCTGCACTGGCGCAGGATCGCCCGGGTCGACCGGCCGGACGTTTACGTGCGCCGGATGCTGGTCAACGCCAACACCTCCTGGTGGCGTCGCCGGTCCAGCCGCGAGCTGGCCACGGCGGAGTTCGCCGACCGGCCGGGGCGCGGGGACCTCGGCGGCGAGGCGGCCGACCGGGACGAGATGTGGCGGCTGATCCGTGCCCTGCCGGACCGCCAGCGCACCGTGCTGGTGCTGCGCTACTACGAGGACCTCGACGACGCGACGATCGCCGCGATCATGGACTGCTCGCCGGTCACCGTCCGCACCCATGCCATGCGGGCGCTCACCCACCTCCGGGAACGCTTCGGCGTCCCGATGACGAACGGGAGCCGGTCGTGACCGACCTGGATCAGCGGATCGCCAGCACGCTGCGGGAACGCGCCGAGGGGGCGGTGGACACCGACCGGCTGACGGCGCGCGCGGTCACCGTCGGTCGGACCCGCCGGCGTCGTCGGCGCACCGGAACCGGTGTCGCCCTCGGCTTGGTGGCGGCGCTCGGCTTCGGCGCGACCACCGTGCCGGAGCTGCCCCGGCAGCTGCCGCGGACGCACGCCGGCCCCTCGACAGCACCGGTCGTGCCGCCCCGCGAGCCCGGGGCGCCGGGTGCCGCCGCCCGCCCCGACCTCGTCGGCGCCGACCCGGGCGTGCTGCACTTCGGGATCGACCCGGCGCGGGCCCGCTACCTCGGCTGGGAGGCGGGGCGCGGGGTGGAGAGCGTCCGGCTCGACCTCGGCGGTGACCGGCAGGTCGTCGTCGACCTCGCCCGCACCGCCGCCGACGTGGAGCAGGCGTTCCACGATGGGATGAGCTACAGCCCGGAGCCGGCGGGCGCGACGGGGTTCGACGGGCAGATCCGGCGGGTCCCGCCGAGCGGGCCGGGCGGTCAGCCCGGCTGGATCCTGCGCTGGCGCCCCGGGCCGGGGCTCTACGCCCGGGTGACCACGGTCGCGCCGGACGACCGTGACCTGCGGACGGCGGTCGCGGCGCTCCGGCTCGACGAGGCGTACCGGTGCGCGGCACCGCTGCGGCTCACCGCCCTGCCGGCCGGGGCCCGCCTCGGGCGGTGCGCGGTGACCGTGATCAACTTCCCGGACTCGCTGGACGTGCAGTTCACCGTGCTCGGGTCGAAGGAGGAGCGGCTCGACGTCCGGTTGGAGTACCGCAGCGAGATCGCCGGCAGCCGTACCGAGGGGAACCGGACGATCGGCGGCAGGCCGGCCTACCGCTACCCGCGGGGAGACAAGTTGGAGCTGCTCGGCATCCCGAAGGCGCACCTGACCGTCTGGTTCGGCTGGCCGCACCAGGGCTTCACCGAGGCGGACGCAGCGACGGTCCTCGCCGGCGTGGACCTGGCGACGGACCTCACCCGGCCGGACACCTGGGAGTGACCGTAACCTGGAAGACGTGAGCCCCCGTCGCAACCGTCCCCGCCGGGACGACACCGCCCACCTGGACTCCGACCGGGTACGCCAGGGCGTCGCCTCGGTGCAGCAGTGGCGCGACGGCGAGTGGCAGGTACGCGGGATCGGCGGCGGCGCGTCCACCAAGACGTACCGGTGCCCCGGTTGTGACCAGGAGATCCGCCCGGGGGTGGCGCACCTGGTGGCCTGGCCGGCGGACGGGACGGGCGACCTCACCGACCGCCGGCACTGGCACAGCGGCTGCTGGCGGGCCCGGGACCGGCGCGGCCCGGCGATCCAGCGCGGGCGCAGCGCCCCGAAGCACGGCTGAGCGATCTGGATCACGCTGTTTCCGCCCGGGCGGGCGGCGGCGGCGAAGTCGCGCCAGACTTGAGCGGTGAGCACACCGATCCGCGCGTCGTCGATCCTGCCCGGCCACCGGGAGGACATCGAGCTGCACACCGCCGACGGCCTGCGCCTGGTCGGTGAGCTGGCCCGCCCGGTCGACCGCGAGCCGGTGGGCACCCTGGTCTGCCTGCACCCGCTGCCCACGCACGGCGGGATGATGGACAGCCACGTCTTCCGCAAGGCGGCCTGGCGGCTGCCGGCCCTGGCCGACCTGGCGGTGCTCCGGTTCAACACCCGGGGCACCAGCAGCGTCCGCGGCACCAGCGAGGGCGCCTTCGACGCCGCGGTGGGGGAGCGCTTCGACGTCGCCGCCGCGATCGAGTACGCCGAGTTCCACGAGCTGCCCAACATCTGGTTGGTGGGCTGGTCGTTCGGCACCGACCTGGCGCTGAAGTACGGCTGCGATCCGGCGGTGGCCGGCGCGATCCTGCTCTCCCCGCCGCTGCGCTTCTCCCAGCCGGAGGATCTGGCCGGGTGGGCCGAGGCGGGCAAGCCGCTCACCGCGCTGGTACCCGAGTTCGACGACTACCTGCGGCCGGACGAGGCGCGGGAGCGCTTCGCGGCGGTGCCGCAGGCCGAGGTGGTCGGGGTGCCCGGCGCGAAGCACCTCTGGGTGGGCGACGCCGAGACGGTGCTGGACGAGATCGTCCGGCGCGTCAACCCGGCGGTGCCGCTGCCGCTGCCCACCACCTGGGACGGCCCGGTGGAGACCGGCGACGTCAGCGCGTACGCCGACCGCACGGTGGCCTCCTTCGCCGACACGCCCGTCCCGGGTCCGCGCCGGGACTGAGGGTCAGCGGGCCTCCTGCCGGGGCAGTACCACCTCGCGCAGGATCAGCTGGAGGGCGGCCACCGTCGGGATGGCGATCAGCGCGCCGACCACCCCGATCAGCGCCACCCCCAGCAGCGCGGCGAGCAGGGCGGCCACCTCGTTGACCTCCACCGACCGTCGCATCACCTTCGGGTAGATCAGGTAGTTCTCCACCTGCTGGTAGATCAGGAAGAAGACCACGCAGGCGATGCCCGCCGGCAGCCCGGTGGCGAAACCGACCAGGCTGACGATCACCGCGCCGAGGGTGGCGCCGATCTGCGGGATCAGGTCGGTCACGGCGACGACCACGGCCAGCGCGAACGGGTACGGCAGCCCGACGACCAGCGCGAAGACGAAGGTGGTCACGCCGGCCAGCACGGCGATGCTCAGCGCCCCCACCATGTACGCCCCGACCTTGGCCAGGATCTCGTCGCCGATCAGGCTGACCCGCTGCCGGCGCGAGCGGGGGACCAGCGCGTACGCGAGGTCGCGCAGCTTGTCGAAGTAGGCCAGGAAGTAGATGGTCAGCACCAGCACGGTGAGCACCCGGAACAGGGTGCCGAAGATCAGCTGGGCGCCGCCCAGCACACCGCCGAGTGCCCGGCCCACGGTGTCGGCGTTCGCCGCCGCCTGCACGCGCTCCATCACGTCGTACCGTTCCACCAGGTCGTTGACCGTGGGGTTGCGCCGCAGCTCCTCGATGTAGCTGGGGATCTGGGTGACGAACTCCCCGGTCTGGGTCACCACCGGAGGCACGAGCGCCACCAGGCCGCCGGTGATCAGCAGCACCACGGTGAGGACGACCACCGCCACCGCGAGGCCGTGCGGCACCCGCCAGGAGCGCAGCCGGACGACCGCCGGGTTGAGCCCCACCGCCAGGAAGAGCGCGATGACCACCAGGACGAGGATGCCGCTGGCGTTGCGGATGCCCAGATAGAGCGTGTACGCCAGCAGCACGCCGAGCGCCCCGGTGAAGCCGACCAGGAAGCTGCTCCGCCGCAACGGCCGCCCCGGCTGGCCGAACCGGCCTGAGGCGGTCGCCACCGGACCGGCGGCCTCGAAGTCCGTCGGGTCCCCATCGGCCGCCGTGGTCGCATCCTCGCCGGTCCCGGGCCGCGCTCCGCCGCTCGTGTCGTCGCGGGACTCGCCCCGCACCGGTTCGTCCTGTCCCACCCGACCTCCCCGGATCGCGTCCCGGCGGGTACGCCGGAACTACCGGACCGTCCGCGGCCTGAGCCTCGGCCGGTCTCCTGCCGGAGGGTAGTGGGCGGCAGGTGTCCGGGCCAGCCCTGCCCGGGACGTCGGGCCACGGGCGTCCCACCGTCGTGGGTCGGGACAGGCCGGGCCGGCCGGTCCGGCGCGCACCGCCGGAACGGCCCCGGTCACTCCGACTCGACGGTGACCTTGCTCGGCTTGGCGCTGCGCTCGTCGGTGGTCGGCTTGGTCGGCCGCTTGCCGCCCTCGCCGGTGCTGGTGATCTTGGTCGGGGTGGCCTCCCGGCCGCCCGTCCCGGGCACCGCGGCCACCGTCGGCTCCCCGTCCACGCCGGCGCTGGCCGTGCCGCCGTCCACCGTGGTCACCGTTTCGGCCACCGGGCGGGCCATGGGCTTCGTCCCGTCCGCGGCGGGGACCGGCTCGGTCCTGGGCGTGGCCTCGTCCGCGCCCGGCGCGGTCTTCGCGCCGTCGGCGGTGGCCTTCGCGCTGTCGGCCGTGGGCTTCGTGCCGTCGGTGCTCGGCGTGGCGCCGGCGAGCGCCGGAGCGGCATCGCCCGCCGTCGGCACGGCTGCCGTACCGGTGACCTTCCGCAACTGGAGGTCGGTGATCTGCCGCTGGAGCTCGTCGGACTCCTGCCGCGCCTGCCAGGTCTCCTGGCGCAGGTCGGCGAGCTGCTGCTGGGCCTGCGCGATCTCCAGCATCACCTGGGCGAGCTGCTGACGGCCCGCCGCCGCCTCCTGCTGCGTCGCGGCCAGGTGCTGCTGGGTGGTGGCCAGGTGCTGCTGGGTGGTGGCGGCGTACTCCTCGAACTGGCGGCGGGACGCCGCGACGTGCTCGTCGGCCTTGCGGCGCTTGTCGACCGAGTCCGTCTCGGCCCGCTGGAGCAGCGTGGCGGCCTCCTCCTCGGCCCGGCGGCGCATGGTGAGCGCGTCGGTCTCGGCGGCCCGGCGGACCTCGGCGGCGCCCTGCTCGATCTCGTCGCGCCGCGCCGTCCACTCCCGTTCCAGCTGGTCGTGGCGGGTCTTGTGCTGCTTCTCCAGCTCGTCGTGCCGGGTGGTGTGCTTCTTCTCCAGCTCGTCGCGGCGCTTGGCGTACTCCTGCTCGGCGGCGGCGCGGCGCTGGGCCAGCTCCCGGTCGGCGGCCTCCCGCCGGCCGTTGACCTCCTTCTCCACGCCGGCCCGCCAGGCGCCCAGCTCCTGCTGCGTCTGCGCGCGGGCATGCTGCACGTACGCCTCGGTCTCGCTGCGCATCCGCTGCACGTACGCCTCGGTCTCGGCGCGGTTGCGCTTGGCCGCCTCGTCGGCCTCGGTGGTCAGTCGGTGCGCCTCCTGCCGGGCCCGGCCCCGGGTGCCCTTGGCGGCCTCCTCGGCGTCGTCGGTGATCCGCTTCGCCTCCTGGAGGGCCTTCGCGTGGGTGGCCCGCCCGGCCTCGGTCGCCGACTCGGTGAGCCGCTTGGCCTCCTGCTGGGCCTTGGCGTGTACCTCCTTGGCCGCCTCGCGTAGCTGGAGCGCCTCCTGCTGGGCCTTCGCCAGCGCCTCCTTGGCCGCCTCGCGCAGCTTGGTGGCCTCCTGCTGGGCCCGGTTGTGGATCTCCTTGGCCGTGTCGCGGAGCTGGGTGGCCTCCTGCTGGGCCTTGGTCAGCGCCTCCTGGGCGGCGGTGCGCAGCCGGGTCGACTCGTCCTGGGCGGTGGCCCGGAGCCGGGTCGCCTCCTCCGTGGCGGCCTTGACCGCGGCGTCCGCCTCGGCCTTGCGGGCGGCGGTGTGCCGCTCCTCCTCGGCACGCCGCGCGGCCAACGCGATCTCGAAGTCCTTGAGCGCCCGGGCGGCCTGCTCGCGGGCCTCGTCGATGAGGTGTTCGGCGGTGGCGCGGCGGGCCTCGATCTCCCCGCTGGCGGCGCTCAGGATGGCGTCCGCCTGCTCCTCGGCGAGGGTGAGAATCTGCTCGACCCGGGGCCCGAGATGCTTGAACGAGGCCCGGTCCACCACGTTCATCTGCTTGCGCACCTGGGCCAGGTCGCGCTGGAGGTGCTCGACCTGCCCGGCCAGCTTGTGGATCTGGGTGTACGCCTGTTCCCGTTCGGCCGCCAGGGTCGCGATCTCGTGCTCGGCCCGAGCAACGTAGCGGTCCACCTGTCGTTTCGCGTACCCCTTCAGAGCGGACTCGAAGCTGGGCTCCGTGGTCACGTCCCCGCCGAGAGCGAACAGTTCCTCGCCGTGCGACATGCCCCCATCCTCACACGCATCCGGCCCTGTTGGGGCGATACGGACGCCCCTGTTGGGACCTACTTCACTGCTGCCGTAACGGCGGTATCAGGGGTTGGGAAACGCATACGGCGCGGGGTGTCACCGGTCACCCGGTGTCACCCCGCGCCGCGAACTCATGCCCCGTCGGTGCGGTGGGTCAGCTGGCCGTCTCCGCGGTCGCCCGCTCCCCGGTGCTCGCGGCCTTGCCGGCCTCCGGCTTGGCCGGCGCGGCGGCCGGCTGCTGGGCCGGCACGCCCGGCACGATGCCGGCCAGGCCGGACAGCATCTGGCCGAGCTGGGAGGTGACGGCGTCCTTCTGGCGGGTCAGGTCCTCGACCTCGCGGCGGGCCGCCTGGGTGGTCAGCTCCGCCTCGGTACGCGCCTCGGTGAGCAGCCGCTTCGCCTCGGACTTGGCCTCGGACAGCGTCTTCTCCGCCAGCGACTTGGCCTTCTCGACGGTCTCGACGGCGGTGCGCTCCGACTCGACCCGGCGCGCCTCGGCGCGCTGCTCGATCTCCTTGGCGCGCTCCTGGGCGGCCCGGGCCCGCTGCTCGGCCTCGCCGACCAGCTTCTGGGTCTGCGCGACCTGGGCGGCGTGCCGCTCGGACTCCTCGCGCTCGGCCTTCTCGCGGCGCTCGGCGAGCTGGAGCTCCAGGGCCTGGAGGTCCTTGTCCCGCTTGTCGCGGGCGTCGGTGAGCAGCTTGGTCGCCTCGGCGCGCTTCTCCTCGGCCTCGCGGGCGGCCTTGGCCCGCTGCTGGGTGATCTCCCGCTCGGCGGTGGCGCGCAGGGTGGCGACCTCCCGCTCGACGGTGGACTTGAGCTCGGCCACCTCGTGCGCGGTGACCGTACGCAGCTGCTTGGTCTCCCGGTCGGCGTCGGCACGCAGCGTGTCGGCCTCGCGGCGGGCCTGCACCCGGACCTCGGCGGCCTCGCGCTCGGCGGTGGTGCGGACGTGGCCGGCCTCCCGCTCGGCGGTGGCCTTCATGGCCGCCGCCTCGGCGCGCGCCTTGTCGGTGATCTCCCGGGCCTCCAGCCGGGCCGCGGAGAGGATGCCCTCCGACTCGCGCTTGGCCTCGTTGCGGTGGTCGTTGGCCTGCTCCTCGGCCAACCGCAGGATCTGCTCGACCCGGGTGCCCAGGCCGGAGAGGGTCGGCCGGCTGTTCTCCTCGAGCTGCTTGTTGGTGTCGGCGAGCTTCTGCTCGAGCGCGCCCTGGCGCTGCTCGGCCTGGCGGAGCCGGCGCTGGGCGTCGTTCATCCGCTGCTCGGCCTCGGCCCGGGCCTGCTCGGACTGGGTCAGCGCGGCGGTCATCCGGCCGAGGAAGTCGTCGACCTGGTGGGTGTTGTATCCGCGGAGGCCGACGGTGAAATCTGGCTGCGAGTTCGCGTTATCGAAGAACGCGAGAGGGGAGGACTGCTGCTGGGGCATTGGGACATACTCGCAGACCCCCCGGGGTCGTTCGCAAGAGCGGTCCCGAGCTTTCGTGTCCTCATTACATGGTCAACTTCGGCGCTCCCGGACACCGGACCAATCGGCGATCTTGGCAGGTCCCGGGCAGGCCGGCGTTACGCGCGGTGAGCGGGAAAAGGGCCGCGGGGGATGCCCGCGGCCCTTTGTCCGGCGGCACTCGAATGGAGGTCCGGTGGCCCATGTGGAAAGGCAATGGCCGCTCACCGCAATGGGCATGCCGGCATCACCCGGACGGCTCAGTGGCCGCGGAACCGGTTGATCGCGCTCTCGTGCCGGGACCGCAGCTCCCGGTCCCGAACGCCGAGCCCGTCCGTGGGGGCGAGGCACCGCACGCCGACCTTGCCCTGGTGGGCGTTGCGGTGCACCTCGTACGCCGCCTGGCCGGTCTGCTCCAGCGGGTAGGTCCTCGACACGGTCGGATGGATCCTGCCCAGGGACACCAGCCGGTTGGCCTCCCACGCCTCCCGGTAGTTGGCGAAGTGGCTGCCGACGATCCGCTTGAGGTGCATCCACAGGTAACGGTTGTCGTACTGGTGCTGGTAGCCGCTGGTGGAGGCGCAGGTGACCACGGTGCCGCCGCGCTTGGCCACGTAGACGCTGGCGCCGAAGGTCTCCCGCCCGGGGTGCTCGAAGACGACGTCCGGGTCCTCACCGCCGGTGAGGTCGCGGATCCGCTCGCCGAAGCGCCGCCACTCGTCCGGGTCCTGGGTCTCCTCGTCCTTCCAGAACCGGAAGCCCTCCGCGGCCCGGTCGATGACCAGCTCGGCGCCCATCGACCGGCACAGCTCGGCCTTCTCCGGGGAGGAGACCACGCAGACCGGGATCGCGCCACCGTTGAGCGCCATCTGGGTGGCGTACCCGCCCAGGCCGCCGGAGGCGCCCCAGATCAGCACCACGTCGCCCTGTTTCATGTTGGCGCCGTGGTGCGAGACCAGCTGCCGGTACGCGGTCGAGTTGACCAGCCCCGGGCTGGCCGCCTCCTCCCAGCTGAGGTGGCGCGGCCTGGGCATCAGCTGATTGGCCTTGACCACGGCCAGTTCGGCGAGGCCGCCGAAGTTGGTCTCGAAGCCCCAGATCCGCTGCTGCGGGTCGAGCATGGTGTCGTCATGGCCGGCCGCGTCCTCCAGTTCCACCGAGAGGCAGTGCGCGACGACCTCGTCGCCGGCCCTCCACTTCGTCACGCCGGGTCCGGTGCGCAGCACCACGCCCGCCGCGTCCGAACCCACCACGTGGTACGGCAGGTCGTGCCGGCGGGTCAGCTCGGAGAGCCGGCCGTAGCGCTGGAGGAACCTGAAGGTCGGCAGCGGCTCGAAGATGCTGGTCCAGACCGTGTTGTAGTTGATCGCGCTGGCCATCACCGCGACCAGCGCCTCGCCCGGGCCGAGCTCCGGGGTGGGCACCTCCTGCAGGTGCAGCGCCTTGCGCGGATCCTTGTCGCGGGGGGCCATCCCGTCGAACATCCGGGTGTCCTCGGCGCGGACGACCACGCCCCGGTAGGTCTCGGGTACCGGCAACCCGGCGAGGCCGGCGAGTGCCCGCTCCGGCTGGTCGGAGCCTTCCGCCGCCATGATCGCTTCGAGGATGTCCTGCACGGTGACCTCCCGTTCGTCCGCACCCACGCCCGGGGTGCTGCCATCGTCGGCGTCGGTGCGACCGACCGCCATGTCGGCAATCGACACATCCGGCACCGGTCGCGCTCCTTGTGCGCCGGACGTTACTGAACGGTAGCTAGGGCCGGAAGCCCTCTGTGAAAAACTGCATCGGCCGATGCGTGGAGGTGTCCGTGGGGCACCCCTACCGCGCATCCCCGCGCTCCTTCCCGCCTCCTGGGGTGGCCGCCCCGAGAGGCGGGAGGGCAGGTGGTCAGTGGGCGTTCGCGGCGGGCTCGACCAGTTCGACCAGGACGCCGCCGGCGTCCTTCGGGTGCACGAAGTTGATCCGGGAGTCGGCGGTGCCCCGTTTCGGGGTCTCGTAGAGCAGCCGTACGCCCCGCTCGCGCAGCGCGGCGCAGGCGGCGTCGATGTCGACCACCGTGTACGCCACCTGCTGCACGCCCGGCCCGTTGCGGTCCAGGAACTTCGCGATGGTCGACTCCGGGGTCAGCGGGGCCAGCAACTGCACGCAGCCGCCCTCGGTGGTCGGGCCGACCGCCAGCATCGCCTCGCGTACGCCCTGCTCGGTGTTGGTCTCGATGTGCACGCAGCGCATGCCGAAGGTCCGCTGGTAGAAGTCGATCGCGGCGTCGAGGTCGGCGACCGCGACCCCGACGTGGTCGATGCGGCGCAGGCCGATGTCTGTGACATAGTCGGCAGCGGGCTCGACGGGGGAGTTCTCAGCCATGGCGCTAGTCTGACCGAACAATCGTTAAGGCGTACAGGTCGGCACCCCCTCGGAGGCAGGCAATGGCTTCGGTGATCATCAGCGGCGCGCGGACCCCGATGGGGCGCCTGCTGGGCAACCTCAAGGACCTTCCGGCGACGAAGCTCGGCGGCGTCGCGATCAAGGCGGCACTGGAGCGCGCCGGCGTCGCCCCGGACCAGGTGCAGTACGTGATCATGGGGCAGGTGCTCCAGGCCGGCGCGGGGCAGATCCCGGCCCGGCAGGCGGCGGTCGAGGCCGGCATCCCGATGTCCGTGCCGGCGCTGACCATCAACAAGGTCTGCCTCTCCGGCCTGGACGCGATCGCCCTGGCCGACCAGCTCATCCGGGCCGGCGAGTTCGACGTCGTGGTGGCCGGCGGCATGGAGTCGATGACCAACGCCCCGCACCTGCTGCTCGGCCAGCGCTCGGGCTACAAGTACGGCGACGTCACGATCAAGGACCACATGGCGCTGGACGGGCTCACCGACGCCTGGGACTGCTGCGCGATGGGCGAGTCCACCGAGCGGCACGGCGGGCGGCACGGCATCACCCGCGTGGAGCAGGACGCGTTCGCCGCGGCCAGCCACCAGCGGGCCGCCGCCGCGCAGAAGAACGGCCACTTCGCCGACGAGATCACCCCGGTGGTCATCCCGCAGCGCAAGGGCGACCCGCTGGTGATCAGCGAGGACGAGGGCATCCGCCCGGACACCACGGTCGAGTCGCTGGCGAAGCTGCGCCCGGCCTTCGCCAAGGACGGCACCATCACCGCCGGCAGCTCCTCGCCGATCTCCGACGGGGCCGCCGCCGTGGTCGTGATGAGCAAGGCCAAGGCCAAGGAGCTGGGGCTGACCTGGCTGGCCGAGATCGGCGCGCACGGCAACGTGGCGGGGCCGGACAACTCCCTGCACTCGCAGCCCTCCAACGCGATCCAGCACGCGCTCAAGAAGGGCGGGCTGAACGTCTCCGACCTCGACCTGATCGAGATCAACGAGGCGTTCGCCCAGGTCGGCATCCAGTCCACCCGTGACCTCGGGGTCAGCCCGGACAAGGTCAACGTCAACGGCGGCGCGATCGCGCTGGGCCACCCGATCGGCATGTCCGGCGCGCGGCTGGTGCTCACCCTCGCGCTGGAGCTCAAGCGCCGGGGCGGCGGCACCGGCGCGGCCGCGCTCTGCGGCGGCGGCGGCCAGGGTGACGCACTGATCATCCACGTGCCGGCCGGGGCCGAGAGCCAGCAGTGACCGCGAGCAGCGAGCCGGTGCTGCGAGCCTCGCAGTCGTGAACGAAGGAACCGCAGTGAGTGACACCCCCGTCGACCACGCCCGGACGTCGGCCACCGGACCGGTGCGCCGCAGTCGGGACGTACCGATGCTGGTGGAGCGGGCCCGCGCGGGTGACCCCCGTGCGGTGGCCCGTCTGATCACCCTGGTCGAGTCCGGTGACGAGGTGCTGCCGCAGGTGGCGGCGGCCCTCGCGCCGTACGCCGGTCAGGCCCAGGTGGTGGGCCTGACCGGCTCGCCCGGGGTGGGCAAGTCGACCACCACCAACGAGCTGGTCCGGGCGCTGCGGGCGCGCGGTCACCGGGTCGGCGTGCTGGCGATCGACCCGTCCAGCCCGTTCACCGGCGGCGCGATCCTCGGCGACCGGGTCCGGATGCAGGACCACGCCACCGACCCGGGGGTCTACATCCGCTCGATGTCCAGCCGGGGCCACCTCGGCGGGCTCTCCGCGGCCACCCCGCAGGCCGTGCGGGTGCTGGAGGGCGCCGGCTGCGACGTGGTGCTGGTGGAGACCGTCGGCGTCGGTCAGGCCGAGGTCGAGGTCGCCTCGCTGGCCGACACCACGCTGGTCCTGCTGGCCCCCGGCATGGGCGACGCGATCCAGGCGGTCAAGGCCGGCATCCTGGAGATCGCCGACGTCTTCGTGGTCAACAAGGCCGACCGGGACGGCGCCGACGCGACCGTCCGCGACATCCAGGGCATGATCGCCCTGGGTGAGCGCGGGCCGGGCGAGTGGCGCCCGCAGGTGGTCCGTTCGATCGCCGCCCGGGGCGAGGGAATCGACGACATCGCCGCCGCGATCGACAAGCACCGCGGCTGGCTGGAGCAGCACGACGAGCTGCGCCGCCGCCGGGAGGTGCGGGCCGCCGCCGAGATCGAGGCGATCGCGCTCGGCGCGCTCCGCGCCCGGATCGGCTCCCTGCGCGACGGTACGCAGCTGCCGACCCTCGCGGCGAAGGTGGCCGAGGGCGCGCTCGACCCGTACGCCGCCGCGGACGAGCTGCTCGCCCAGCTCGGCTCCTGACCCGAGCGTCGCCGTACCCGGATTGGCGCGGCGCGTCCCGGGGCACACTCTCACCGGCGGTGTCTGAGCAACGGTGCGGCATGGGTGTGGACGAGACATCGGCGGGCCGGACGGCGGCGTGGGAAGGCCGGCGGCCCTCGCCGTTCCGGATCCTGGCGATCCCGTTCTTCGCCGGCCTGCTGCTCTGTGCGCTGGGGTGGTGGTCTCGGCGGTCCGGGACGGTGCCCCGGCGCCGAGGGCCGGGGCCGGGGGTGAACGCCTCCACTGGGGACCCTGCTCTCCTAGTACGCTCGCACCGCTCCACGGAACCGTGGGGCGCGGGCGACGGTGTGGGGAGACAGACCATGGCTGACGAGGCGACGCAGGAGCTGTCGGTGACGCCGGACGCGGTGGCGGGCGGGACGACGCACGTCTCCGACGAGGTGGTGGAGAAGATCGCGGCGACCGCCGCGAAGTCGGTTCCCGGGGTGGCCGAGCTGGGCGGCGACGTCGCCCGGTTCTTCAACGCCGTGCTCGACCGGGTCGGCCTGGACCAGGTCGGCGACGCGCGGCGGGGCTGCTCGGCGCACGTGACCGACGGCGCGGCCGTGGTCAACCTGGTGCTGGTGATCGAAGCCGGCCACCCGGTACCGCAGGTGACCGAAGCGGTCCGGGTGCGGGTCACCGAGGCGGTCGAGGCTTACGGGCTGCGGGCCGACGAGATCAACATCCGGGTCGACGACGTGGCGATCGGCAGTCCGGCTGCCCCCTCCGCTTGAGGCCGGGCGGATCGGAGACCTGGGTAGGCGGCTTCCCGGGTATCCGGCCGATAGGCTCTCGCCTCTGCGAGGGTGACGGAGGCGGCGTGGGCGACCGGCGGCTGTCAGATTCACCTCGGGGACCGTGACGACCGCCGACTGCTGGTCCGCGCCGCCATCCTCGCCGATGCGGTGCGTGCCCTCGGTCTGCCGGCGAGCTGAACCGGCCCGCTGGCCCGCCTCGGTTACCGGCCGGTACGAACATCCTTAGCGATCGTTCAGGCATCCGTTCTACACTCGGTCTTCAGTCGAGGACCCGAGGAGGAGCCCCGCGGATGAACGCCGACGAGATCGCAGCCGGACGGGCACGCTGGCAGGCCCGCTACGACGCCGCGCGAAAGCGGGACGCCGACTTCACCACGCTCTCCGGCATGACCGTCGACCCGGTGTACGGCCCGCCGGAGGGCACCGCGTACCCGGGCTTCGAGCGGATCGGCTGGCCGGGCGAGTTCCCGTACACCCGGGGCCTCTACCCGACCGGCTACCGCGGGCGGACCTGGACCATCCGGCAGTTCGCCGGGTTCGGCAACGCCCAGCAGACCAACGAGCGCTACAAGATGATCCTGGGCGCCGGTGGCGGCGGGCTCTCCGTCGCCTTCGACATGCCCACCCTGATGGGGCGCGACTCCGACGACCCGCAGTCCCTCGGCGAGGTCGGCCACTGCGGCGTCGCGGTGGACAGCGCCGCCGACATGGAGACGCTCTTCGACGGCATCGACCTGGGCGGCGTCACCACCTCGATGACCATCTCCGGCCCGGCCGTGCCGGTCTTCTGCATGTACCTGGTCGCCGCCGAGCGGCAGGGCGTCGACCTGTCCATCCTGGACGGCACGCTGCAGACCGACATCTTCAAGGAGTACATCGCGCAGAAGGAGTGGCTCTTCGACCCCGAGCCGCACCTGCGCCTGATCGGCGACCTGATGGAGTACTGCGCCCGGGAGATCCCCCGGTACAAGCCGCTCTCGGTCTCCGGCTACCACATCCGTGAGGCCGGGGCGACCGCCGCGCAGGAGCTGGCGTACACCCTCGCCGACGGGTTCGGCTACGTCGAACTGGGGCTGAGCCGCGGGCTGGACGTCAACGTCTTCGCCCCGGGCCTGAGCTTCTTCTTCGACTCGCACGTGGACTTCTTCGAGGAGATCGCCAAGTTCCGCGCGGCCCGCCGGATCTGGGCCCGCTGGCTTCGCGACGTCTACGGCGCCACCAGCGAGAAGGCGCTCTGGCTGCGGTTCCACACCCAGACCGCCGGGGTGTCGCTGACCGCGCAGCAGCCGGTCAACAACGTGGTGCGGACCGCCGTGGAGGCGCTCGCCGCGGTGCTCGGCGGGACCAACTCGCTGCACACCAACGCGCTGGACGAGACCCTGGCCCTGCCCACCGACGAGTCCGCCGAGATCGCCCTGCGTACCCAGCAGGTGCTGATGGAGGAGACCGGCGTGGTCAACGTCGCCGACCCGCTCGGCGGCTCCTGGTACGTCGAGGCGCTCACCGACAAGATCGAGGCCGAGGCGGAGGAGATCTTCGCCCGGATCCGGCAGCTCGGCGGCGAGGGTCCGCACCAGATCGGCCCGATGACCTCCGGCATCCTGCGCGGCATCGAGGACGGTTGGTTCACCGGCCACATCGCCGAGTCGGCCTTCGTCTACCAGCAGGCGCTGGAGAAGAGCGACAAGAAGATCGTCGGGGTCAACTGCCACACCGGCACGGTCGCCAAGGAGCTGGAGATCCTGCGCATCTCGCACGAGGTGGAGCTGGAGCAGCGCCGGGTGCTGGCCGAGCGCAAGACCGCCCGTGACGACGCGGCGGTGAAGGCCGCGGTGGCCCGGATGGTCGAGGTCGGCCGCACCGACGGGAACATGATCCCGGCCATGCTCGACGCCGTCCGCGCCGAGGCCACCCTCGGCGAGATCTGCGACGCGCTGCGCGCCGAGTGGGGCGTCTACCGCGAACCCGCCCGCTTCTGACCCCCACCGTCCCTCCGCGATCCGGCGTTCCTGGTGGCCGCGAAAGCACCGCGAAAGGTGCGAACCGCCGGCCCCGGGCGCGCGATCGCGGAGGGCGGTCACGGCACCGGCCCGGTGGTCGGTGAGCAGGGGTGAGAGTTGCGACTGTCGCCGTCGCGCTTGATCTGAGTTCCGCGGGACACGTGCGAGACTAGGTAACCATGAGCGACCCACGGATCACCTCGTCGATCTTCACCCGCGGCGCGGTCGACCTCAGCGCGCTGCGCGGCACCGCACCAGCCAACACCCGCCCCAGCACACCGACCCAGGCCGGCCCGCCCGCCGGTCTCCCGGGCGGCCCCGCCACCGGTGGCGGCGGCCTCGCCGTGATCGACGTGACCGAGGCGACCTTCCAGTCCGAGGTCCTCGAACGCTCGCTGAGCACACCCGTGGTCGTGGACTTCTGGGCCGAGTGGTGCGAGCCCTGCAAGCAGCTCTCGCCGGTGCTGGAGCGGCTGGCCGCCGAGGGCGGCGGGGCCTGGGTGCTCGCCAAGGTCGACGTGGACGCCAACCCGCGGATCGCCCAGATGTTCCGGGTGCAGGGCATCCCGATGGTCTACGCGGTGGTCGGCGGGCAGCCGATCGACGCCTTCTCCGGGGTGGTGCCGGAGGCCGAGCTGCGCCAGTGGATCCAGGCGGTTCTCAAGGCCGGCGGCGTGACCGTGGCCGAGCCGGAGGACCCGCGCCTCGACGAGGCGGACGACGCCCTGATGAGCGGCGACCTGGACGCCGCCGAGCGGGCGTACCGGAAGATCCTGGCCGAGTCGCCGGCCGACGCCGCGGCGGAGGCCGGCCTGGCCCAGGTCGGGGTGGCCCGCCGGGTCGACGGCGTCGACCCGCAGGCGGCGCTCGCCGCCGCGCAGGGCGCCCCCGACGACGTCGAGGCCCAGCTGCTCGCCGCTGACATCGAGGTGCTCAGCGGGCTGGCCGAGCAGGCGTACGCCCGGCTGGTCGGCCTGGTCCGCAGGACCGCCGGCGAAGACCGGGAGAAGGTACGCCAGCACCTGGTCTCGCTGTTCACCATCGCCGGCCCGGACGACCCTGCCGTCGCCTCGGCCCGACGGGCCCTGGCCAGCGCCCTGTTCTGAGTTCGACAGCTTGCCAGCGCGGGCCGGCCTTCCGGCCGGCCCGCCCGACCACCGAGGACGGGAGCCCATGATGCGCCGGATCGCCGTCCTCGACGCGCCGACAAACCTGGGACTGCGCCCACCCACGTCGACCTCCGTCCCCGGCTGCGCCAAGGCGCCCGGCGCGCTTCGCGACCACGACCTGCTCGCCCGGCTGCGGGCTCGCGACGCCGGCCACCTCACCCCGCCCCGGTACGACCCGGGCGACTGGCGGCCCGGCGACGGGGTCTGCCACGCCCGGGAGATCTCCGGCTACTCGGTGACCCTGGCCGACCGGATCGGCGCGATCATCGACCGGGGCGAGTTCCCGCTGGTGCTCGGCGGGGACTGTTCGGTGCTGCTCGGCTCGGCGCTGGCCATGCACCGGCTCGGTGAGGCGGTCGGCGGCCGGATCGGCCTGGTCTTCGTCGACGGCCACTCCGACTTCCGGCACCCCGGCAACGCCTCGTACGTGGGCGCGGCGGCGGGGGAGGACCTCGCCCTGGTGACCGGGCGCGGGCAGGCCGACCTGGCCGCCATCGAGGGGCGGCGCCCCTACTTCCGGGACATCGACGTGGTGGTGCTCGGCATTCGCGCGCAGGACGAATACCGGCTCGACCTCCAGGCCGCCGGCATCACCACCCGGCCGGTGCCGGCGCTGCGCGCCGAGGGCGCGGCCCGCACCGCCCAGTGGGCGCACGAGCAGCTCGCCGACTGCGCCGGCTACTGGGTGCACATCGACGTGGACGTGCTCGACCCGGCGGTGATGCCGGCGGTGGACGCGCCGGACCCGGGCGGGATCGCCTTCGCCGAACTGGAGATCCTGCTCGCCGGCCTGGTGGACACCCCGCACTGCCTCGGCGTCGAGCTGACCGTCTTCGACCCCGACTACGACCCGGACGGCTCGTACGCCGCCGAGATCGTCAACACGATCGTGGCCGGGCTGGCCCCGGTCTCCGCACCGGAGGCGGTGCCGCCCCGGCTGCTGCCGCCGTCCCCGCCACCGCAGCGCGTCCGGTACACGGGGCCGACGGCCCTCGCCGGTGTCGCTTCCCCGCCCGACGGCGGTGGTGCGCCGGGGCCGGGCTCGCCGGTCGGGATCACGGCCGGGACGCCGGGTGGGTCCGCCGGACCGGCGGCGGGTGAGCCGAGAGTGGCACTCGGCCTGGCGACCGAAGACCTCGCGTCGGCGGCGGCGGAGACGCCGGTGCCCGCGGTGGCCGTCGAGCCGGTCGGGCCGCCCGCCTCCATCGGGCCCGGCCTGCTCCGCCGGGTGCCCCGGCCCGAGGAGGACGGGGCGTCGGAGGACGGCACGCCACCCTCGTCCGCCGGCATCGCCTGACGGGTCCGCCGCTGCGGCCGCTGCCGCCGTCGGTCGGGCCGGCCCGTCAGCGGAGGGCGCGGAGGAAACGCTCGCTGATCGGGACCGCGCTGGACGTGCTCGACCCGCCCTGCTCGACGAAGACCGCGAACGCGACGTCGCCCTGCCAGCCGACGAACCAGGCATGGGTGTGCGCCGGGTTGTTGTCGTACTCGGCGGTGCCGGTCTTGCCGTACACCGGGCCGCCGGGAACGTCGGCCAGCGCCTTCGCCGTGCCGGCGGTGACCACCTCACGCATCATCGCCTTCAGCGGCCCCACCGACTCGGCCTTCAGCTGTGGGCCGGGCTCCGCCGGCTTTGCCGGGGCCGGGTCGAGCACCAGCTTCGGCTGCTCCCAGCGACCGCGGGCGACGGCGGCGGTGGCACCGGCCATGGCCAGCGGACTGACCACCGTGGTGCCCTGGCCGATCGCGGCGGCGGCCTGCTCGACCGGGGAGCCGTTGGCCGAGACCTTGCCGGTGAAGGCTTCCGTACCGAGGTCCCAGCTGCCCTCCAGGCCGAGCGTACGGCCGGTGACGGCCAGTCCGTCGGAGCCCAGCTGCGGCGCCAGGGACGCGAAGGCGGTGTTGCAGGACTTGGCGAAGTCCGTGCGGAACGGCACCTTGCCGAGGACGAAGTCGTCGGAGTTCTTGAACGGTCGGCCCTCCACGGTGAACGTCTTCTGGCAGTCCACCACCGTGTCGGCGCCGACCGCGCCCCGGTCCAGCAGGCCGAGGGCGCTGACCATCTTGAAGGTGGAGCCCGGCGGCACCTGGGCGGTGAAGGCCAGGTTCTCCCCGGCCGCGCCCGGCCCGTTGGCCGCGGCGAGCACCGCGCCGTCGCTGATCCGTACCGCCACCAGCGCCGAGCGCCGCTTCTCGCCGCGCAGCGCCGCGTCGGCCGCGTTCTGGGTGGCCACGTCGAGGGTGGTCTTCAGCGGCTGCCCGGGCTGCGGTTCGTGCCGGAAGACCTCGGTCGGCGCCGGGGTGCCGTCGGGGCCGGCGGGCCGCTGGACGAGCACGGTGAGCCCGGGGGCGCCGCGCAGGCGGTCGTCGTACCGGCCCTGGAGGCCGCCGTGGCCGACCAGGTCGCCCTTGGCGTACTGGTCGGGGTGGGCGGCCAGGTCGTCGGCCTGCGCCTCGTCGACCGAGCCGAGCAGTGCCCGGGCGAACTCCCGGGTGGGCGCCAGGTCCCGCTTCTCGGCGAGAAACTTGGTGCCGGGCAGGTCGTAGATGCGCGGCTTGATCTGCCGGTACGCCTCGTCCCGCAGCGTCACCACCTCGACGAAGGCGCCCGGATCCGCCTCGCTGAGTCGTTTGGGCAGGTCGGAGAGGTCGACCGGGGGAGTGAGCGGCGGCCGGATCGCCTTGAACGCCGCGTCGAGCTGCTTCACCAGTGCCGTGACGTCGGTCACCTCGGCGGGCTGCACGCCGACCCGGACCACCGGCCGGGGCGCCACGATCGGCTGCCCGGCGGCGTCCAGCACGCCGGACCGGGGGCTGGCTTCTCGGCGCACCGTCAACCGGTCGCCCTCGCCGAGCTGCTCCTGCACCAGCTGCGGCTCCCAGATCACCTGCCACTGGTCGTCCCCGCCCCGGCGCAGCCGCACCGGGCGGTCGTACGCCCAGGTGGTCGGGCCCGGCAGTGCCCACTCCACGCGGACCTTCGCGGTGGCGATGTCGTTGGTGACCTCGGCGTCACCGGAGCGGCGCAGCGTGGGCGGGGTGGCGGCCAGTTCGCCGGAGAGTTCCTTGATCTCCTTGCCGACCTCGGCGGCCGGCAGCCGCGCGCCGGTCGGGTCGATGAACCCGACCGCGTCGAGGTTGCCGGAGCGCCAACCGGCCAGGAAGGCGTCCACGGTCCGCTCCGGTCCGTCACCGTCGGAACACCCGGTGAGCACGCCGGCCGCCAGCACGGCGCCGGCCAGCGCCGCGACGGCCGGCCGGATGAGCGTACGGGGACGACGGGGCGGGTACGACACGGGCATGGAGCGGTACCTCCGGATCTCGGACTGCCCAGCACGCTAGTACGGCCGTGCTTCCGGCACCGCCCCGGTGTGTGGCCGCACGCTGCGTGAAGACCCGGCACGACGGTGTGATGAACATCGCGAGGCCGGGTACTCGGCAGCCGGCCGACCACGTATCTGCAACGGGTGAAAGGACAGAGTCCCGAACCGGACGTCCGGCCGGTGGTCCGCTGACCAACGGAAAGAGCGGCGGGCCTAGGCTGGGCGGCAGAGTGACCCACAACGCGGTGGGTCGAGGGGAGTGGCACCGATGGACCGGCGTCCGGCGATCAAACCGGGACCCGACCTCCGGCAGGCTGAACTTGGCCGGGACGACAGTTTCGATTCGGCGACCGACGGGGACGGCTCCGGCCGACTCGACACAGGAGTGACCGGGATGACCGGTTCGAGTATCGACACCCTCTACGACCTGGGGCTTCCCACGGAAGCGCTCGGTGACGACGTGGAGGACGCGGAGCTCGACGAGCCGGTACCCAACGCGGAGCGCCTGGTGGCCCAGGCGGTGGCGTTGGCCGGCGACGATCACGACGCGGCGACCCTGGTGAGCCGTTTCTGGCGGTTCGCGCCGGACGAGGAGCTGATCGGGTTCACCGCTGAGGAGATGCTCGACGCCGCCCGGGCGCACCGGGACCTGGCCCACCAGCGGGTGCCGGGCGAGCTGAAGCTGCGGATCCACTCGCCCGACGCCGAGCAGCACCACACGGTGATCGAGATCGTCACGGACGACATGCCGTTCCTGGTCGACTCGGTGACCGCGCTGCTCAACTCCCACCACCTCGACGTGCACCTGCTGGTGCACCCGCTGGTGGTGGTGCGGCGGGAGCCACTCGGCCGGCTGACCGAGGTCTCCGCCGACGTCGAGCCGGACGACGCGATCGCCGGCGACCTGGTCGAGAGCTGGATGCGGATCGAGATCGACCCGGTCCGTGACGCCGGCGAGCGGGACGCGTTGCGCCGCGAGCTCCAGCGGGTGCTCACCGACGTGCGCGAGGCGGTGGAGGACTGGCCGAAGATGCGCCAGCGCGCCCTGGCCCTCGCCGACGACCTGGCCTCCGCGCGGACCTCCGACAACCGCCCGCCGGTGCCGGAGAAGGACATCACCGACTCGGTGGAGCTGCTGCGCTGGCTGGCCCACGACCACTTCACCTTCCTCGGTTACCGCGAGTACCGGTTGGTCGACAACGGCGCCGGCGCGGGTCCCGGGCTGGAGGCGGTGCTCGGCACCGGGCTGGGCATCCTGCGCTCGGACTCGCCGGAGGCGCGGGCGCTGTCGTCGATGACGCCCGAGGCGCACGAGAGGGTGATGGAGAAGCGCCTGCTGATCATCACCAAGGCGAACTCCCGGGCGACGGTGCACCGGTCCGCCTACCTGGACTACATCGGCTTCAAGATCTTCAATGAGGCCGGCGAGGTGGTCGGGGAGCGGCGTTTCCTCGGCCTGTTCTCCACCGCGGCGTACCGGACCAGCGTCCGGGAGCTGCCGGTGGTCCGGCGCAAGGTCGCCGAGGTGCTGGACCGCTCCGGCCTGAGCCAGCGCAGCCACTCCGGCAAGGACCTGCTCCAGATCCTGGAGACCTACCCGCGCGACGAGCTGTTCCAGATCAAGACCGACGACCTGTACCACGCGGTGGTCGGCGTGCTGCGGATGGCCGGTCGCCGGCAGCTGCGGGTCTTCCTGCGCCGGGACGCGTACGGGCGGTTCATCTCCTGCCTGATCTACCTGCCCCGGGACCGCTTCACCACCCAGAACCGGCTGCGCATGCAGGACATCCTGCTCCGTGAGCTGAACGGCGTCGGGGTGGACTACACCACCCGGGTGACCGAGTCGATGCTGGCCCGGGTGCACTTCATCGTCCGGACCGACCCGGCCGGCCCGCCCGGCGACGTCGACGCCGACCTGCTCGCCGAGGAGCTGGCCGACGCCACCCGGCTCTGGGACGACGACTACCGGCTGGTGCTGGAGCGCAAGCTCGGCGACGAGCAGGCCAAGCACCTGTTCAGCCGGTACGCCGACGCCTTCCCGGAGGGCTACAAGGACGGCCACACGCCGTACGAGGCGATGAAGGACCTGGCCAAGCTGGAGCTGCTGGAGGAGCCCGGCCAGCTGGAGATGCACCTGTTCCGCAAGCAGCTCGCCCCGCGCGGCACCGACCTGGGCGTGGCCGTCGACGACACCATGGACGTCCGCTTCAAGGTCTACCGGTACGGCGAGCCGATGATGCTCTCCGCCGTGCTGCCGGTGCTGCACTCGCTCGGGGTCCGGGTGGTCGACGAGCACCCGTACGAGGTGGACCGGGTCGACGGCCGGGTCTTCCTGTACGACTTCGGCCTGTGCCTGCCCGAGGGGCACCAGGAGCTGGCCGAGGTGCGACCGCACGTGGAGAACGCCTTCGCCGCCGCCTGGCGGGGCGAGGCCGAGGTGGACGGCTTCAACGAGCTGGTCCTGCGCGGCGGTCTCACCTGGCGGCAGGTGGTGGTGCTGCGGGCGTACGCGAAGTACCTGCGCCAGGCCGGCACCGTCTTCTCCCAGGACTACATGGAGCAGACCTTCATCGCGTACCCGAACATCGCCGCGCTGCTGGTGGAACTCTTCGAGGCGCGGTTCGCGCCGGGCTCGCTGAGCATGGAGGAGCGCCGGCAGCGCAGCGACGAGCTGGTCACCGCGATCGGCGCGGCGCTGGACGACGTGGCCAGCCTGGACCAGGACCGCATCCTGCGGTCGTACCTGACGCTGATCCAGGCCACGCTGCGGACCAGTTTCTACCAGAAGCCGATCGGCGGGCGGCCCAAGTCGTACGTGGCGTTCAAGCTGGACCCGCAGGCCATCCCGGACCTGCCGGCCCCGCGGCCGAAGTTCGAGATCTACGTGTACTCGCCCCGGTTCGAGGGCGTGCACCTGCGGTACGGGCCGGTGGCCCGGGGCGGGTTGCGCTGGTCCGACCGGCGGGAGGACTTCCGCACCGAGGTGCTCGGCCTGGTCAAGGCGCAGATGGTGAAGAACGCCGTGATCGTGCCGGTGGGCGCCAAGGGCGGCTTCGTGCTCAAGCAGAAGCCGGGCGACCGGGACGAGGCCGTCGCCTGCTACAAGGAGTTCGTCGGCGCGATGCTCGACGTCACCGACAACATCGTCGGCGGCGAGATCGTGCCGCCCGACGACGTGGTCCGGCACGACGTCGACGACCCGTACCTGGTGGTGGCGGCCGACAAGGGCACCGCGTCGTTCTCCGACATCGCCAACGAGATCTCGGCGGCGCACAACTTCTGGCTCGGCGACGCGTTCGCCTCCGGTGGTTCCGCCGGGTACGACCACAAGAAGATGGGCATCACCGCCCGGGGCGCCTGGGAGTCGGTCAAGCGGCACTTCCGCGAGCTTGGCCACGACACCCAGACCCAGGACTTCACCGTGGTCGGCGTCGGCGACATGTCCGGTGACGTGTTCGGCAACGGGATGCTGCTCTCGGAGCACATCCGGTTGGTGGCCGCCTTCGACCACCGGCACATCTTCCTGGACCCGGACCCGGACGCCGCCCGGGGGTGGGAGGAGCGCAAGCGGCTGTTCGACCTGCCCCGGTCGTCCTGGGAGGACTACGACACGTCGCTGATCTCCGAAGGCGGCGGGGTGCACTCGCGTACCGCCAAGTCGGTGCCGATCTCGCCGCAGGTCCGCGCGGTGCTCGACCTCGACGAGGACGTGACGCAGCTCAGCCCGCAGGAGCTGATGAAGGCGATCCTGACCGCGCCGGTCGACCTGTTCTGGAACGGCGGCATCGGCACCTACGTCAAGGCGTCCACGCAGACCAACGCGGAGGTGGGCGACAAGTCCAACGACGCGATCCGGGTCGACGGCAGGAGCCTGCGCTGCCGGGTGGCCGGCGAGGGCGGCAACCTGGGCTGGACCCAGCTCGGCCGGATCGAGTACGCCCGGGCGGGCGGACGGATCTACACGGACTTCATCGACAACGCGGCCGGGGTGGACTGCTCCGACCACGAGGTGAACATCAAGATCCTGCTCAACACGGCGGTCGGCGACGGTGCGCTGGACCTCCCCGAGCGGGACGAGCTGCTCGCCCAGATGACCGACGAGGTCGCCGAGCTGGTGCTCCGGGACAACTACGACCAGGCGCGGGCGATCAACACCGCCCAGGCCCAGGCCGCGTCGCTGCTCCCGGTGCACCGGCGGATGATCAGCGAGCTGGAGCGGGCCGGTCAGCTCGACCGGGCCCTGGAGGCGCTGCCGCCGGACGAGGAGCTGGCGGCCCGCACCGAGGCCGGGCTGACCGCGCCGGAGTTCGCGGTGCTGCTCGCGTACGTCAAGATCGTGCTCGAGCGGGAGATCCTGGCCGAGGGGCTGGCCGACGAGGAGTGGACGACCGAGGTCCTGGTCAACTACTTCCCGACGCCGATGCGCGAGCGCTTCGCCGACCGGATGGGCCGGCACCGGCTGCGCCGCGACATCGTCACCACTGTGCTGGTCAACGAGGTGATCAACCGGGGCGGCATCTCGTTCGTCTTCCGGGTGGTCGAGGAGACGGCCGCGTCGTCGGCGGACGTGATCCGCGCGTACGTGGTGGTCCGCGAGGTCTTCGGGCTGCGCGAGGTCTGGGACGCCATCGAGGCGTTGGACGCCAGGATCGCACCGGAGTTGCAGACCAACGTCTACCTGGACACCCGGCGGTTGCTCGACCGCGCGGTGCGCTGGCTGGTCACCAACCGGCGTTCGCCGATCGACGTGCCGGCCGAGATCGCCCGGTTGCGCGACGGTGTGGCCCGGCTCCTGCCCGACCTGGAGGAGCGCTTCTACGGCAGCGAGCGCGAGTCGCTGGCGGCGCACATCGACGCGATGACCGAGCGGGGGCTGCCGCGCGACCTGGCTGAGCAGGCGACCCGGCTGATGTACAGCTTCGGTCTGCTGGACGTGGTGGAGACGGCGACCGCGAGCGGGCGGGACGTGGGCGAGGTGGCCTCGGTGTACTTCGTCCTGTCCGACCTGTTCCGGGTGGACGCCCTGCTGTCGAAGATCTCCCTGTTGCCGCGGGAGGACCGCTGGCAGACACTGGCCCGGATGGCGCTGCGCTACGACCTGTACGCCGCGCTGGCCGCGCTCACCGCGGAGGTCCTGGGCTCCACCCCGGACAACCTGCCCTCGCACGAGCGGGTGCAGGAGTGGGAGCAGTCGAACGCCACCTCGATCCACCGCGCTCGACGGGCGATGGGGGAGTTCGACGAGTCGCGGGCGGACCTGGCCGCCCTGTCGGTGCTGCTGCGCCAGATCCGCACCCTGGTGCGGACCTCCGCCGCAGCCTGATCGACGATCCGGCGCGGTCCGGTCGGTCGGGTTCTCCCGATCCGGCCGGATCGCGCCGGTGGCGTCAGGACGTCATCGTGGCCAGGACGATGATGTTGTTCAGGTAGCTGCGGTTGGTCTGGTCGAACTGACCGCCGCACGTCACCACCCGCAGGCTGGCCTTGTCGCTCGGGCCGTACACGAGTTCGGTCGGGAACGACGTCTTCGGGTACGACTTGACCGAGTCGACTTTGAAGCTGGCCTGCTGGGCGTCCTCCCGGGTGACGGTGATGGTGTCACCGGGCTGCAGCGCGCCGAGTTCGAAGAAGACGGCGGGGCCGATCTTGGCCGAGTCGACGTGGCCGACGATGACGGCGTTGCCGACTTCGCCAGGGCTGGGGCCGGGGGAGTACCAGCCGGCCAACTGGGCCTGGTCCAGCGGGGGCACCTGGACCGTGCCGTCCGGGTTGGTGCCGAGCGTGATGATGCCGGCGTTCACCCCGATCCGGGGAATCGTGATGGCCTTCGGGATCGAGCGGGCCAGGGCGGCGGGGGCGGGAACCTGGTCCGGGGTGGCCTCGCCGGTGGCAAACGCCTCGTCGGCGGTCTGGGTGGCGGTGTCGTCGACGGTGTCGGGAGCGGTCGTGGTCGGGTCGGCGGGCGCGGCCTGGGCCAGCGGCTGGGGCGGCTGGGGCGGGGGCGCGGTCCGGACGGACGCGCCGACCATGCCGGCGCCCGTCATGGCGAGGAGGACGACGACGGCCGCGCCGGCGGCGCGCCACGGTTTCCCGTGACGGCCGCCGGCCCGTGTCGCCGTAACCTCAGACGAGGTCATTGGCCCGACGCCGACGCATCAGCACGATCCCGCCCAGCGCGGCGGCACCGATCATGCCCACCCCACCGGTGGCCAGACCGCGGTCGGTGCTGGTGGTGGTCATGCCACCGTCACCCCCGTCGACGTGGCCCCGCGGCATGCAGTGGTCCTTGCGGTCCTCGTCCTTGCGGTCTTCGTCCTTGCCTTCGTGGTCCTTGCGGTCTTCGTCCTTGCCTTCGTGGTCCTTGCGGTCTTCGTCCTTGCCTTCGTGGTCCTTGCGGTCTTCGTCCTTGCCTTCGTGGTCCT
>NZ_JBFALG010000007.1:32470-171195 GCF_040656135.1 Micromonospora sp. NPDC050200
TGCGGTCCTCGTCCTTGCCCTCGTCCCGCACGTCAGTCATTCCACCGCCCTGGCCCGACTGCCAGGCCTCCTCGGGGCTGCCCCAGTCCTTGCGGTCCTGGTCCTTGCGGTCCTGGTCCTTGCCTTCGTGGTCCTTGCGGTCCTGGTCCTTGCCTTCGTGGTCCTTGCGGTCTTCGTCCTTGCCTTCGTGGTCCTTGCGGTCCTGGTCCTTGCCTTCGTGGTCCTTGCGGTCTTCGTCCTTGCCCTCGTGGTCCTTGCGGTCCTGGTCCTTGCCTTCGTGGTCCTTGCGGTCCTGGTCCTTGCCCTCGTGGTCCTTGCGGTCCTCGTCCTTGCGGTCCTCGTCCTTGCGGTCCCAGTCCTTGCCGTTCCAGCCCTTGTCGTCCTGGCAGAAGTCAAGGAGATTGACCTGCGGCTTGTCGACGACCTTGCCCACGTACTCAGCCTGTCCGCTGGCGTACGCCGCCCCCGGCGAGAACAGCAGCAGGGTCGCGCCGCCGAGAGCGGCTCCCGCGACGATCTTTCCGAGCATCTTCTTTGCCATGACCTGCGTCACTCCATCCCCTGTTGTCCTTTGAGCCCGACAGCCGAGCTACGCCCGACGTTAGACGGTTTCGCGAACTATACGAGGAAAGATTCGTGTTTAAGAGTTTTTCGGCCTTGGGGCGACTAGAAGTGCTAAGCGGCGTATAGAGGGATTAGAGACCTTCAGTCCATCTATGGCCCGGGCCGGGCTCGGAAGAGGTGTCAGGCCCTTCTGGTGCCATCCTCGGCCGACCTCCGCTGATCTGCCCGGTCCGAGCCGTCTTGCGCCGCTCAAGGGCGAACGAGGCGGTTCATCGCCTGCGACCACCTTGGCGGATATATCGAGACATTGCTATGGAAGCGCTTCCATGAAAGATCGTTCACGCCGCTCGGGAGCACACGGACGCAGGCAGACGTCGAGGGCAACCGGTCCGACCGGACGGCGGGCGGACGGCCACCCGCCGCGGCGGGAGTGCGGCACTTCCGCGGCGGGGTCCCCACGAGCCCCTGGCCCGACCGGTCATCCGGTCGGGCCAGGGGCCTCCGCCGTACCCGACGGCGGCGCTCGTCGGCCGGAAGCCTGCCCGGCCGACGGCGCGGTCAGGGGACCGTCTTCTCGACTGCGGCCCGGCCCTGCTCGGTCAGGTCGCGGCGGGCCCGCTCGAGGTTCTCCGGGGTCAGGTCCTGCCCGCGGGCCATCACCAGGTCCTCCGGCTCCCAGGGCTGTTCGGCCCCGGTGCGGATGTTGTCCCCGCCGGCCCCCGTGCCGGTCCCGGTGGCCCCGGTGCCGGCCGCGTACGGATCGCCGAGCAGGTCCTCGGTCGACGTGTCGCCGGCCGCCCGGCCACCGGGCTCGGTGAAGGACGGGTTGTCCCGGTCGGCCCCGCCCCCGGTGGCCAACTGCGGCACGGTGGTCTCGTCGTCGACCGCGGCGGCCACCTCCGGGCTCTCCTCCAGCGGTCGGCGGTTCGGGTCACGATCCGTCATGGTGCTGACCTCCTGTCCCAGGCGCGTTCCCTGATCTCGCGTACCCCGCCGGGACCGGCCCATGCCGGCGAGGTGGGCCTCGTCGACGGGTGGCGGTGCGGCCGGGCGCCGCCCCTGCCAGGCCGGCGTGAGCGGCACGGGCGCCCCGGCCGGAGGTCCGTGCCGGGGCGCCGGCGGAGGCGTCAGCGACCGAGGACCCGGTCCAGGAAGTCGCGGTACTGCCGCACGGCCACCCGCAGCTGCTCGGTGTCCGCCGAGCCGGCGGACTGCCAGCCGCCGAGCCTCTCCTTCTGCGCGGCGAGCGCGTCCGAGAGCGCCTGGATCGCCTCCTCGACCAGCGACTGGGCCTCGCCGACGGCCGCGCGGGGGTCGTCCACGAAGCGGAGCTGCACCTCCCGCCAGCGGTCCCGGAAGCCCTGGGCCGCGTCCGCCTCGAAGAGCGTCGCCGCGTGGGTGGGGACGTTCGCGCCGGACGGCCGGGCCGCCTCGGCGACCCCGGCCGCCCCGGCCGCCGCGCCACCCTCCGGCGCCTCGGCGTCCGGGTCGACCATGGTCGGTTCGGCGCTGCCGTACCCGGCCGCCCCGGCCGCCGCCGCGTCGCCGTCGCGCCGTACCCCGGTCGGGGTGCCCCCGGCGTGCGCCTCCTCCCACCGCTCGGGGTCGTGGATCCGGTCGGCGGCGGTCGGGTCGGCCCGCTCGTCGTCGAAGGGCCCGGTCTGCCCGGGCGCGCCGTCACCCGGCATCGCGGTGTCCTCCAGCCGGGCGTCCCGTTCGTCCTCCGGACGACCGCCGGCCAGCGCCGACGCGGCGACCGCGTCGGCCACGGAGGCCGCCCCGAAGGCGGTCGGCAGCGGGGCCGGTTCGTGGAACTCCGGCCGCTCGTCGCCGGTCGTCGCGTCGGCGCGGTCGCGCACCTCGTACGGGCGGGTGTCGTCGGGGTCGTCGGCGGGCCGGCCGGCGGTCACCCGGGGGTCGTCGAAGGTGCCCCGGTCGTCCAGCACGTCGTCGGGGATGTCGGCCCGGCCGTTCCGATCGTCCCGGGCCGACCCGGGTGCGGCGTCCCGCGGCGGGACCGGCACCGGGGCGGAGCGGATCGCCTCCGGGTGGTCGGTGCTGCCCTGCTGCTGTTCCTGGCGCATCGCGGCTCTCCTCAGCGGCTCGTCACATCGTGCGAACTGTCCGGTTGGCGCTGCTCCGGCGGCCGGTGCCCGACCGGCTCCGCGCCGAGCAGATCGGCGAAGAGGGCCCGGTAGTGCACGACGGCCCGGCGGAGCTCCTCGGTACTGGCCTCACCACGCTCGTTGCGCAGCCGGATCTCGTGCGCGTCGCGGTAGTGGGTGAGGGTGCGGGCGTGGTCGACGGAGAGCTGGGCGATCTGGTCCGAGAAGTCCCCGGTGGGGTAGCCCCGCTCGGCGATCAGCCGGCTGACCAGCTCGTCGGCGTCGCCCATGGTCTCGCCGGGGGAGTCGACGAAGCGGACCTGGAGCTCCTCCCAGGCGGCGGCGTACCGGGCCCGGGACCCGGGGTCCAGCGGGGTGATGTCGAGCTCCGCGTGCCGGCGTTCCCGGTCGCGCAGCTCCCGTTCGGCGGCCCCCCGGCTGTCCTGCTCCGCGACGACCCGGTCGTACTCGGGGCCGAAGCGGTGCCTGAGCGCGCGTCGGCGGCCGGCCAGGACGGCCGCGGCGACCAGCGCGGCGACCACCAGTACGACGAGCACCACAACGATTACCTGCGTGGGCGACATGGCTCCTCCTTCGTCACCTGGTATTCCCTCCACGCGCTGGCCACCAATCCCGATCCCACGGACTTTCCTGGCTGATTTCCCGTCCGGGCATGGTGCGGCCCACAGGAGGAACCGCCACCAAAACTTGACTCGTTCCAGAAAGCGCGCTTGGGTGGGGTGATGCCGGTCCACTCCGACGCGGAACGCCTCCGGGTGGCCGGGCTGCGCGTCACGCGGCCCCGCCTCGCGGTGCTGGCGATCACCGACACCGACCGGAGGCAGGCTCCCGGGCCCTGCCTCGACCGCTCGGCCGCCGCCTTCGCGGTGGAGTTCGCCGAGGTCACGTACTGGGGGCGCTGCCCCGACTGCCAGAACCGATCAGGAGGAGAGCGATGAGACACCAGGCCGACAAGCCGATCCTCACGACCCGTCAGGGCCACCCCGTGCACAACAACCAGCAGCAGCGGACGGTCGGTTCGCGCGGCCCGGCGACGCTGGAGAACTACCACTTCCTGGAGAAGATCAGCCACTTCGACCGGGAGCGGATCCCGGAGCGGGTGGTGCACGCCCGCGGCTTCGTCGCCCACGGCGAGTTCGAGGCGTACGGGACGATCGGCGACCAGCCGGCGTCGAAGTACACCCGGGCCAAGCTCTTCCAGGCCAAGGGCAGGAAGACCCCCGTCACCATCCGGTTCTCCACCGTCATCGGCGGTCGGGACTCCTCTGAGGCGGCCCGCGACCCGCGTGGCTTCGCGGTCAAGTTCCGCACCGAGGACGGCAACTGGGACATGGTCGGCAACAACCTCCAGGTCTTCTTCATCCGCGACGCGATCAAGTTCCCGGACGTGATCCACTCGCTGAAGCCGGACCCGGTAACCTTCCGTCAGGAGCCGAACCGGATCTTCGACTTCATGTCGGACACGCCCGAGTCCATGCACATGCTGACCTGGCTCTTCTCCCCGTACGGCATCCCGAAGAACTACCGGACGATGCGCGGCTCCGGGGTGAACACCTACCGCCTCGTCAACGCCGAGGGCGAGGGCGTGCTGGTCAAGTTCCACTGGCTGACCCAGCAGGGCGAGCACAACCTGACCGAGGCGCAGGCCGCGGAGATCCAGGCCGCCGACCTCGGGCACGCCTCCAAGGACCTCTACGAGGCGATCGAGCGCGGCGAGTACCCCAGGTGGGAGCTGAACGTCCAGATCATGAGCGACGACGAGCACCCGGAGCTGGACTTCGACCCGCTCGACGACACCAAGATCTGGCCGGAGGAGGACTTCCCCTACCTGCCGGTCGGCATGATGACGCTCAACCGCAACATCACCGACCACCACAACGAGAACGAGCAGATCGCCTTCGGCACCGGCGTGCTGGTCGACGGCATCGACTTCTCCGACGACAAGATGCTGGTCGGCCGGACGTTCTCCTACTCGGACACCCAGCGGTACCGGGTCGGCCCGAACTACCTCCAGCTGCCGATCAACCGGCCGCGCGAGGACGTGCTGGTCAGCACCAACCAGGGCGGCGGCCAGATGTCGTACGGCGTCGACAACCGGGGCGGCAACCCGCACATCAACTTCGAGCCGTCCTCGCTCGCCGGTCTGCGCGAGGCCGACGAGTCCTACCGGGAGTACCGCCCGTTCGTCTCGGGGCAGATCATGAAGGCCCCGATCGAGCGGCAGAACAACTACGCCCAGGCCGGCCGGCGCTACCGCGAGATGGCCGACTGGGAGCGGGACGACCTGATCCTCAACCTGGTCAACAACCTGGCCCAGTGCGACAAGCACATCCAGGAGAGGATGGTCTGGCACTTCAGCCAGTGCGACGAGGACTACGGCCATCGGGTCGCGGAGGGCCTCGGCATCTCCGCCGACAACTGACCGTACCGTCCAACATGACGCCCCGCCGGATCTCCCGGCGGGGCGTCCGTCGTCTCGACGGTCCACAACGGAGTGGTGGACGTGGCGAGACGGACGGTAGTGCTGCGGGCCGGGATTACGTATCCTGCCCAAGGCGCCCGAGCCGGTGCCCGGCGCGGCCGGGACGCTGCCCGGTCGGTGCTGGCGCCACCGCTGCCACCCCTTCGGGCGAGGACTCATGGACACCCGCGACTGGCCGATCCGCGCCAAGCTGACCGCCCTGGTCGTCACCCCGGTGGCCGCCCTGCTCGCGCTCTGGATCTTCGCCACCACGCTGACCTACGGCCCCGCGCTGGACCTGCTCTCCGCGCGGACCCTTCTCTACGACCTGGGCCGCCCCGGCGAGGCGGTCGTCACCGAGCTGCAACGCGAGCGTCGCCTCTCGGTGGTGCAGCTCGCCGGCCCGGCAGCCCTGCCGGCCCTGGCCGACCAGCGCCGCCGCACCGACGTGGCGGTCGCCGAGCTGCGTCGGCGGATCGGCGGGGAGAAGCTGCGCGACGCCGCCGACGACCTGCTCGACGCCCGGGTCGACGAGCTGGTCGCCGCCCTCGACGCGCTGCCGGCCGGACGTGGCTTCATCGACCGCAGGCAGGTGGACCGGGCCGGGGCCGTCGGGCTCTACAGTGGCATGATCTCCTTCGCCTTCAAGGCCTTCGCGGGGATGGCGGCCCTGCCCGACCCGAAACTCAACCGGGAAACGCTGGCGCTCACCGCGCTCGGCCGCTCCCGAGACCTGCTCGGCCAGACCGACGCGCTGGTGGCCGGCGGGCTCGCCGGTGGGCGCTTCGTGGACGGCGAGCACCTGCTCCTGACGCAGACCATCGGCAACGAGCGGTTCCTGGTCGACACGGCCGTGGCCGACCTGCCGGCGGAGGCCCGCAGCGCCTACCAGCGGCTGACGGAGGACCCGGCCTTCGTCAAGCTGCGCGCCATGCAGGAGGGGCTGCTGCGGGCGGACCCGGCCGCCCGCCCGCCGCTGGACGCCCGCACCTGGCAGACCAGCCACGACACCGTCCAGCAGGCACTGCGCGACTTCGAGCGGAACCAGGCCGACGGGCTGGCCGAGCGGTCCGTGCCGGTGGCGGTCGGCATCCTGGTCCGGCTCGCCGTCGCCGGGGTGCTCGGGCTGGCCGCGGTCGTGGTGTCGCTGCTGGTCGCGGTCCGGGTCGGGCGTACGCTGGCCCGCCGGCTGACCGGAGTGCGCAGCGCCGCGCTGGAGATGGCCGAGCAGCGGCTGCCCGACGTGGTGGCCCGGCTGCGCCGGGGCGAACAGGTGGACGTGGCCCGGGAGGCGCCGCCGCTGGAGTACGGCGCCGACGAGATCGGCGAGGTCGGGCGCGCCTTCAACGAGGTCCGGCGGACCGCCGTCCGGGCGGCGGTCGACGAGGTCACCCTGCGCCGTGGCCTCAACGAGGTGTTCCTCAACATCGCCCGGCGCAGCCAGGGCCTGGTGCACCGCCAGCTGGCGCTGCTCGACCGGATGGAACGGCGCGCCGAGGACCCGGACGAGCTGGCCGAGCTGTTCCGCGTCGACCACCTGGCCACCCGGCTGCGGCGGCACGCCGAGGACCTGGTCATCCTCGCCGGGGCGAACCCCGGGCGGGGCTGGCGGCAGCCGGTGGCCGCGCTGGACGTGGTGCGCGGCGCGGTCTCCGAGGTCGAGGCGTACGACCGGGTGGACATCGGGGCGGTGCAGCCCGCCGGGGTGGTCGGCCGGGCCGTCGCGGACGTCATCCACCTGCTCGCCGAGCTGATCGAGAACGCCACCGCCTTCTCCGCGCCGGAGACCCGGGTCGAGGTCGCCGGCCAGCAGGTGCCCCGGGGCTACGTCGTGGAGATCACCGACCACGGCCTGGGCATGAAACCGCAGGCGGTGGAGAACGCCAACCGCCGGCTCGCCCGACCGCCCGAGTTCGACCCGGCCGACAGCGCCCGGCTCGGCCTGTTCGTGGTGTCCCGGCTCGCCGCCCGGCACGGCATCACGGTCACCCTGCGCTCCGAGGTCCCGGGCGGGGTGACCGCCGTGGTCCTCGTACCCGCCGACCTGGTCACCGCCGAGCCGCCGCCCGCGCCGGTCGCCGCGGGGCGGCCCGCCGCGTCGGTCAACCGGCTGGCCACCCTGCCCCGGCCCCGCTCGGCCCGCGCTGGGCGGGACCGGCCCGAGCAGACCGTGCTGCCGTTCGCCCCGGCCCGCACCTCGTCGGTGGAGGCCGCCCCCGATGGCGACGGTTTGCCCCGCCGGGTCCGCCGGCGCGGGTCCGCCGCCCGCCCCCGCCCGCCGGTCGGCGAGGCCCTGACCCTCCGCTCCCCGGAGGAGGCACGCCGGCAGATGTCCGCGCTCCAGGCCGGTACGGCCCGGGGCCGGCGCGAGGGCGCCGTCCGTTCCGTGCCGCCGGGGCGGTCCGACGACGCGGTGGCCGGGCCCACCCCGACCGGCGGCCTCTCCGAGGGGCGGGGCGGGGAGCCCGCGCCACTCCCGCCGCCGGGTGACCCGGCGACGACCCCCGATTCCCCGACCACGACTGAGAGGGACGCCTAGTGGTGGACACGACGAGGCAGGACGTCGACCTCGGCTGGTTGCTCGACGAGTTGGTCGACCGCGTACCGGCTGCCCGTGAGGCCGTGGTGCTCTCCGCCGACGGCCTGCTGCTCGGCGCCTCCGCCGAGCTGGACCGCGCCGACGCCGAGCACCTGTGTGCCCTGGCCTCCGGCTTCTCCAGCCTGGCGAAGGGCGCCAGCCGGCACCTGGCCGGCGGCGGGGTGCGGCAGACCGTGGTGGAGATGGAGTCCGTGTACCTGTTCGTGACGGCCGCCGGGCAGGGCGCGTGCCTGGCGGTGGTCTGCCAGGCCGACGCGGACATCGGCCTGGTGGCGTACGAGATGGCGATGCTGGTCATCCGGGTCGGCGAGTACCTGACCGCGTCCGCGCGGGCGACGGTGGGGGCCGTCGATGCGGGCTGAACCGCCGGGCGCCCAGCCCGAGTGGCTGGACGGCGCGGCCGGCCCGGTGGTCCGTCCGTACACCCTCACCGGCGGCCGGGTGCGGCCGGCCGTCGACGGCTTCGACCTGGTCGCGTTCGTGCTGACCCGCGCGGACGCGGACCCGTCCGGCCGGCCGGGGCTGCAGCCTGAGCACCGGCGGCTGGTCGAGCTGGCCCGGCGCCCCGCCGCGGTGGCGGACCTCGCCGCCGACCTGGACCTCGCCGTGGGCGTGGTCCGGGTCCTCCTCGGCGACCTGCTCGCCCGGGGCCTGGTCTCGGTGCACGAGCCGCCGGCCGCCGGTCTTCCCGACAACGACATCCTCAAGGCGGTGGTCAATGGACTACGCGCGCTCTGACCGGGACTCCTCCGGGGCCCGGTTGCCGCTGGCTCTCAAGATCCTGATCGCCGGGGGCTTCGGCGCGGGCAAGACGACGCTGGTCGGCGCGTTGAGCGAGGTCCGGCCGTTGCAGACCGAGGAGGTGCTGACCGGGGCCGGCATCGGCACCGACGACCTCTCCGGGGTGGAGGGGAAGTCGACCACCACGGTGGCGATGGACTTCGGCCGGATCACGATCAACGAGGACCTCCAGGTCTACCTCTTCGGCACGCCCGGACAGGACCGCTTCTGGTTCCTCTGGGACGAGCTGGCCTTCGGCGCGCTCGGGGCGGTGGTGCTCGCCGACACCCGGCGGCTGGCCGACTGCTTCCCGTCGATCGACTACTTCGAGCAGCGGGGCATCCCGTTCGTGGTCGGGGTGAACTGCTTCGACGGGTCCCGCCGGTTCGGCATCGAGTCGGTGCGCCAGGCGCTGGACATCGACCCGGACGTGCCGATGGTGCTCTGCGACGCCCGGGACCGCCAGTCCGCCAAGCTGTTGCTGATCTCGCTGGTCGAGCACGTCGCCCGGCAGCGGGGTGAGCCGGTCCCGGTCGCCTGACCTGCGCACGGCGGGGTGGCGAGCGGCGACCCCGCCGCCCCGCCGTCGGCGTTCCGCCCGGAAATCCGGGAAAACAGGGCTAACGCCCGGGCCGACCGGGAAGCCTCTGGTTGGATCGACGACAGGATCGGCGGAGGGTGCATCGGTGACGAACGCGATCGTCCACATCGGCGGCTACACGGCGGCCAGCGGCGGGCGGGGGGACGGCATCGTCGCCGCCCGCCGGGATCCCGACTCGGGGGAACTCACCCCGCTCGGCACGACCGCGGTGACCGATTCGCCCTCCTTCCTCGTCCGGCATCCCGTGCTGCCGGTCCTGTACGCGGTGAACGAGCTGCCGGAGGGGCGGATCAGCGCCTTCCGGGTGGGCCGGGACGGCGAGCTGACCGCGCTGGGCGTCCGGCCGACCGGCGGCGCCGACCCCTGCCACCTGGCCGTCGCGCCGGACGGGCGGCACCTCTTCGTGGCCAACTACGGCGGCGGCAGCGTGGCGGTTCTCCCGCTGGACGCGCAGGGCGTGCCGGGCGAGCGCAGCGACCTGGTCGTGCACCAGGGGCACGGGCCCGATCCGGAGCGCCAGGACCGGGCGCACTGCCACATGGTCTCCCCGGACCCGGGGGCCGGGCCGCTGCTCGCCGTCGACCTCGGCACCGACTCGATCTACCGGTACGACCTGGACGCCGACTCGGGCCGGCTGGTGCCGCGCGCGCCCCGGATCCGTACCGCAGCCGGGACCGGGCCCCGCCACCTCGCCCGCCACCCGGACGGGCGGCGCTGCTGGGTGGCCGGCGAGCTGGACGCCACGGTCACCGCGTACGAGTCGACCCCGGAGGGGGCGCTGCACCAGCGGGGGCGGGTGGACGCCAGCGGGCGGGCGGGGCACGTCCAACCGTCCGAGATCGCCGTGGGGCCGGACGGCCGTTTCCTCTACGTCGGCAACCGGGGCACGGGCACGGTCTCCGTCTTCGCGCTGGACGGGGAGCTGCCACGGCTGGTCGCCGAGGTCGACACCGGGGGCGAGTGGCCCCGGCACTTCGTGCTGACCGGCGCCCACCTCTACGTCGCCGACGAGCGGGCCGACATGGTCCGGGTGTTCCGGGTCGATCCCGGCTCGGGCGTGCCGGAACCGGTCGGCGAGCCGGTGCCGGTGCCGAACCCGACCTGTGTCCTGCCCTGAACGGGACCGCCCGGTGTGGACCGCAGGGACGGCGGGAGACTGACTGATCACTCACTGTGGCGAAAATGCGATCAGCGGTTGCTCCTGCGTAACTTTCGTCCGAACGGTTGTGGCACTAACCGAACGAGATACGCAAGATGGTCACCGTGTCTGGCCGCCATCGCATGCGTTCAAGTATCCGTGGAGCAGGAGCCGCAGCCGCGGCCACCGCGCTCGTCGTCGTGGTCGCGGGTTCCTGGTTCGGTTACCAGCAGTTGGCCGGGCCGTCCTGCTCCGGTGAGGTCCAGCTCTCCGTGGCCGCCGCCCCCGAGCTCGCCCCGGCGGTGCAGAAGGCCTCGGCGCAGTGGGTCGAGGACGGCGCGGCGGTGGGCGGCACCTGCATCGCCGTGAACGTCAGCGCCTCCGAGTCGGTGGACGTGGCGGCCGCGGTCGCCAGCAAGCACGGTGTCACCCTCGCGGGCGTCGGCCAGGCCAGCGGCACGGTGGTCACGCCCGACATCTGGATCCCGGACTCCTCCACCTGGCTGCTGCGCCTGAAGAACAACGGCGCGGCCGCCTTCGCGCCGGGCAACGGGGCCTCGATCGCCCGCAGCCCGGTGGTGGTGGCGATGCCGGAGCCGGTCGCCTCCCGGTTCGGCTGGCCGGAGAAGAAGCTCGGCTGGTCCGACCTGCTGAAGGCGGTCAGCACCGGCAAGGGCCTGCGCGCCGGGATCGTCGAGCCGACCCAGGACGCGGCCGGCCTCTCCGGTCTGCTCTCCCTCACCGCTGCGGCGAGCGCCTCCGGCGGCGACAGTCAGAAGGAAACCACCGGTGCGCTGCGGGCGCTGGCCACCGGCCGCTCCGCGCTGCGGCAGGACCTGCTCGCCCGCTTCCCGCGGGCCAACGACCCGACGTCCATCGCCAGCGGGCTCGGCGCCGCCGCGCTCTCCGAGAAGGACGTCATCGCGTACAACAACACCAAGCCGCCGATCCGGCTGGCCGCGCTCTACCTGGTGGAGCCGTCGCCGATGCCGCTGGACTACCCGTACGCGGTGCTGCCCGGCATCGAGCCGGCCAAGCAGTCCGCCGCCAAGGTGCTCTACGAGCTGCTCACCACCCAGGGCTTCAAGAACCGGCTGGCCGCCCAGTCGCTGCGGGCCCCGGACGGCAACTGGGGTGACGGCTTCAAGGCGCCGCAGGGTGCGCCCAGCCCGGCCGGCGGTCAGGCGAGCGGCCCGCCGGCGGGGGTCGGCGCCGCCGGTGGCCTGGACCCCGTCGCGATAGACCGTGCGCTCTCCGGCTGGTCCATCGCCACCCAGTCCGGTCGGATGCTCGCCGTCGTCGACGTCTCCGGCTCCATGAAGACGAAGGTCCCCTCCGCCGGCGGCGCCACCCGGGAGCAGGTGACGGTGGCGGCCGCCACCCGGGGCCTGGGCCTCTTTGACGACTCCTGGTCGATCGGCCTCTGGACCTTCTCCACGGAACTGGTGGGCTCGCGGGACTGGCGGGAGGTGGTGCCGATCAAACCCCTCTCCAGCAACCGTGGCCGCCTGGAGCAGGGCCTCGCCGGAATCCGTCCGTCCAGCGGCAACACCGGCCTGTACGACACCATGCTCGAGGCGTACAAGACGGTGCAGCAGGACTGGGAGCCGGGCCGGGTGAACTCGGTGGTGCTCTTCACCGACGGCAAGAACGACGACAAGAACGGCATCTCGCAGGCCTCGCTGATCAGCCAGCTCAAGCAGCTGAACGACGTGGAGCGCCCGGTGCAGGTGGTCATCATCGGCATCGGCAACGAGGTCTCCAAGGCCGAGCTCGAGTCGATCACCAAGGTCACCGGCGGCGGCACCTTCGTCACCGAGGACCCGAGCAAGATCGGTGACATCTTCCTGAAGGCGATCGCGCTGCGCCCGAACGCGCCGCGCTGAGCCCTCGCACAGCGCAGGCCAACCGCCGCACCGGGAGTTCCCGGTGCGGCGGTTCGCTTTTCCGGCCTCCCGCCCAGGATGCAAAGTGACGGCAACACGTCCGAATCAATCGGCGAGCATCATTGTCAGGGCAGGATGTCCGGTACGCTTCGGCGTCGCGTTCCCGCCGGGGCGGTCGTCGACCGGAGCCGACGCGCGCGATGTGGGGGAGGCTGGGTGACCTCGGCGACGCTGCCCACGTCGGTACGGATCCCGCCGGCCCCGAACGGCCGGCCCACGGGCCCGGTCGCCCGGGCCGGCCAGCGGGCGTACGTGCGGATCCTGGTGGTGCTCGACACCACCGTGCTCTCCCTCGCCGTCCTGGCCGGGTACGCCGCCCGCTTCGGTGACCGGGTGCCGGTCGGCTCCGAGATCCCGTACGTGCTGGTGGCCCCCGGCCTGGTGCTCGCCTGGCTGCTCTCGCTGCGGATGCTGCGCTGCTACGACGACCGGGTGCTCGGCTACGGCGCCGACGAGTACCGGCGGGTGAGCGCGGCCAGCGTGCGGCTGGCCGGCGCCGTCGCCATCGTCGGCTACGTCGCCGACGCCGACGTGTCCCGGGGGTTCCTGGCCATCTCCTTCGCCGTCGGCACGGTGGCGCTGGAGGTGAACCGGTTCGTCGCGCGCAAGCGGCTGCACCGGGCCCGGTACCGGGGCGCCGGCTGGTCCCGTCGGGTGCTGGTGGTCGGGGACACCGCCCACGTGCTGGAACTCGTGCACACCCTGCGCCGCGAGCCGTACGCCGGCTACCACGTGGTCGGCGCCTGCATCCCGGACGCGCTGCTCGCACCGGCGCCGCAACGGCTCAGCGACGTGCCGGTGGTCGGTTCGCTGCGTGACGTCGCCGAGGCGGCCACCGCGATCGGCGCGGACACCGTCGCCGTCACCGCCTCCGGCGAGCTGACCGCGGCCCGGCTGCGCCGGCTCGGCTGGCAACTGGAGGAAACGGGGATCGACCTGGTCGTCGCGCCGGCGCTCACCGACGTGGCCGGCCCCCGGATCCACACCCGGCCGGTCGCCGGCCTGCCGCTGATCCATGTGGAGGCGCCCGAGTTCCGGGGCGCCCGCAAGCTGGTCAAGGAGTTCGTCGACCGGGCCGCCGCCGCGCTGGCGCTGCTGCTCCTGCTGCCGCTGGCGGCGGCGGTCGCGCTGGCCGTCCGGCTGGACAGCCGGGGCCCGGTGCTGTTCCGGCAGACCCGGGTCGGGCGGGGCGGCCGCGAGTTCGGCGTGCTCAAGTTCCGGACCATGGTGGTCAACGCCGACGCTCTGCTGGACGAGCTGGCCGTGCGCAACGAGACCGACGGCCTGTTGTTCAAGATGCGCGACGACCCCCGGGTGACCCGGGTCGGGCGGCTGTTGCGCAAGTGGTCCCTCGACGAGCTGCCGCAGCTGGTCAACGTGCTGCTCGGGCAGATGAGCCTGGTCGGCCCCCGGCCGCCGCTGCCCGCCGAGGTGGCCCGCTACGACGGCGACGTCGCGCGGCGGCTGCTGGTCAAGCCGGGGATGACCGGGCTCTGGCAGGTCAGCGGCCGCTCCGACCTGAGCTGGGAGGACGGCATCCGGCTCGACCTCTACTACGTCGAGAACTGGTCGCTCGCCGCCGACCTGACCATCCTCTGGAAGACCTTCGGCGCGGTGCTGCGGGGGCGCGGGGCGTACTGACCGGGCGGGCGGTCAAGGCTGCGGGCCGGTCCAGGCAGACCACCACCGCGTCGTCGACCAGGTCGCCGGCGACGAACGCCCGCAGGTCGCCGTTGAGCGACCGGACGGCGTCCAGCGGCTCCATCGGGCCGGTGCGGCGATCATCCGGTCCGCTCATCGTCACTCCTCCTGACCGGGGCCGACCACCAGGTACTCCGGGTAGTCTCGGCCCCACCATGGCCGAGGAACGTGGTCCACGCGGACCAGAAACGAGTATGGCCGCCGAGCTCGACGCCGCGGCGGGTGCCCTCCTGTCCGTGTGGGAGGCGGCGCGGGAAGGCACGGCCAGCCGCCTCTCCGCCGCCCAGTTGCGCGCGGTCATGGTGGTGGAGCGGCACGACGGGATCAACCTCCGCCGGCTCGCCACGCTGCTCGACATGCTGCTCTCCTCGGCCAGCCGACTCTGCGACCGGCTGGTGGCGGCCGGCATGCTGGAGCGGGAGCCGGGTCGCCTCGACCGGCGGGAGATCTCCCTGCACCTGACCCCGGAGGCCCGCGGGCTCCTCAGCGAGCTGCGCCGGGACCGCCGGCGGCGGCTGGCCGAGGTGCTGGCCGGGATGAGCGGCGAGGGCCGCCAGGCCCTGCTGCGCGGGCTCCGCGAGTTCGACCGGGTCGCCCGTGACCTGGAGGAACTGGCCCCGCCGGCGGTGCCGTGGCAGGGAACCGGCACCCCGCCCCCCGACGCGTCCCTCGGCGACCCGTCGGCGGTCCGCTCCGCCTGACCATCCGTCGACTCGGACGGCTGTCGCCGACGCGTCCACCAGTTGGGCGACCGCCTCGACCGTCGTCGCCGCGACCCGTGCGCCGGGCCGCCGCCGGTCACGCCGCGCAGACGGCGAGCATGGCGGGCAGGGGTACCGAGGTGGAACGGCGATCGCCCGTTCAGGAAAGCGGGCTCACTGCCGGCCGGGCGAGCCAACCGGACGGCCGGGCGATGATCCGGCGGACCACCGAACCGGCCCCGCCGACCGCCGCCGATGCCGGGCCGAGCGCCGCCGCGCGCACCGTGACCGGTGACCAGGCGGCGGTGAGCACCCGGTCGGTCAGCTCGGCGACGACCGGCGGGCGCAGCCAGGGCGCGAGGGTGGCGTATCCGCCCCCGAGGACCACGGTGTCCAGGTCCAGCAGGTTGACCACGCCGGCGACGGTCACCCCGAGGGCGGTGCCGGCCGCGCGTAGCGCGGCGAGGGTGGCGGGGTCGCCGGCGGCGGCGAGGTCGGCCAGCCGGCGCGCCGCCGTGTCCGCCGGCAGGTCCGCGCCGGAGAGTCCGGCCGCGGCGAGGACGGCCTCCTGACCGGCGTACGTCTCCAGGCAGCCCCGCGCGCCGCAGCGGCACCGCGGCCCGTCCGGGTCGACCGGTACGTGGCCCAGCTCGCCGCTCCAGCCCCGGGCGCCCCGGAACAGCGTGCCGTCGAGCACGATCCCGGCGCCGATGCCGATCTCGCCCGAGACGTGCAGGAAGCTGGCCGTGCCGGGCCCGGCGTGCAGCTCGCCGAGGGCAGCCAGGTTGGCCTCGTTGTCGACCACCAGCGCCGGCACCCCGTCGACCGGCCCGGCCAACGGGGGATGCCCGGCGAGCAGCGCGGGGACGTCGACGTCGCGCCAGCCGAGGTTCGGCGCGAGCCGGACCAGGCCGTGGGCGTCGACCAGCCCCGGCACGGCCAGCGTCGCCCCGGCCAGGGTCAGCCCCTGCCGTTCGGCGGCGGCCCGGGCCCGCCCGGCCAGCTCGACGAGCCGGGCGAGCGCGTCGGCGGGGGCGACCGGGCGCAGGTCGGCCCGGCGTACCTCGTGGTGCCGGACGGCGCCGGCGAGGTCGACCACACAGGCGGCCAGGTAGTCGACGTTGACCTCCAGCCCCAGCCCGCCGGGCCCGTCGGTGGCGAGCCGCAGCCCCCGGGCGGGGCGGCCGGCCCCGCCGCGTGGCGCGGGGTCGGCCTCGGCGACCAGGCGGCCGGTGATCAGGTCGTCCACCACGGCCGAGACGGTGGCCCGGGTGAGGCCGGTCTCGCCGGCGATGCCGGCCCGCGACGGCGGGTGGTCGGCGGCGGCGATCCGCCCGAGCACCACGGCGAGGTTGAGCTCGCGCAGGCTGCCCTGCCGGACGGCGCCGGCGGCGCTGGTGCTGGTCACCCCTTGACAGTGCCACAGCCCGGTCATTTAATCCATCCACTGAACAAATTGCGGACGACACCACCGGAGGTCTGCCATGGCACCCCGTCCCACCCCCGCCGACAAGTTCTCCTTCGGGCTCTGGACGGTGGGCTGGCAGGCCCGCGACCCGTTCGGTGACGCCACCCGTCCGGCACTGGACCCGGTGGAGGCGGTGCACCGCCTCGCCGAGCTGGGCGCGTACGGGATCACCTTCCACGACGACGACCTGGTCCCCTTCGGCGCGGACGCCGCCACCCGCGACGCCCACCTGGCCCGGTTCCGCAAGGCGCTCGACGAGACCGGCCTGGTCGTCCCGATGGTCACCACCAACCTCTTCACCCACCCCGTCTTCAAGGACGGCGGCTTCACCAGCAACGACCGGGACGTGCGCCGGTACGCGCTGCGCAAGGTGCTGCGCAACGTCGACCTCGCCGCGGAGCTGGGTGCCCACACCTTCGTGATGTGGGGCGGCCGGGAGGGCGCCGAGTACGACCTGGCCAAGGACGTCCGGGCCGCGCTGGACCGCTACCGCGAGGCGGTCGACCTGCTCTGCCAGTACGTCGTGGACCGCGGCTACGACCTGCGCTTCGCCATCGAGCCCAAGCCCAACGAGCCGCGCGGCGACATCCTGCTGCCCACCATCGGGCACGCGCTGGCGTTCATCTCCACCCTGGCCCACCCGGAGCTGGTCGGCCTCAACCCGGAGGTCGGGCACGAGCAGATGGCCGGGCTCAACTTCGCGCACGGCATCGCCCAGGCGCTCTGGCAGGGCAAGCTGTTCCACATCGACCTCAACGGCCAGCGGAGCATCAAGTACGACCAGGACCTGGTCTTCGGCCACGGCGACCTGCTCAACGCCTTCGCCCTGGTCGACCTGCTGGAGCACGGCGGCCCGGACGGCGGCCCCGCGTACGAGGGGCCACGCCACTTCGACTACAAGCCCTCCCGCACCGAGGACCTGGCCGGCGTCTGGGCCTCGGCCGAGGCGAACATGCGCACGTACCTGCTGCTCAAGGAGCGGGTCGCGGCGTTCCGGGCGGACCCGGAGGTGGCCGGGGCCCTCGCGGCCAGCAAGGTCGCCGAGCTCGGCACGCCGACGCTGGGCCCGGGGGAGGGGTACGCCGACCTGCTCGCCGACCGGTCCGCGTTCGAGGACGTCGACGTCGACGCGGTCGCGGCGCGCGGCTTCGGCTTCGTCCGGCTCAACCAGCTCGCCGTCGAGCACCTGCTCGGCGCGCGCTGAGGCGGGCCGCCATGCCGCTCGTCGCCGGGGTCGACTCGTCCACCCAGTCCTGCAAGATCGTCGTCCGCGACGCGGCGACCGGCGCCCTGGTCCGGCAGGGTCGGGCGCCGCACCCGGACGGCACCGAGGTCGACCCGCGGGCCTGGTGGGACGCGCTGCGGGTCGCCGTCGACGCCGCCGGCGGGCTGGCCGACGTGGTGGCCGTCTCGGTCGCCGGCCAGCAGCACGGCATGGTCTGCCTGGACGAGGCGGGCGAGGTGGTCCGGCCCGCCCTGCTCTGGAACGACACCCGGTCCGCCGACGCGGCCCGCGACCTCGTCGCCGAGGCAGGCGGCGGGGCGGCGGGCCGCCGGTTCTGGGCCGAGGCGGTGGGCAGCGTGCCGGTGGCGAGCTTCACCGGCACCAAGCTGCGCTGGCTGGCCCGGCACGAGCCGGAACACGCGGCCCGGGTCGCGGCGGTCTGCCTGCCGCACGACTGGCTCACCTGGCGGCTGGCCGGCGCGCCCGGCCTGGCCGCGCTGCGCACCGACCGGGGTGACGCCAGCGGCACCGGCTACTGGTCCCCGCAGACCGGGGAGTACCGCCTCGACCTGCTGGAACGAGCCTTCGGCCGGGTGGTCCGGGTGCCCGCCGTGCTCGGCCCGGCCGAGCCGGCCGGCGTCCTGGACCCGGTCGCGCTCGGCGGCGCGTCGTCGGGTGCCGCGTCCGGCGTGGGGTCGGGCTCCGGTGCCGGGACGCCGGGGTCCGCGCCCGGCGGGATCATGCTCGGCCCGGGCACGGGAGACAACGCCGGCGCCGCCCTCGGCGTCGGCGCCGCTCCCGGCGACGTGGTCGTCTCGATCGGCACTTCCGGCACGGTGTTCGCGGTCGCCGACGCCCCCGCCGCCGACCCGGCCGGCGCCGTCGCCGGTTTCGCCGACGCCACCGGCCGGTACCTGCCGCTGGTCTGCACGCTCAACGCCGCCCGGGTGCTGGACGCCGCCGCCGCGATGCTCGGGGTCGGGCTCGACGGACTGACCGACCTGGCGCTGGCCGCCCCGCCCGGCGCGGACGGGCTGGTGATGGTCCCCTACCTGGAGGGGGAGCGTACCCCCGACCGGCCGCTGTCGACCGGCGCGCTGCACGGGCTCACCCTGCGCACGGCCACCCCGGCGCACCTGGCCCGGGCCGCCGTCGAGGGGATGCTCTGCGCGCTCGCCGACGGGCTGGACGCGCTGACCGCCCAGGGCGCGAGCGTCCAGCGGGTGATCATGGTCGGTGGCGGGGCCCGGTCCGCGGCGGTGCGCCGGATCGCCCCCCAGGTCTTCGGCCGGCCGGTGGTGGTGCCGCCGCCCGGGGAGTACGTCGCCGACGGAGCGGCCCGCCAGGCCGCCTGGGTCGCCCTGGGCGGCGCGGCGCCACCGCAGTGGGCGGTCGCCGGCACGCGGGAGTACGACGGTGAGCCCGTCCCCGCCGTCCGCGAGCGGTACGCCCAGTCCCGGGACCGGACCGTCGACCGGGCGGCGCCGCAGCGCTGACCGGCGGGCCGGCCCCCCCGGTGATCCGTTCGTTACCTGGTCCTGATTGGCTGCCGGACATGACCTTGACCAGGGGTGGGGTGGCGCGGACCTGGGGCGGCGGCGCGGCGCACCGGTTCTACAGCGTCGTGGTCTTCGTGGTGCTCGCCTCGCTGGACAACGTGGCGATCGGCCTGGTCCCGCCGCTGTACGGGCCGATCTCCGGGGCGCTGGGCGTGCCGCAGCGGCTGCTGGGCCTGGTCACCGCGGTGAGCTTCCTGGTCAGCGCGGTGGCGGCGGTGGCCTGGGCGTACGTCGGCGACCGGACGAACCGCAAGCCGCTGCTCGTGGTCGGCACCCTGATCTGGGCGGCCGGCACCGGCGGCAGCGCCCTCGCCCAGGGCTACCCGACGTTCCTGGCCGCGCAGCTGCTGGCCGCGGTCGGGCTCGGCGCGGTCGGCTCGGTCGGGTTCTCCGTGGTCACCGACCTGATCTCGCCCCGTCGCCGGGGGCTGGTGATGAGCTTCTGGGGACTGTCGCAGGGGGTGGGCACGCTGGCCGGCACGCTCGCCGGCGGCATTCTCGGCGCCACCGACTGGCGGCGTCCGTTCCTGGCGCTCACCGTGGTCGGGCTGGCGGCCACCCTGGCCTACCTCATCACGTACGACATCCGGCGCGGGCAGAGCGAGCCCGAGCTGGCCGGGGCGCTCGACGCCGGGGCCGAGTACGACTACCGGATCACCCGGGCCGACCTGCCCCGGATCCTGGCCCGGCGGACCAACCGCTGGCTGATCCTGCAGGGCCTGACCGCGCAGGCGGCGTTCGGTTCGCTGGTCTGGCTGCCGGTGCTCTTCGCCGAACGGGCCCAGGCCCAGGGCTACTCGGCGGCGACCGCCGTCGTGGTGGGCAGCGTCTTCGCCACCCTGTTCCAGCTCGGCGGGGTGCTCTCCATCGTCGGCGGGCTGGCCGGCGACGCGCTGCAACGGCGTACCCCGAGGGGCCGGGCCCTGGTCGCGGCGGTGGGCATCCTCGCGGCCCTGCCGTTCTACCTGGTCCTCTTCTTCGTGCCGGTACGCATCGTGGTGCCCGACGGCGCCGGCGGCGGCGCGGTGGTCCGGGCGGTGCTGGCCAGCGTGGTGACCGAGCCGACGGTCGGCCTGAGCCTGCTCACCGCCGTCGTCGCGCTGGCCCTGACCTCGGCGAACTCGCCGAACTGGTTCGCCCTGATCGCCGACGTCAACCCGCCCGAGCACCGCGGCACCGTCTACAGCCTGGGCAACCTGGTCAACGGGGTGGGTCGGGCGGCCGGGAACGGCCTGGTCGGGGTGGCCTTCCACGGCCTGCGGGCGGCCTTCCCGCCGCCGCTGAACTTCGCCGTCGGGCTGGCCGCCTTCCAGCTCTTCTTCATCCCCACCGGGCTGATGTACTGGCGCGCCGCACGTTCCTCGCCCGGAGACATCGAGGCGGTGCACGACCTGCTGCACGCCCGCGCCGACCGCCTCTGACCGCCCGCCGCGTCGTTCCGGTCGCTCCGGTCGCTCCGGTCGTGGCGTGGACCCGGCCAGGCCGGGGTCGGGTGTGAGGTCCTTTGGAGCTGATTACGTAAACGAATCACCTGTGCTCCGGCCACCGGGAGGCGCGGCGCGGGACCGGCGGCGCCGTACCACCCGCCCCGGACGGCGAAGCCCGTCGATCGGACCGGGCCGATTCGGCGAGCGGGCCGCTCCGACGGAGTCGGGCGATCCGCCGGGCGATCCGCCGGGCGGGCCGGCCGGGCGGGCCGAGAGGACCGGCCGCACAGGAGGTGGCGGGAGCGGCGCGGTGTGCGCCCCGCTACCCGGGCAGGCATCTGACGTCCTGGCAAACCGGCGCAGTGAACCGTCGCCGATCCGTTTACGACATCAGCTCCAAAGGACTCGCACGGCAGATGTCGTCCGCCGTCCGTTCCACCCGGGTGCCGGCCGCGGCGAGCGGGTTGCCGTCAGGTGGCCGGATCGGCGGCCGGGGGCAGACGCGCGGGTCCGCCCGCCGGCCGCCTGCGCTCACGCAGGGGGCCGGCGGGACGCGACGCGGATCAGGCGCGGGCCCAGACCGTCACGTCGGTGGGGACCCGGCCGTCGGCGTCCAGCGGGGCGCTGCTGTGCAGCAGCTCACCGGCCGGCGGCGGGACGGCCGCCGCGCCGAAGTTGGTCAGCACGGTGAGCCCGCCGTTGCGGAAGGCCAGCACCTCGTCGCCGGAGGAGAGCCATTCCAGCGGCCCCCGGGCCAGCCCGTGCTCGCGGCGCAGCCGCAGCGCCGTGCGGTACGTCTCGTACGTCGAGCCGGAAACCCCGCGCTGCCGGTCGAGGGCGTACTCGGCCCACAGCGGCGGCTGGGGCAGCCAGCTGGCGTCGGTCGGCCCGAAGCCGTACGACGGGGCGTCGGCCTCCCACGGGATCGGCACCCGGCAGCCGTCCCGGCCCCGCTGAGTGTGGCCGCTGCGCTCCCAGGTCGGGTCCTGCCGGACCTCGTCCGGCAGCGTGGTGTGCTCGGGCAGGCCCAGCTCCTCGCCCTGGTAGAGGTAGGCGGAGCCGGGCAGGGCCAGCATCAGCAGGGTGGCGGCGCGGGCTCGCCGCAGGCCCAGCGCGGCGTCCGGCTGCGGGTCGCCGATGCCGATGCCGTTGGGCCGGACCGTGCCGACCGGCCGGCCCAGCCGGGAGGCGTGCCGCACCACGTCGTGGTTGGAGAGCACCCAGGTGGTCGGCGCGCCGACCGTGTCGGTGGCCTCCAGCGAGCGGGTGATCACCGCGTACTGGGCGGTCGCGGTCCACGCGGCGAGCAGGTACTCGAAGTTGAACGCCTGGTGCATCTCGTCCGGGCGGACGTAGCGGGCCAGCCGCTCGGCCGGCTCCACCCACGCCTCGGCGACCAGGATCCGCTCACCCGGGTACGAGTCGAGCAGCCGGCGCCAGTCCCGGTAGATCTCGTGCACGCCGTCCTGGTCCCACATCGGGGGCTGCGGCTTCGCCACCTCGTTGCCGGAGAGGATCTCCTGCGGCTCCTGCCAGTCGGCCAGGTCGGCCTGCTTGATCAGGCCGTGCGCCACGTCCACCCGGAAGCCGTCGACACCCCGGTCCAGCCAGAACCGCAGCACGTCCAGGAACTCCTCCCGGACCTCCGGGTTGTCCCAGTTCAGGTCGGGCTGGCCGGTGTCGAACAGGTGCAGGTACCACTGGCCGGGCCGGCCGTCCGGGTCGGTCACCCGGGTCCAGGCCGGGCCGCCGAAGACGCTCTGCCAGTCGTTCGGGGGCTGGTCGCCGTCCGGGCCGAGGCCGTCGCGGAAGACGTACCGGGCCCGCTCGGGGCTGGCCGGGGCGGCGGCCAGGGCCGCGGTGAACCACCGGTGCGCGGAGGAGGTGTGGTTGGGCACCAGGTCGACGATCACCTTCAGCCCCTTGGCGCGGGCCTCGGCGATCAGCCTGTCGGCGTCCTCCAGCCGGCCGAAGAGCGGGTCGACGTCCCGGTAGTCGGCCACGTCGTACCCGGCGTCGGCCTGCGGCGACGGGTAGAACGGCGACAGCCAGACGGCGTCGACGCCCAGCTCGGCGAGGTGGCCGAGCCGGGCGGTGATGCCCGGCAGGTCACCGATTCCGTCGCCGTCGGAGTCGGCGAAGGAGCGCGGGTAGATCTGGTAGATGACGGCCTCGGTCCACCACCCGGTGGCCGGGCCACCGGACTGTTCCTGCTGCGTCGCGTCGGTGTTCAGAGCCTTCTCCCTGTGTCGAGCCGTGGTGCGGTCGAGTGCGTTCAGTGTGCCCGCGGCGGCGCGGTCGATTCACGCACGACCAGCCGAGTGGGCAGGATCACCGGGGGTGCGGGTGTGTCGCCGTGACCGCCGGGCACGCGCTGGTCCTGGAGCTGGCCGGCGTACGGGTCGGTGGTGCGGGTGCCGAGCGGGTCGAGCAGCAGCCGGGCGGCGAGCCGGCCCTGTTCGGCGGCGGGCTGGGCGATGGTGCTGAGCCCGAGCACGCTGGCCAGGTCGTGGTCGTCGACGCCGATCACGCTGACGTCCTGCGGCACCCGCAGCCCCGCGTCGCGCAGCGCGGTGATCGCGCCCATCGCCATCTCGTCGCAGGCGGCGAAGATCGCGGTCGGCGGCTCACCCCGGGAGAGCAGCTCGGCGGTGGCCCGGTTGCCACCGTCGATGGTGAACTGCGATTCGACGTCCAGGCTGGGGTCGGGGCGGACGCCGGCGGCCCGCAGCGCCTCCCGGTAGCCGCGGCGCCGGTCCAGGTGGGTGGTGAAGGCCAGTTCGTCGTCCGGGTCGCCGGAGATGTGGGCGATCCGGCGGTGCCCCAGGTCCAGCAGGTGCCGGGTGGCGGTGCGGGCGGCGGCGACGTCGTCGATCCGGACGCAGGGCCAGCCGGGCACCACGGTGCCGGAGCTGATGGTGATCCCGGGCAGGTCCAGCGAGGCCAGCGCGGTCAGGTCGGCCGGTCGCAGCGGGGTGGCGACCAGCATGATGGCGTCGACGCGCTTGTGCAGGTCGGCGGTGCGCAGCACCCGCTGCCGGATCTGCTCGCGCCCGCCCAGGTTGTACAGGAGCAGGTCGTACCCGGCCTGGTGGAGGACCTCCTCGACCGCCTCGACGACGGTGCCGAAGAACCAGCGGGTGATCCGCGGGACCACCACGGCCACCGTCCCGGTCCGGCCGCCGGCCAGCCGCGAGGCGCTCGGCGAGACGGCGTACTGCAACTGCTCGGCGGCGGCGAGCACCCGGCGGCGCGTCGCGGCCGAGACCGTCGGCAGACCGCGCAACGCCCGGGAGACGGTGGCGGTCGAGACCCCGGCGAGCCGGGCGACGTCATCAATCCTGGTCATGGTGTTCCCCTGCTCCGTGGCCGGCACCGCCGCCGCCCGGCGCGGGCGGCGGCGGTACCAGGCCTCAGCCCTTGACGCTGCCGGCGAGCAGGCCGCGCACGAAGTAGCGCTGCAGGGACAGGAACACGATCAGCGGTACGACGATCGAGACGAACGCGCCCGCGGTCAGCCGCTGCCACTCGTTGCCCCGGGTGCCGGCCATCTCGGCCAGCCGGACGGTCAGCGGGGCGGTCTCGTTGCCGCCCCCGGCGAAGATCAGCGCGACCAGCAGGTCGTTCCAGACCCAGAGGAACTGGAAGATGCCGAAGGCCGCCAGGGCCGGGGTGATCAGCGGCAGGACGATGGTCCGGAAGATCTTGGGGTGGGTGGCCCCGTCGACCCGGGCCGCCTCCATCAGGTCCCTGGGCAGCTGCGCGATGAAGTTGTGCAGCAGGAACACCGCGAAGGGCAGCGCGAAGCAGGTGTGCGCGAACCACACCTGGGCGAACTTCTGCTCGTCCACCAGGTCCCAGGCCGGCATCAGGGTGACGCCGGCGACGGTGACTCCGGTGGAGAAGAACTTCAGCAGCGGCACCAGGGCCATCTGCAGCGGGACGATCTGCAACGCGAAGATCGCGATGTAGAGCCAGTCCCGGCCCCTGAAGTTGATCCATGCCAGCGCGTACGCGGCGAGCGCGGCGAAGGCGAGCGGGAACAGCACCGACGGGATGGTGATCGCCAGCGAGTTGATGAAGTAGCTGGCGAGCTGGCCCGACGAGGAGGATCTGCCGAAGAGCACTTCCTGGTAGTTCTCCAGGGTGAACTGCGGGTCGGTGAAGAACGTCCACCAGCCGGTGCTCTTGATCTGGTTCTCCGGCCGGAACGAGGACACGAACAGGCCGAAGGTCGGGATCGTCCAGAGCAGCGCGATGACGATCGAGACCAGCGTGGCGGTACGGGTGTTCAGCCGCTTGCGGACGCGTCCGGCGGTGGTGATCTTCCCGGTGGCCTGGGTGCCGGCCGGGACCGTGGGCGTGGCGGTGGTCATCTCAGCCCTCCCGCTGCTGACGCAGGTTGCGGATCTGGTAGATCACGATCGGTACCACCAGGATGAACAGGATGACGGCCAGCGCCGAGCCCTGCCCGTTCTGGCCGTACCGGAACGCCTGGTTGTACATCTCGTTGGCGATCACGCTGGTGTCGTAGTTGCCGTTGGTCGCGGTCCGGACGATGTCGAAGACCTTGAGCGTGGCGATCGACAGCGTCACCACCACCACGATCAGCGCGGGCCGGATGCTCGGCATGGTGATCCGCCAGAACATCTGCCAGGGGGTGACCCCGTCGAGGCGGGCGGCCTCCACGATGTCCGCCGGGATCGCCTTGATCGCGGCGGAGAGCACCACCATGGCGAAGCCGGCCTGGATCCATACCATGATCACGATCAGCAGGAGGGTGTTCAGCGGCGACTCGAGCAGCCACTGCTTCGGCTCACCGCCGAGGCTGACCACGATCTGGTTGAGCAGGCCGATCTGCTCGTCGCCGTCGCCCCGGTAGGCGTAGACGAACTTCCAGATGATGCTGGCGCCGACGAACGAGATCGCCATCGGCAGGAAGATCAGCGACTTGGCCACCGCCTCGAACCGGGCCCTGTCCACCATCACGGCGTACAGCAGCCCGAACGAGGTGGCGATCAGCGGGACCAGGATCACCCAGACCAGCGTGTTGAGCAGGACCCGGAAGATCGAGTCCTCGGAGAACATCCAGACGTAGTTGTCGAAGCCCACCCAGTCGTTGCTGCCGCCGTCCATGAAGGAGAGCAGCGTGGTGCGGATCGCCGGCACGACCAGCCCGACGGTTAGCAGCAACACCGTCGGCAGCAGGAAGAAGAGCGCGAAGAGCCCTTCCCGGGGCTTGGTACGGCGGGGGAGTGGGGCGCCGCTGGCGGACGCCGCCACCAGGCGCGTCTCCCGACGGCGGGCGAACCAGGCTGGCACCACGTCGAGGAGCAGGAGCAGACCGCCCACCACCGCGACGAAAGCGATCAGCCCGTACATCAGCATGAGGAACTTGGGCTGTTCCTCAGCGAAGTCGAACTCCATCGACCCTCCTCAAGGGTTCGGGTTCGGCGGGTGGTCCGGTCCGCGCCGCGGACCGGACCACCCGCCCCAGATCACTTCCAGCTGCCCTCGATGCCGTTGAGCACCGTCGCGGTGTCCTTGCCGTTGATCCAGTCGACCATGCCCTTCCAGAAGGTGCCCGCGCCGACCGCGGCCGGCATCAGGTCCGAGCCGTCGAAGCGGAAGACGGTCTTCGGGTCCTGGAGGATTCCGACGGAGAGCTTGTCCACCGGGTTCGGCACGTTGGCCAGGTCGAGCTTCTTGTTCGCCGACACCCAGTCGCCGATCTTGGCGCGGCTGTTGGCGTACTCGCCAGAGGCCAGGTAGGTCTGCACCGCCTGGATCTCGGGACGGTCGGCGAAGGCGCCGACGAACTCGCCGCCGCCCAGCACCGGCTTGCCCTTGGCCGGGTCGACGGCCGGGAAGTAGAAGGCGAAGACGTCGCCGTCCTCGGCCACCCTGGTGCCCTGCGGCCACTGGTTCGCGTAGAAGGACGCCTGCCGGTGCAGGGCGCACTTGCCCTCGGTGATCGGCAGACCGGCCTCGCCGAAGGCGGTGGTGGCGATGCTCTTCACGCCGCCGAAGCCGCCGTTGACGTACTTCTCGTTCTTCAGGATGGTGCCGGCCTTGTCGACCGCCTCGGCGACCTTCGGGTCGTTGAACGGGATCTCGTGGTTGGTCCACTGGTCGTAGACCTCGGGGGTCTGCGTCCGCAGCATCAGGTCCTCGATCCAGTCGGTGGCCGGCCAACCGGTGGCCTCACCGGACTCGATGCCGGCGCACCACGGCTTGGTGCCGCTCGCCGCGATCGTGTCGCTGAGCTTGATCAGCTCGTCCCAGGTGGTCGGGACCTGCCAGCCCTTCTCCTTGAAGGTCTTCGGCGAGTACCAGACGAACGACTTGACGTTCGACCCCAGCGGCGCGCCGTAGAACTGGCCGTTGACGGTGCTGTACTTCAGCCAGTCGGGAGAGTAGTTGGCCTCCGCCTCGGTCTTGGTCGCGGCGCTGACCGGCTTGAGCTTGCCGCTGTCGACGAACCGCTTGAGCAGGCCGGGCTGCGGGATGAAGGCCAGGTCGGGGGCGTTGCCACCGTCGACCCGGACGGGGAGCTGGGCCTCGAACTCGGGAGAGCCCTCGTGGTCGATCTCGATGCCGGTGCAGTCCTCGAACTGCTTCCAGGACTGCGCGAGGCGGTCGGCCTCGAGGTCCCGGATGGACGAGTAGATGGTGACCTTCTTGCCGTTGTGGCCCTGGTACTTCTCGTATGCGGCGCACTCCGCGGAGCCCGCCTTGTCGCTCTTCTTGTCGTTGCCGGTGCCGCAGGCGGTGGCGCCGAGCGCCAGCCCCAGTACGCCGGCGATCGCGAGAGCCTGGCGTGATCTGGCAAACGCCATGCCGTTCTCCTTCCTTGCCGGCGCGTGGAGGGATCGAACCCGCGCCGGTCCGATGGTCGTCTCCACATGTAAGCGCTTGCATCACGTCTCGGTCCACCCCCCTACCGGACACGGCCCGGTAACAATCCCGAAACCCGCCCAACCGGCCGTGGGCGCGCTCCCGCGCGGCAGGTCCGGCGCCACTTCCCATCGATGGAGGTTTCTGCCACTCTGGACGCAAAGCATTGAAGAATCTCGACATTGGAGGTGCTGGATGTATAGACGGTGGTGGAGCCTCGCCGCGGCCGCGCTGCTCGCCGCGGTGGCGCTGGTGGCTCCGGCGAGCCCCGCGATGGCGGCCCCGACCTTCAAGGTGCCGTTCCCCTGTGGCCAGTCCTGGTCGGGGCAGACCCGGTCCGACCACAGCCCGGCGTACGCGATCGACTTCAACCGCACCGACGACCTCGGCGACCCGGTGGTGGCCAGCGCCCCCGGCACCGTCGACCGGGTCACCGACCTCGGCGGCACCAGCTACGGCAAGTACGTGCGGATCGACCACGGTGGCGGCTACACCACCTACTACGCCCACCTCAACGGCTTCAACGTCTCGGTCGGCCAGACCGTCGGCTACGGCAAGGTGATCGGCTGGGTCGGCAGCACCGGCGGCTCCACCGGGCCGCACCTGCACTACGAGCAGCGGCTGAACGGCAGCGACATCCAGGTCCGGTTCAACGGCGCGTTGGCGCTCTACTGGGGCACCAAGAGCTACACCAGCGACAACGCCTGCTCCGGCGGCACCGCCTCCGGCACGGTGAACACCGCCGGCGCCGACCTGACCGTCCGCTCCGGCCCGGGCACCAGCTACGACGCGGTCGGCTCGGTCGCCGACGGCGCCACGGTCACCATCTACTGCCAGACCACCGGTTCCACGGTCACCGGCACGTACGGCACCAGCTCGATCTGGGACCGGATCGGCACCGGCAGATACGTCTCCGACGCGTACGTCTACACCGGCTACGACGGCTGGATCCCGAACGTGCCCCGCTGCTGAGGGCGCGACGAAACCCGGCCGGCACGGTGCCGGGGCCGTCGATTCCCGATCTCCAGGTCTGGGCGGACGGAGATACCGGAAGCGACGACCCCGGCGGGTCCGGTGATGCGATTCCGCGTCAACTGTGGAAGAGGCTGACGCCACCCGGGCCGACCAGCAGGCTGACCACGATGAGGACGATGCCCCACAGGATCTGCCGGCGGAACAGCGCGAGGATGCCGGCGACCACGAGTACGACTGCGAGAATCCAGAGAATCAGCGGCATGGCGGCTGAATACCCGGGTCACTGATTCCGGAAACCTGGGACGATCAATGGAGTTGATCTCCCAGGTGGAAGATGCTGTACGCCTGTTTGATCACCGGGTGCGCGACGTTGCGCACGCGTACCCCGCCGGGGGTGGTGCCCCGCTCGGTGCCCGCGTGGGCGTGCCCGTGCAGGGCCAGCGCGGTCGGTGCCGAGTCGATCGCCTGACCCAGCTGGTACGACCCGAGGAACGGGTAGATCTCCAGCGGCTCACCGGCGAGGGTGTCCGGCACGGGGGAGTAGTGGGTCAGCGCGACCAGCCGGTCGCAGTCCAGCCCGCGCAGCGCCGTGCCCAGCGCGTCGGCGGTCTCGTTGGTGGTGTGGACGAACGCCTTCATCTCCGGCTCGCCGAAGTCGCTGGCACACCGGCCGGCGAAGCCGCCGCCGAAGCCCTTGACCCCGGCCACGCCGAGCCGGCCGCCGGCGCACTCCAGCACCATGCCCGTCCCCTCCAGCACGGTGATCCCCACGTCCTCGAGCACGTTGACCACCTGCGGCACCTCGTCGCACTGGTGGTCGTGGTTGCCGAGCACGGTGATCACCGGGACCCCGAGATTGCCGAACTCCCGGGCCACGCAGCGCGCCTCGGCCTCGGTGCCGTGCCGGGTCAGGTCCCCGGTGAGCAGCAGCACGTCGGCGCAGTCGGGCAGCTCCTCCAGGGCCGGCCGGAACCGGCCGACCACGTCCTCGTCCATGTGCACGTCGCCGACGGCGGCGATCCGGATCATCGTCGGGTCCTCCTCACGGCAGCTCCTCGACCTGGGTCGGCGCCTGCGTCCGGATCACCCCGATGTCGCTGGTGATCGGCACGTCCGGAAAGCGCTCGGAGACCCGGCGGAGGATCTCCTCCCGCCGGTGCGGGCTCTCCACCTCGCCGTAGAGGACGAGCCCGCGTTCCCGGTGGACCACGGTGATCCCCTGCTCGGCGACGTCCGGGTCCTCGGCGAGCAGCCGGTGGATCTCCGCCTCGACGTACTCGTCCGGCGGGCCGGCGCCATGCTCGGTCACGGTGTCTCCTTTCCCTCGGGGGTGCGGGCGTACGGCACGGGCGTGCCGGAGTACGGGACCACGTCGAGCCGGTCCAGCAGCACCAGGAACGCCTCGGCGTACGGCGAGTGCAACGTCTCCTTCCGTACCCGTTCCCAGTCGATCTGTTCCCGCAGCGAACGGGCCAGCGGCAGGCCGCGGGCGAAGTCGCAGTAGTGCTGCGAGAAGCTGAGCAGCTTGTGCACCATCAGCCGGGTCGCGGACAGCACCGGCATGTGGATGGCGTCCACCGGGCGTACCACCGTGTCGGCGAAGGTCTCCTCGGTCACCGGGGTCTCGATCGGCCGGTGGATCAGGTCCACCATCCGCCCCTCGTCGTAGACCTTCACCAGCCAGTCCTCCGGCGGGCGCTCGGCGCTGAAGCCCTCGGCGACCAGCGCCTCCAGCGCCCGCACGACGTCCTCCTCGCGGAGCAGGAAGTCCACGTCGTGCTCGCTGGAGTGGCCGCCGTGCGCGTAGACGGCGAAGCTGCCGCCGAGGGCGAAGGGGATGTCGTTCTGCTTGAGCACGGCGGCGACCCGCTTGAGGGTGTGCAACAGGCTCTCGTCCCCGCGCTCGGCCATCTGGTGCTCCCGTCGTCGTGGAGGTGGACAGGCGGTCGGAAATGACGTTGCGTACCCGGCCCGCCCGGCACCCACACCTTTGCGACGGCCGGACCTGGTCACCGGGTCGGCAACCGGGCAAATCACCGCGAGCGAGCGCGGATCGGATAGCCTGTGCAGGGTGGCGAGATCACTGCGGGCGACCGGCGGCAGGGCCCGACTGCGCCGCGTCGCCCTCGTCGGCATCGACGGCTCGGGCAAGACCACCCAGGCGCACCGGCTCGCCGACGCGCTCACCGCGGCCGGTCGGCCGGCCACCTACCACCGCAACGCCGGCGGCCGGCGCTGGCTCGGCCGCCTCGCCAACCGGCTCGGACGCCGCGACGCGCAGCGGCTCGTGGGGCGCAACGGGGTGCTCGCCGTCGAGTCGGTGCTGCGCTGGCTGGCCATCGCCGCCGCGCTGGTGAGCTGCCTGGTGACCGGCCGCACGGCCGTCATGGACCGCTACTCCGCCTGCCAGTACGCCAGCATCCGGGCGCACGGCGGGCAGCGCTGGGAGCGGCTGGCCCGGGTCGGCTACCGGGTCTTCCCGGCGCCGCAGGTCACCTTCCTCCTCACCGTGGACCCGGCGGAGGCGTACCGGCGGATCGAGCGGCGCGGCGACGACCACGAGACGATGGGCTGGCTGACCGCAGCCGACACCGCGTACCGCACGCTGCCCGAGTACCCGAGCTTCGTGCTGGTCGACGCGGGCGGCGCGCCGGAGGAGGTGGAGCGGCGCATCCGCGCCCAGCTGGCGGCCTGGCTGCCGCCGGGGGCAGGTCCGCCGGCTCCCGACGCGCCGGCCGCCGAGCCAGCCCCGGAGCGGCTGCCCGCTCAGGCCCGCCCGTAGACCGGCACGGCCGCCCCGCTGGTCGGCGCGGACTCGTCCGAGGCGAGGAAGCGGACCACCGGGGCGATCTCGGCCGGGGACACCCAGCGGCGGTGCTCGGCGTCCGGCTGGGCGGCCCGGTTCGCCGGGGTGTCGATCACGCTGGGCAGCACCGTGTTGCAGCGCACGCCGGAGGCCCGGTACTCCACCGCCACCGCGTTGGCGAAGGCGAGCACGGCCGCCTTGGCGGTGGCGTACCCGGCCGCCCCGGGGAACGGCGCGAGCGCGGCCCGCGCCGAGACGCAGACCACCGCGCCGCCGCCGGCCGCGACCAGGTGCGGCAGCGCCGCCTGGGTGACCAGGTAGGTGGGGCGCAGGTTGATCGCCAGCATCCGCTCGAACTCCTCGACCGGGGTCTCGTGCACCTGGCCGCCGCTGGCGTACCCGCCGACCAGGTTGACCACGGCGCGCAGCGGCGCGGCGGGGTCGTCGGCGGCGGCTCGCACGGCCCGGGCGACGTCGGCCGGGTCCATCAGGTCCGCGGTCACCCGGACCGGCTCGGACGCCGCCGGCCCCGCCGGGGTGCCGCTCTCCCGCTGGGGTACGACCACCCGCCAGCCCGCCTCAACGAAGGCGGCGGTGACCGCCCCGCCGAGTCCGCCCGTTCCGCCGGTGACCAGCACGCTGCGATCCGCCATGCGGGACACCGTAGCGTGGTGGTCACCGCGAGGGCAGCGGACGCGTCATGCGGCGGAAATCGCGCACGCTGCCGCGACTCCGCCGCTGCGGGGGATACTTCTGTCGGATACGTGCGGTGATGGTTGACGGGCCGCCGCTCATGAAAGTAAGTTTCATCCGTGGCGAAGAGTCCGAAGATTTCTGCGAGTCACGAGCCGGGTGGGCTGATCGTCCACATCAGCGGCCTGCTCCCCTCGCTGTCGCCCGCCGAGCAGCGGGTGGCCCGGCTGGTCGTCTCCGACCCGGCCGGCGCCGCGCGGCGGACCATCACCGACCTTGCCACCACCGCCGAGACCTCCGAGGCCACCGTGATCCGGTTCTGCCGGTCGGTCGGCATGGACGGTTACCCGCAGTTGCGGATCCGGCTCGCCGCCGAGGCCGCCCGCCGGGTCGAGCCGCCGGACGCCCGGGTCGTCGGCGGTGACATCCCGCCCGGCGCGGACCTGGCGCAGATCATCGCCACCATCGCGTTCAACGACGCCCGAGCCGTGGAGGAGACCGCCGAGCAACTCGACCCGGCGGTCTGCGAGCGGGTGGTGGACACCATCGCCGCCGCCGGCCGCATCGACGTCTACGGCGCCGGGGCCAGCGGCTTCGTCGCTTCGGACTTCCAACAGAAGCTGCACCGCATCGGCCGCACCGCCTTCTACTTCCCCGACGTGCACACCGCGCTGACCTCCGCCGCGCTGCTCGGCAAGGGGGACGTCGCGGTCGGCATCTCGCACACCGGCACCACCTCGGACGTGATCGAGGTGCTGGAGCAGGCCCGGGCGCGGGGCGCCTCGACCGTCGCGCTGACCAACTTCCCCCGCTCGCCGATCACCGAGGTCGCCGACTTCGTGCTCACCACCGCGGCCCGCGAGACGACCTACCGCTCCGGCGCGATGGCCAGCCGGCTCGCCCAGCTCACCGTCGTCGACGTGCTCTTCGTCGGGGTGGCCGCGCGCAACCGGGCCCGGGCCCGCAAGGCCCTGGAGGCGACCGCCGAGGCGGTCCAGTCGCACCGGGTCGGCCCGGGGCGGAGGCGCGGGTGACCGCCGGCCGGGTGGAGCCGGACGAGGCGGCGGTCGTGACCCGGCCGGTGGTCCGGGTCGGTGCCCCGACCGAGCGCCGCAACCCGGACAGCGCCGACCTCGACCTGATGTCGACCCGGGACGTGCTCACCGTCATCAACGACGCCGACCGCCGGGTGCCGGCTGCCGTCGCGGCCGTCCTCGACGAGATCGCCGCGACCGTCGACCTGGCCGTGGCGGCCCTGCGCGGCGGGCACCGGGTGCACTACTTCGGCGCCGGCACCTCCGGCCGGCTCGGGGTGCTCGACGCCGCCGAACTGGCCCCCACCTTCAACTCCCCGCGGGACTGGTTCTGCGCCCACCTGGCCGGCGGCCCGGACGCGATGTGGCGCGCCGTCGAGGACGCCGAGGACGACGAGCCGGGCGGCGCCGCGGAGGCGGCCGAGTGCGTACGACCGGGGGACGTGGTCGTCGGCCTGGCGGCCAGCGGACGCACCCCGTACGTCCTCGGGGCGCTCGCCGCGGCCCGGGCGCGGGGCGCCGCGACGGTGCTGCTCTGCGCGAACCCGGAGGCGGCGGCCGCCGCCTCGGTCGACGTGTTCATCGGGGTGGACACCGGACCTGAGGTGGTCACCGGCTCGACCCGGATGAAGGCGGGCACCGCGCAGAAGTTGGTGCTGAACACCTTCTCCACGGCCGTGATGGTGCGCCTCGGCCGGGTCTACTCGAACCTCATGATCGACATGGTGGCCACCAATGCCAAGCTGCGCGGCAGGATGATCTCGATCCTGATGGAGGCCACCGGCTGCTCGGAGGAGATCTCCCGGCGGGCCCTGCACGAGGCCGACGGCGACCTCAAGACCGCCCTGGTCTCGCTGGTCTCCGGGGCCGAGGTGTCCGCCGCCCGGGCGGCGCTGGCCCGCTGCGCGCACCAGGTCCGCGGCGCGCTCGCCCTGCTCGCCTCCTGACACCCCGTCCCGGTCGGGCCACCCGCCCCGGGTGAGACGCGGAACACGTCGCGGACGGGGACGTCCAGCACCCCTCGGATTGTTGTCCAGGGGGCGGGGTAATCGATATCTCGTGAATGAACCGACCGGTGCGCCGGCGCGTATCTAGCAGTGACCAGGATCGCAGCCGGGTGGTGACGAGGGTCGCTGCGTCGTTGGCGTCGCAATGGTGCGATTGCCCAGGGCGGAGGCCGATTTTCCCTGATCCGCCAGCCTGTTCGTGGTGCCCGCCGGTGAGCACCGGACGGGGTGCTGACAGCAAACATGGACTCGACTTTCAGCTGATACTCAGGCATTCGTGACACTTTCGACTCACGACATGGAATCCCCGACACGTCTCATCTGTTGTGCAGGTGTCAGCGCCGACGGGCAACAGCGGAGGTTACGGGGGAGGGTCGATGGACGTGGGGATGGCAAGGAACCGGGCAACCGGCGCGAGCGAGGGGACCGTGGGCAACGTGGACAAGAACATCGGCATGCGGACCGACGAGGTCGCCGAGGAGCGCGACCTGGTCGGCGTCTACCTGCACGAGATCTCCCGGACGCCGCTGCTGGACGCCGCCAAGGAAGTCGATCTCTCCAAGGCCATCGAGGCCGGGCTCTACGCCGAGCACCTGCTCGGCGAGGACCGCGCCCCCGAGGGTGTCGACCGGGACGACCTGGAGCACCTGGTCGCCGAGGGCGAGCGGGCCAAGGACCTCTTCATCCGGGCCAACCTGCGGCTGGTCGTCTCCATCGCCCGGCGCTACGTCCGGTCCGGGATGCCCATGCTGGACCTGATCCAGGAGGGCAACACCGGCCTGGTCCGCGCGGTCGAGAAGTTCGACTACGTGCGGGGCTACAAGTTCTCCACCTACGCGACCTGGTGGATCCGCCAGGCCATCAGCCGGGCGATCGCCCAGCAGGAGCGCACGGTGCGGCTGCCGGTGCACCTGGTCGAGGACGTCAACCGGATGCGCAACGTGGCCCGGCAGCTCACCCGTGAGCTGGGCAGCGACCCGGAGCCGGAGCAGATCGCGGCGGCCCTCGGCGTCACCGTCGAGCGGGTCAACGAGCTTCGCCGCTGGTCGCAGGACACCGTATCGCTGGACACCCCGGTCGGGGACGACGGCGACACCAAGCTCGGCGACCTGGTAGCCGACAGCGACGCCCCGTCGCCGGAGGAGATCGTCCTCACCGGCCTGGAGCGGCAGCGCATCGAGGGTCTGCTCAACCACCTCGACGACCGGTCGGCCGGCATCATGCGGGCCCGGTACGGGCTCGAGGACGGGCGGGAGCACTCGCTCACCGAGGTCGCGTCGCGCTTCTCGCTCTCCCGGGAGCGGATCCGCCAGCTGGAGATCCAGGCCCTCGGCCGGCTCCGCGAGCTGGCCCGGGCCGAGGGGCTGCAGGCAGCCTGACCTGGTAACAATGACGGCGAACGGCCGGCGTCCGATAGGGGGACGCCGGCCGTTCGCGTGTCCGGGTCGGGTCAGCGGACCCGGCCGTAGCCCTGGATGGGCATGATGTCCATGTCCCGCTGGAGCACGTTGCGCCCGGCGCTGGGCGCGTCGATGATCTGGCCGCCGCCGACGTACATGCCCATGTGGCCGAGGCCGCTGTAGAAGACCAGGTCCCCGGGTCGCAGGTCGCCGCGGCCGATGTGCGACACCACGCCCCACTGCATCCGGACGTTGTGCGGCAACGACCTGCCCGCCGCCCGCCAGGCGGCGGAGGTCAGCCCGGAGCAGTCGTAGCCGCCGGGGCCGTCGGCGCCCCAGACGTACGGCTTGCCGATCGCCCCGTACGCGTAGCGCACCGCGATCCCGGCGCTGCCGGAGACGGCGGGCGCGTCGTCGGTGGCGCGGGCGGCCGGACGGGGGGTGGGTGCCTCGGTGGCCCGGCCGTAGGCCTCCCGGCGCAGCTGGTAGAGCCGGGCCAGGTCGCGCTCGATCTTCTTCTTCGTGGTCGCGATGCCCCGGGCCTGCGCGGCCTCCCGGGCCAGCGTCGCGTCCAGCCGGGTTTTCTCGTCGAGCACCTTCTGCTGGCTCGCGGTGAAGCCGGCGATCCGGTCCTGGCGTTCGCGGGTGAGCCGGTCGATCGTGCTGAGCCGGTCCATCAGCGGCGCGGACCCACCCGGTTCGAGCAGCGCCTGCGCGGTCCGCAGGCCGCCGGTCTTGTACGCGGTCGCGGCCATCTTCCCGACCTCGGCCCGGCTCCGCGCGGCCTGCTCCTCGAGCGGGCCGATCCGGGCGTGCAGCGAGGCCGCGGTCTCCTTGTTTGCCTCGATCTCCTCGTTGAGCTTGTTGTACGACTCGACGACCCGTTCCAGCTCGGTCGAGGACTTCTCGATCCGTGCGGTCAGCTCGGCCACGGACGGCTCGGCCTGAGCCACCGCCGACGGGGCGATCAGCGCGGCCGAGAGGCCGGCGACCGTGAGCGTTCGCACCAGCATCCGTAAGGACGACAAGAGCGGAAGGCTCCTCTCTGCGGGCCCCCGGGGGATGCTGACGCCCCCGGCGGCACCGGCCCGGGGCCATCCGGGCGGATGGCGGCCGACCGTGCCGGCCCGCCCAACCTAACCCGGGACGGGAGTCGCGCGCAGGTGAAGCCGGGGCGAAAGTTGGCAAATGGGCAGGAAAGGCTACTGCGCAACGTGACGTCCGGTGGTGCGGGTGTGGCGTGGTGTGCGGTGTGTCCGGGCCGCTTCGGCACTCTTCGCGGCTTGCGTCGGCTTCGTCGTTCTCGGCGTATGTCGCGGCATGAGCCGGGGTTGATGCCGGACAAAACCGAAACGGATGCCAGATGCGGGCGGCCCGGGAGGCGTGTCGGGCGACGGGGGACCGGAACCCGACCGACACGGGTGGCGGGGCGGCAACAGAATGGAGCCCGGAGCCGGGAATCCCGTCGTGAGCAGGCACGGCACGGTGGGAGAGCCGGCACCGCCGGCCCCTGGGAGGACGCCGTGCAGACAGACCGCTCCGCCACCCGTCCGCCGTACTCGCCGCACGGGACGACGCTGCTCTACGCGCGACCGGGAATCGTGGTGACCACCGAACGGTTCACCATCGGCCGGAACACCTTCGCCGTCGCTGACCTCACCCACCTGCGCACCGCGCGGGGGCCGCACGACCGGCTGGCCGTGCGCGTCGTCGCGATGACCGCCACCCTGATCACCGGCGGCGGCGTGCTGCTCGGTTTCACCGGCGGGCTGCAACGGCTCACCGCCGGGGCGTACCTGACCCTGGGGGTGCTGTTCCTGCTGCCGGTCCTGCTGGTGCTGGCCGGCGACCGCTGGCGACCGCCGGCGTACGAGCTGTGGGGGCACTGCGGGGGCGTCGAGGTGCTGCTGTTCAGCAGCGACGACGAGCGGCAGTTCGGCCAGGTCAGCGGGGCGCTGAGCCGGGCCCGGGAGCTGCACCGGTATCCCGACGCGGAGGACCCGGCCGGGACGGCCGGCTGGTGGCGACCGGAGCGCTGAGGCGTGCCTAGCCCGCGGCCACCGGCTCCGGCGTGCGCGCCTGCCGGTCCGCCAGCTCCCTGCTCACCTTGCGCTCGGCGACGAACGACACGAACGGCACCGTACCGGCGAGCATCACCAGCAGCATCCGCTTGAGCGGCCAGTTCACCCGGCGGCCCAGGTCGAAGGTGGCGGCCAGGTAGAGCATGTAGAGCCAGCCGTGCGCGGTGCCGACGACCGCCACCACGATCGGCTCGTCGAACGCGTACTTCAGCGGCATGCCGATCAGCACCAGCACGGCCAGCGCCACGCCAACGATCCAGGCGATCACGCGGTACCGGTTAAGGGCTCCGCCCACCGTCGTCCGTCCTTCCGCACCGGCCTCAGCCGGGATAGTCACCGGGCCTCGCGCCCGGATTGGCGTTCAACCATGTCAGGTAGCGGTTGTACTCGGTCAGGTCGGCGTCGTCCGGGACGTCGACTGTGGCCGGCACCCGGGCCACGCGCACCGGGCGGCGTACCGCCGGGGCGGCCGGGTCCGGCGTGGCGTCACCGACGGTGACCGCGTCCGGCGCGGCGGCCGGGCCGCGCAGGGTGTGCCGGATCTCACGCCACCAGACGAAGACCACGAAGCCGGCGAAGATCGGCCACTCCACCGCGTAGGCCCAGCTGAGCGTGTTGCCCGAGGCCGCCCGGCTGATCTGCCACCAGCCCAGCGCCAGGAACCCGACGACCAGCACGACCATGGCCACGTGGCGGGCGATCCACGCCGGTGCCCAGAGCCGTTTCATGGCGTCGAGCGTACCGGGACGGCCGGGCGTCTCCGACGTGGCGTCGTAGGAGGGTTTGGTGACACTCGGTCTGGGCATTCGTCTAGACGCCAGCCCAAACGAGCCCAGGGGGGCGACATGACCGAATCAGTACGCCAGTCCGGTGACGCCAGCCCGGAGCAGCGGATGACCGAGTGGGACGGCGACCACGCCCGCGACGCGTCGGCCTCCGGCGCGGACGTCGACGGTGAGCTGCTCGGGGTGGACCCGGCGGAGCTGGGCGACGAGGACCTGATCCGGGAGCTGCAGAGCCTGCACCGCACCCGGCTGGACACCCTGCGCCACGCGGCCGACTCCGCGCTCGCCAACCACCTGCGCCGCACCGCCGAGCTGGAGACCGAGTACCTGGCCCGGCACCCCGGACGCGAGGTCGACCCGAGCCGGCTGCGGGACGCCTGATGGCCACGCACGCCGAGCGGGGCATGTCCGCGCCGCCCGAGGTGGTGTTCAACACCGCGACCGACCCGGACCGGGCCTCGGCCTGGCTGCCGGAGCCGCTGCGGCAGGACGGCGGGGAGCGCCCGCAGGCCAGTGCCGAGCAACTGCGGGCCCGGTGGAGCAGCGGCTCCGCCCCCGGCTGGTCGGCCGAGATCCGGGTGGAGGCGGCCGACGCCGGGGGCTCCCGGGTCCGGCTCGACCTGACCGGTGGGGACAACGGCCTGGCCGACGAGACCCTGGCCAACCTCGCCCGCGAGGTGGCCGACAACCTGACCGCCGGTTGAGCGGACCGTGACGAGGGATGAGGAGACGTCGGTGACCCAGGGCGGCCTGAGGCAGAAGGTGGCGCGGCTGCGCCAGGCGTACGCGCCGCACGAGCACCGGCCGCTGGGCGGCTACCTGGCGGCGATGGGCACCTACGCCACGGTCGCCGCGTCGCTGGCCGGCCTGGTCCGGGCGACCGGGCGACCGGTGCCGGACCGTCCCGCCGCCGGCGACGTGGTGCTGCTCTCCATCGCCACCCACAAGCTGAGTCGGCTGCTTTCCAAGGACGCGGTGACCAGCCCGCTGCGAGCCCCGTTCACCCGCTACGACCGCCCGATCGGCAGCGGCGAGGTGATGGAGCAGGTCCGCGACCAGGGCAGCGGGACGAGGCACGCCATCGGCGAGCTGCTGAGCTGCCCGTTCTGCCTGGCCGTCTGGGTCGCCACCGGCTTCACCGGCGGGCTGGTGCTGGCGCCGCGGCTGACCCGGCTGGTGGCCACCGCGCTGACCGCGGTCGCCGCCTCGGACTTCCTCCAGATGGGGTACGCCGTCGCGCAGCGGGCCGCCGAGGGGCCCCTCGACGGGAAGTGACCCGTACGACGTGGAAGGGGGCCGACGGTGCGCCGGCCCCCTTCGCGTCGTCCTCGTCACGTCGGGGTGGTGCCGTGGTCCTCCCCGGCCCAGCCGCGCGACGACTCCGGCTCCCGCTCGTCGGAGTCCTCGCCGGTGACCACGTCACGGTCGACCGCGGTGCGGTCGTGCTCGTTGGCGAAGTCCGGCTCGGGGAGGGTGTCCACGCCCTCCGGGGGCTCGCCGAGCGCCGGCAGCTTGTCGTGGTGCTCCTCGGGGTCGGACATCTCGTCTCCTTCTCGCGGGGGTCGCCGGGTCAGGTGACCGCACCGCCGAGCAGGTCCGCCGCCTCGTCGACCGCGTACTCACCCTGGGGGAGCGCGGCGATCCGGGTGAGCAGCGCCGCGGGGAGTTCCGCGGCGACGGCCCGGCGGTAGATGTCCGCCTGGCTGATCCGCTCCTGGCCGTGGTAGAGGTCGTCGAGCAGTTCGTCGAGACGCCGGGTGTCCGGCTCGTCGGTGACGGGTGCGTCGATCACGGGAACGTCGTCGGTCACGCCGACCACCTACCCACCCCCGAACCGGTCAAACACCCCCCTCCCCGCCCCTCCCGCCCCTCCCCGCCGGGGGGGTGGGTCAGGCGGGGGTGGGGAGGGTGGCCCGGCGGGTGCGGACGGCGGCGGCCAGGTGGTCCAGGACCTCGGCGGTGGTGTCCCAGCCGATGCAGGCGTCGGTGACCGAGCGGCCGTAGGTCAGCTCCCGGGTGGGGTCCAGGTCCTGGCGGCCGTCGAGCAGGAAACTTTCCAGCATGATGCCGACGATGCCGCGCTGGCCGGCGGCGAGCTGCCCGGCCACGTCGGCGGCCACCCTCGGCTGGTTGCGGTGGTCCTTGCCGCTGTTGGCGTGGCTGGCGTCGACCACCACCCGCTCCGGCAGGCCGGCGGCCCGCAGCAGGTCCAGCGCGCCCGCCACCGACCCGGCGTCGTAGTTCGGCCGGCCCCCGCCGCCGCGCAGCACCAGGTGCCCGTCGGCGTTGCCCCGGGTGTGCATGATGGCCGGGGTGCCGGAGACGTCGATGCCGGGGAAGACGTGCGGCACGCCGGCCGCCCGGATCGCGTCCACCGCCGTGCCGATGCTGCCGTCGGGGCGGTTCTTCATGCCGATCGGCATGGACAGCCCGGAGGCGAGCTGCCGGTGCACCTGGCTCTCCACCGTCCGGGCGCCGATCGCGCCCCAGGCCACCGTGTCGGCGATGTACTGCGGGGTGATCGGGTCCAGGAACTCGCAGCCCACCGGCAGGCCGAGGCGCAGCACGTCGAGCAGGAGCGCCCGGGCGATCCGCAGGCCGCGGTTGACGTCGCCGGAGCCGTCCAGCGCCGGGTCGTTGATCAGGCCCTTCCAGCCCACCGTGGAGCGCGGCTTCTCGAAGTAGACCCGCATCACCACCAGCAGGTCGTCGGCGTGCCGGTCGGCGGCCTCGCGCAGCCGGTGGGCGTAGTCCAGCGCGGCGGCCGGGTCGTGCACCGAGCACGGGCCGACCACCACCAGCAGGCGGTCGTCGGCGCGGTCCAGCACCCGGCCGGCCGCGCGCCGGCCGGCCAGCACGGCCGCGGCCAGCGGGGCGTCCAGCGGCAGGTCGTGCAGCAGCAGGGCGGGGGTGGTCAACGGCACGACGCGGTCGATCCGCTGGTCGATGACCGCGTGGGTCTCCGGAGTGGTCACGGTGGGCATCCTCTCGCCGACCGTGTCCCGGGGCCGGTGCCCGGGTCGAGCCGGCTGCTCGTACGCAGAAGGGCAGGAGCGAGAGCTCCTGCCCGGCCGGCTCGAAAACACAGGTGACGTCAGCTCATGGCGAGGTCACCGGCGTCGGAGCCGGCTGCCTAAACCATCGATACGAGCGCGTCACGCCGGCCAGCCTACCCGACCGGACGGGGAAGGATCACGGGGTCGTCCGGAAAGCCTCGCCTGACGTTCACCTTCGTCGATGCGATCGCCGGTAACGTCACCGGCACACGTCACCTGACCCGGAGGTTCCGATGGACCGTCGTACCGTCCTGCGTGCCACCGCTGCCGGCGGGGCAGCCGCCTTCGCCGGCAGCCTCTGGTCCGGCGCGGCGCTGGCTGCCCCGGCCCAGCCCGGCATCGGCCCGTACGGGCCGCTCGGCGCGGCCGACGCCAACGGCGTCCAGCTGCCAGCCGGTTTCACCAGCCGGGTGGTCGCCCGGTCCCGGCAGGTGGTGCCCGCCACCACCTACGCCTGGCACGACGCGCCCGACGGCGGCGCCTGCTTCACCGCCGGCACCGGCTGGATCTACGTCTCGAACTCGGAGATCAGCCCGGGCGGCGGCGCCTCGGCGATCCGCTTCAACGCCGACGGCAGCGTCGCCTCGGCGTACCGGATCCTCTCCGGTACCAACCAGAACTGCGCCGGCGGCGCCACCCCGTGGGGGACCTGGCTCTCCTGCGAGGAGGTCAGCCGGGGGTACGTCTACGAGACCTACCCGCAGGGCGGCACGACCGCGGTGCGCCGGCCCGCGCTCGGCCAGTTCAAGCACGAGGCGGCGGCCGCCGATCCGGACCGCAAGGTGATCTACCTGACCGAGGACGAGACCAGCGGCTGCTTCTACCGGTTCCGCCCGACCGTCTGGGGCGACCTCTCCGCCGGCACCCTGGAGGTGCTGGTCGGCGGCACTGCCACCAGCGGCCCGGTGAGCTGGACGCGGGTCCCCGACCCGGACGGCTCGCCGACCTACACCCGCCAGCAGGTCTCGGGCGCGAAGAAGTTCAACGGCGGCGAGGGCGCCTGGTACGCCGGCGGCACCTGCTGGTTCACCACCAAGGGCGACAACCGGGTCTGGGCGTACGACGCGGTCAACCAGCGGATCGACCTGGCGTACGACGACTCGCTGGTGGTCGGCGGAGCCGCGCCGCTGACCGGGGTGGACAACATCACCGGCTCCCGCTCCGGCGACCTCTACGTCGCCGAGGACGGCGGCAACATGGAAATCAATCTGATCACGCCGGACGAGGTGGTCACGCCGTTCCTGCGGATCACCGGCCAGTCCTCGTCGGAGATCACCGGCCCGGCGTTCTCGCCGGACGGCGGCCGGCTCTACTTCTCCTCCCAGCGCGGCACCTCCGGCTCCTCCTCCGGCGGGATCACCTACGAGGTGCGCGGCCCGTTCCGCTGACCCCCGGTGCGGCCCGTCCGGCGCCGCCCGGCGTCGCGCCCGAGCGGGCGCGATCTTGCGGGCGTGTCGGGCGGGTCGACGGGGTATGAGGCTCGGATGAGCCACGAGCAGAACGACCAGGAACGGGTGGAATCCCGTGCCCACCTGCTGCCGGAGGAGGCGGCGGTCGGCAGCGAGGACCCGCAGGCGCAGGCCGACGCCATCCTCACCGAGTCCGACATCCGGGAGGAGGACCGGAACGCCGCCCCGGACACGGTGCTGGAGCACCGCACCTCCGATCAGACCGTGACCCCGAGCGAGCCCCCCGACTGATCGACCGCCCCGGGCCGGGCGGGACCCCCGGCGCGCCGGGTGGGCTCGCCACCGGCGACACGTCCCCTTTCCGCCCCGGAGATCGGATAGCGTCGGGTCATGCCCGACAGCGGTTACCCCTGGCCCATCGAGACGACCCGACTGGACAACGGCCTGCGCGTGGTGGTGAGCGAGGACCGCACCGCCCCGGCGGTGGCGGTCAACCTCTGGTACGACGTGGGTTCCCGGCACGAGCCGGCGGGGCAGACCGGCTTCGCCCACCTCTTCGAGCACCTGATGTTCGAGGGTTCGGTCAACGTCGCCAAGACCGAGCACATGAAGCTGATCCAGGGCTCCGGCGGCTCGCTCAACGCCACCACCAACCCGGACCGGACGAACTACTTCGAGACCGTCCCGGCCGAGCACCTGGAGCTGGCGCTCTGGCTGGAGGCCGACCGGATGGGCGGCCTGGTCCCCGCGCTCACCCAGGAGACGCTGGACAACCAGCGCGACGTGGTCAAGAACGAGCGCCGCCAGCGCTACGAGAACGTGCCGTACGGCGACGCCTGGCTACGGTTGCTGCCGCTGCTCTACCCGCCCGGCCACCCGTACCACCACGCGACGATCGGCTCGATGGCCGACCTGAACGCCGCCGACCTGGCCACCTTCCAGGCGTTCCACACGACCTACTACGCGCCGCACAACGCCGTGCTCACCGTCGTCGGCGACGCCTCCGCCGCCGAGGTGTTCGCGCTCGCCGACAAGTACTTCGGCGCGATCCCCGTCCGCGAGGAGATCCCCGCCGCGCCGGACGGCCGCACCGTCGCGGCCACCGGCCGGGCCGCCGTCGAGACGGTCACCGGCGACGTCCCCGCGCCCCGCGTGTACGTCGCGCACCGCACCCACCCCTTCGGCACCCCCGGGTACGACGTGGCCACCGTGCTCGCCGCGGTGCTCGGCAGCGGCCGGGGCAGCCGCCTCTACCAGCGCCTCGCCGACGGGGAACGGATCGCCCAGCCGGACCTGGTCGGGGCGTACGGGGTGGACCTGGCGCACGCCCCCGCGCCGCTGATCGTCACCGCCACCGCCCGCCCCGGGGTGGGCGCCGAGCGGCTGGCCGCCGGCGTCGCCGAGGTGGTCGACGAGCTGACCACCGTGCCGGTGACCCACGTCGAGCTGGACCGGGCCAAGGCGCTGCTGAGCACCGCCTGGTGGCGGCAGATGTCCACGGTGGACGGCCGGGCGGACACCCTCGGCCGGTACGCCACCCAGTTCGGCGACCCGGCCCGGGCCGCCGAGCGGCTGCCGGCCTGGCTGGCGGTGACCGCCGACCAGATCGCCGAGCTGGCCGCCGAACTGCTCGGCGCCGACGACCGGGTGACCCTGACCTACCTGCCGGAGGAGACCCCATGACACTGATCGCCGCCCGTCCCGGCGCGGGCACCCCCCGCCCCTACCGGTTCCCCGCCGTGGTCCGGCGGGACGTCGCCGGCGGCCGGGTGGTCGGCGCGCACCTGCCCGGGCAGAACCTCGCCGTCGCGGTGCTGCTGCTCGACGCCGGGGCCGGCCGCGAGCCGGTCGGCAAGGAAGGGCTCGGCGGGGTGTTGGCCAAGGCACTGGAGGAGGGCACCGCCCAGCGGGACGCCACCACCTTCGCCCTGGCCGTCGAGGGGCTCGGCACCGAGCTGGTGACCGGGCTGGACTGGGACTCCTTCCAGGTCAGCGTCCAGGCCCCGGTGGACCGGCTGAGCGCGGCGGTGGAGCTGCTCGCCGAGGCGGTCCGGACGCCCCGGCTCGACCCCGACGACGTGCGCCGGGTCCGCGACGACGAGGCCACTGCGCTGCGGATGGACTGGGCCAACCCCGGGCCGCGCGCCGACGCCGTGCTCCGCGCCGACCTCTTCGGCGCCGACAACCGGTGGGGCCGCCCGATGTACGGCGACCCGGACTCGGTGGCCGCGCTGGACGTCGAGGACGTCACCGTCTTCCACTCCGAGTGGTTCATCCGGCCCGGCACGCTGATCGTCGCCGGTGACCTGGACCGCCTCGACCTGGACGGGCTCGCCGCGGCGGCGTTCGCCGGCACCGGCGGCGGCCCGGTCGAGCGTGGCGGCCCGATCGAGGTGCCGCTGCACACCGGGCGGCGGATCCTCCTGGTGGACCGGCCCGGCTCGGTGCAGTCCACGCTGCGGCTCGGGCACCCGTCGCCGCACCGCGCCCACCCGGACCACGTGCCGATGACGCTCGCCGGCACGGTGCTCGGCGGGGCGTTCACCTCCCGGCTCAACCACCTCATCCGGGAGGTGCGCGGCTACACGTACGGCATCCGGGGCGACTTCGCCTCGTCCCGCCGGTTCGGCCGGTTCGCGGTCAGCTCCGGCGTGCAGACCGCGGTGACCGCGCCGGCCCTGGTCGAGGCGGTCGGGGAGATCTCCCGTACCCAGGTCGGCGGGGTGACCTCCGACGAGCTGGCGGTGGCCCGCTCCTGGCGGGCCGGCCAGCTGTCGGTGGAGTTGCAGAGCCCGGGGGCGATCGCGTCGGCGCTGACCACCCTGGTGGTGCACGACCTGCCGGACGACTACCACGCCCGGCTGCGCGAGTCGCTGCTCGCCGCCGACGTGGCGCAGGTCTCCGCGGCGGCCGCCGCCCACCTGTACCCGGAGTCGCTGACCCTGGTGGTGGAGGGCGACGCGGCGGTGATCCGCGACGAACTCAGCGCGAGCGGGCTCGGCGAGGTGACCGACGCCACGCTCTGATCGGGCCGAATCCGGTCCGGGCGGTGGGAAAGCGTTCCCGCCCGGACCGGTGGCCTGGGTAGCCTCGCGGGCATGAGGATCGGCATTGTGGGGGCCACCGGCCAGGTCGGTGGCGTGATGCGGCAGGTGCTGGCGGAGCGCGACCTTCCGGCGGAGCAGGTGCGGCTGTTCGCCTCCGCCCGGTCGGCCGGGCGCACCCTGCCCTGGCGCGGCGGCGAGGTGACGGTCGAGGATGCGGCCACCGCCGACTACTCCGGGCTGGACATCGTGCTCTTCTCGGCGGGCAAGGGCACCGCCAGGGAGCTCGCCCCCCGGGTCGTCGCCGCGGGCGCCGTGGTGATCGACAACTCCTCGGCGTTCCGGATGGACCCGGCGGTGCCGCTGGTGGTCGCCGAGGTCAACCCGCACGCCGCCGCCGTACGCCCGAAGGGCATCATCGCCAACCCGAACTGCACCACGATGGCCGCGATGCCGGTGCTGCGCCCGCTGCACTCCGAGGCCGAGCTGGTCGGCCTGGTCGTCTCGACGTACCAGGCGGTCTCCGGGGCCGGCCTGGCCGGCGTCGCCGAGCTGGACGAGCAGGTCCGCAAGGTCGCCGAGGACGCCAGCGCGCTCGCCTTCGACGGCGCCGCCGTGCAGTTCCCCGCGCCGCGCTCCTTCGCCCGGCCGATCGCCTTCAACGTGCTCCCGCTCGCCGGCTCGATCGTCGACGACGGCTCCTTCGAGACCGACGAGGAGCAGAAGCTGCGCAACGAGAGCCGCAAGATCCTGGAGATCCCCGGGCTGAAGGTCTCCGGCACCTGCGTCCGGGTGCCCGTCTTCACCGGCCACTCGCTCCAGCTCAACGCCCGCTTCGCCCGGCCGGTCAGCCCGCAGCGGGCCCGCGAGCTGCTCGACGGCGCACCCGGCGTGGCGCTGTCCGACGTGCCCACCCCGCTCGAGGCGGCCGGCCAGGACCCGACGTACGTGGGCCGGATCCGCGCCGACGAGACCGTCGAGCACGGCCTGGCGCTGTTCTGCTCCAACGACAACCTGCGCAAGGGCGCCGCGCTGAACGCGGTGCAGCTCGCCGAGCTGGTCGCCGCCGAACTCCGCTGAGCCCGCCCGTCTCCCGGGCGGATCGCGCCGTGCCGGCCGATTCGGGTGCGAGCGGCATACCTGACAGGCATATTCATACCTCTCAGGTATGTCGCCCGTGCGCACACCTGCTTCAGCACCAGCCGATGCGGAGGACGTCATGACGGACGAACGGACCCGGCAGGACCTGACCGAACTCATCGCCGGCCGGTGGCTCGGTGTGCTCGCCACCATCAAACGGGACGGCCGGCCGCAGCTGTCCAACGTGGTCTACGCCTTCGACCGGGAGCGCGGCCTGATCCGGGTCTCGGTCACCGACGGGCGGGCCAAGACCGCCAACCTGCGCCGCGACCCCCGGGCCAGCTTCCAGGTGAGCAGCGAGGACGGCTGGGCGTACGCGGTGGCGGAGGCGCGGGCCGAGCTGACCCCGGTGGCGCAGCGAGCGGACGATCCGACCGTCGAGGAACTGGTCGGGCTCTACCGGGCGGTGCAGGGCGAACACCCCGACTGGGACGACTTCCGCGCCGCAATGGTCGCCGAGCGGCGGCTGGTGCTGCGCCTGCACGTCGAGCGGGTCTACGGCATGCCACCGCGCGGCTGACCCCGACGGCGGCGGTGTGCCGGCGGCTGCGGCGGCACCGGTGAGCCCGCGTTACCTGCTGCGGGGCGGCGGGTAGACGGGGCCTGCCGACACCGAGAGGGGAGCACCATGACAACGGTCGGAGAGTTCATGACGACCCGGTTGGTGACGATGGACGGCAACGACACGCTCACCGCTGCGGCGCAGGAGATGCGCGACAGCGCGATCGGCGACGTGGTGGTGACCGCGGGAGACAACGTGGTCGGCATCGTCACGGACCGGGACATCACGGTCCGTGGGGTGGCCGAGAACATGGACCCGAACACCACCAGGCTCGACCAGATCACCAGCAAGGACGTGGTGACGGTCAGCCAGTACGACGACGCGGTCGCCGCGGCCGACCTGATGCGGACGTACGCCGTACGCCGGCTGCCGGTGATTGACGACGGCAAGCTGATCGGTCTGGTCTCCATGGGTGACCTGGCGGTCGAGCGGGAGCCGCAGTCGGTGCTCGCGGACATCAGCGCCGACGAGCCCAACAACTGACCGTCCGCCGCGGTCCTGTGACGCCGGCTCCCGTACCCGGGGGCCGGCGTCCGGCTGCCCGCGGCCCTCAGCCGGCTCCACCCGCACCGTCACGGCGGACGCCCCGCGGGCGAGCCGCTACTGCGCGGGTACGACGGTCGCCGGGACTCACCCGATCCGGGCGAGGTTGACGGCATACCGGACGGGGACCCGGTCGGGGTACGTCGTCATGCCGCGGATCGACGGGGGGAGTGGATGGTGGACCCGACCACGAGGTTCTTCGAGGATCTCGACCGGCGGGGTTACGAGCCCCTGCTGGACAAGACCGCCGGGACATTGCGCTTCGACCTGCACGAGGGGGCGCACACCACGCACTGGCTGCTCCAGATCGACCGGGGCAGGCTGGAGGTCAGCCGGGAGGACCGCGAGGCGGACACCGTGGTCGGCACCGGGCCGGTCCTTTTCGGGGACATCGTCGCGGGCAACGAGAACGCGATCGCCGCGCTGCTGCGGGGCGACATGACCGTCTCGGGCGACCTGCGACTGGTGCTCCAGGTGGAGCGGATCTTCCCCGGCCCGCCCACTTCCCGGGGCCCGCGGCACGAATTCCGCAGGGAGGCCCGCTGATGGCGCAGAGCAACACGATCCGGATCCTGGACGGCAACACGTTCGTCGTCTCCGAGGAGACCGGCGACATCGAGGCGACGCCGAGCGAACCGACCGGCCTGTTCGCCATCGACACCCGCTTCCTGTCGAAGTGGGTGCTGACAATCAACGGCGAGCGCCTGAACGCGCTCTCCTTCGACGACCTGCAGTACTACGAGGCGCGGTTCTTCCTGGTGCCCGGCATGGCCACCCACTACATCGACGCCAAGCTGTCGATCATCAGGCAGCGGGCGGTCGGCGGGAGCTTCCGCGAGGACCTCACCATCCTCAACCACGACGAGAAGCCGGTGGACCTGGAGATCCGGATGGACGCCGGCTCCGACTTCGCCGACCTGTTCCAGGTCAAGGACGAGATCCTGAACAAGAAGGGCGAGATCTACGCCGAGGTGGAGGCGGACCGGCTGCGCCTGGGCTACCGGCGTGGGAAATTCCGGCGCGAGACGGTCATCTCGACGTCCCGGCCGGCCCGCTACGACAAGAACGGCTTCGCCTTCAGCGTCCACCTGGAGCCGAACGAGCAGTGGCACACCGGCATCGACGTGAAGACGCTCGCGATCGGCCCGGGCGGCCGGGACCTGCGGATGGGCCTCCAGGCGCTCGGCACGGAGCGGCTCGCCCTTCAGCATGACCTGGAGGAGTGGATCGCCAAGGCCCCCAAGCTCAACAGCGAGCACGCCGAACTGGCGGCCACCTACCGGCGCAGCCTGGTCGACCTGGCCGCGCTGCGCTTCTCGCCGCTGTCGCTCGGCGGGCAGACGCTGCCCGCGGCCGGCCTGCCCTGGTTCATGACGATGTTCGGCCGGGACAGCATCCTGACCTGCCTGCAGGTGCTGCCCTTCGCCCCCGAGATGTCCAAGACCACGCTGCGCATCCTCGGCGCGTTGCAGGGCACCCGGTTCGACGACTTCCGGGACGAGGACCCGGGCCGGATCCTGCACGAGATGCGCTACGGCGAGACCGCCGCCTTCGAGGAGCAGCCGCACTCGCCGTACTACGGCTCGGTGGACGCCACCCCGCTGTTCGTGATCCTGCTCGACGAGTACGAGAAGTGGACCGGGGACGTCGCCCTGGTCCGCGAACTGGAACGGGAGTGCCGGGCCGCGCTCAAGTGGGTCGACGACTACGCCGACCTGGTCGGCAGCGGCTACATCTGGTACGAGCGGCGCAACACCGACACCGGCCTGGAGAACCAGTGCTGGAAGGACTCCTGGGACTCCATCTCGTACCGCGACGGCACGCTGCCGCCGTTTCCCCGGGCCACCTGTGAGGTGCAGGGCTACGCGTACGACGCGAAGGTGCGCGCCGCCCGGATGGCCCGCGAGTTCTGGGGCGACCCGGGGTACGCCGACCAGTTGGAGCGGGAGGCGGCGCAGCTCAAGGAGCGGTTCAACCGGGACTGGTGGGTGGAGGACGGCGAGTACTACGCCCTCGCCCTGGACCCGGACGGGCGCCAGTGCGGCACGCTGAGCTCCAACATCGGGCACCTGCTGTGGAGCGGCATCGTCGACCAGGACCGGGCCGAGAAGATCGCCCGCCACCTGGTCGGTCCCCGGCTCTTCTCCGGCTGGGGTGTGCGCACCCTCGCCGAGGGGGAGGTCAGGTACAACCCGATCGGCTACCACAACGGCACGATCTGGCCCTTCGACAACTCCTTCATCGCCTGGGGCCTGCGCCGATACGGCTTCACTGAGGAGGCCGCCACCATCGCCAGCGGGATCCTGGACGCCGCCAACTACTTCAACGGGCGGCTGCCGGAGGCGTTCGGCGGCTACCCCCGGGAGCAGACCAAGTTTCCGGTGGAGTATCCGACCGCGTGCAGCCCGCAGGCCTGGTCCACGGGCACCCCGCTGCTGCTGCTGCGGACCATGCTCGGCCTGGAGCCGCACGAGGGGCACCTGGCGGTCGAGCCGGTGCTGCCGGTGGGGATGGGCCGGATCGAGATGCTCGACATCCCCGGCCGCTGGGGCCGGGTGGACGCCTTCGCCCGGGGCCGGCTGGACCTGCACAAGCTGGCGGAGTAACGGTGTTCCGCCGGCTCTCCCGCCGTCGGTCAGGGCTGGTGGGGGAGCAGGCAGAACTCGTTGCCCTCCGGGTCGGCGAAGACCGTCCAGCCGGGCAGCTCCCGGATCACCGTGGCGCCGGCCTCCAGCACGGCGGCCCGCTCCTCGGCGTCGCCGACCAGGTCGAGGTGGATCCGGCCGGGGCCGGGCAGGTCGTCGACCGGGGAGATCCAGATGCCGGGCCGGTGCCGGTGCGGGTCCCGCAGCAGCACCGACTCGCCCGGAGCCAGCGACCGGTCGGCGAGCTTCGCCTCGTCCTCCGGCACCACCGGCAGGCCGGTGACCAGGCTCCAGAAGGGCGCCAGCAGGTACGGGTCACGGCAGTTAATCACGATGGCGTGCAGCTCAGGCATGCGTCGACGGTAGCCCCCGCGGGCCGGGGCGAGGTCTCGGAGCCGGTCAGCGGGTCGGCAGGACGGTGTCGAGGAACGCGCTCGTGACCGCCAGGATGTCCGGCCGGTCCAGGGCCAGGGCGTGGCCGCCGTGGGTGATCCAGCTGTGGGTGGGGTGGCCGGCGGCGACGAGCGCCCCGGTGAGCGCGACCGACTGAGCCACCGGTACGGCCGCGTCGCCGGTGCCGTGCACCAGCAGTACCGGCGCCCCGTTGCCGAGGTGGGTGGCGACGGCCGAGTCGACGGTGGCGGGGTCCCCGGCGGCCGGCGGGTGCCCGAGCAGGTCGGCCCACGGGTCGTCGTCGGCCCGCAGCCGTCGCCACTCGCCGGCCAGCGGGTCGCTCACCGGCCAGTACGCCAGCGCCGCCGCCACGTCGTCCGGCCGGTCGACCCCGCGCAACGCCAGGTGCAGGGCCAGGGTGCCGCCGGCCGAGTCTCCGGCGACCAGCAGCGGCAGCCCGCCCGCGTCGTCGCGGGCGGCCCGCGCCGCCTGCCGTACGTCGTCGAGCTGGGCCGGCCAGTGCGCCTGGTGGGAGAAGCGGTAGGTCGCCGCCACCACCCGCAGCCCCAGCCGGGCCAGGGCCGCGCCGTCCTCGTCCGACCGGCCACGCCATCCGCCGCCGTGGATCCAGAGCACCACTGCGCGTTTCTTCATCCCGCCATCCTGGGGCCGCGTCGGCGGCTGTGGCGAGCCCTGTCTGCCAGCGGCAGAACGGCCACCCGGGCCGGCCTACGACCGGTCGTTCGGGCCCTACGGGTCCGTAACCTACGCGGGGTAAAGTTGCCGGATGCCGGAACTCGTGTACCCACCCGTGATCGCCGCCGCCAAGACGATGTTCCGGGTCCTCGACCTGCGCCTGACCATCGATGGCAGCCACCACGTCCCCCGTACCGGTGGGGCCGTGCTGGCCAGCAACCACGTCAGCTACCTGGACTTCATCTTCTGCGGCTACGGGGCGCACGAGTCCCGCCGGCTGGTCCGGTTCATGGCGAAGCAGGAGGTCTTCGTGCACAAGGTCTCCGGCCCGCTGATGCGCGGCATGAAGCACATCCCGGTGGACCGCCGGGCCGGCGCCGGGTCGTACAACTCCGCGGTGAGCGCGTTGCGGCGCGGCGAGGTGGTGGGCGTCTTCCCCGAGGCGACGATCAGCCGCTCGCTCACCGTCAAGGAACTCAAGAGCGGGGCCGCCCGGATGGCGCAGCAGGCCGGCGTGCCGCTGCTGCCGGTGGCGCTCTGGGGCACCCAGCGGCTCTGGACCAAGGGCCGGCCGAAGAACCTGACCCGCCGGCACACCCCGGTCACCATCCTGGTCGGCGAGCCGATGGACCCGGCGGACTGGCCGGACACCAACGCGATGACCGTCGAGCTGAAGAGCCGGTTGTCGGCCCTGGTCGACCGGGCCCAGCGGGAGTACCCGGACAAGCCCGCCGGCCCGGAGGACGCCTGGTGGCAGCCGGCCCACCTCGGCGGCACCGCCCCCACCCCCGAGGGGGCCGCCGAGTTGGACCGTCGCGGCCGGCGCACCGCCACCTCCTGACCACGCGCCCGCATCACCTACGGCGTCCGCATCACGTGCGGCGTCGGCATCACCTACGGCGTCCGCATCACGTGCGGCGTCCGGTCATCCGCGGCGCCTGCTCAGCCCCTGCGCCCGCTGCCCGGCGCGTTCGCTGCACCGTGCGCCGGTCGTGGCCGTGGCAGCCGCGGGCGTGGCAGCCGTGGGCGTGGCGGTCCCGATCCCGGTGGCGATGTCGTGGCGAGACGCTTTGGAGCGGATGTCGTCAACGACTCGCCGTCGGAGGGACGCGCCCGCAGCGGGCTCGGAGGAAGGGCCGCGAGTGAATCGTTCATGCCATCAGCTCCAAAGGGAACGACACCGCACCCGCGTCCGGCGGGGCTTGCCGAACCTGCCCGGCGGCCGACCTGCCCGGCGGTCATCAGGTCGGTGAGGGCGGCGGAGGCGGCCGAACCTGCCGCCTGCCGGGCCAGCCTCGCCTGCCGGGCCAGCCTCGCCTGCCGGGCCAGCCTCGCCTGCCGGGCGCGCCGGGCCTGCCGGGCCTCCGGGCGCGCCAGGGGCAAGCCAGCCAGCCGGGCAGCCGGGCCTGCCGGGCCTGCCGGGCCTGCCGGGGGAGCAGGGCTGCTGGGCCAAGCGGGGCTGCCGCGCAAGTCGGGCAGCCGGGCCTGCCGGCCAGTGGGGTCGGCCGGGTCGACGGAAGCCGGCGCGGGAGGCGGAGAGGACCAGGGCAGTGACCGGATCGTTCCGCATCCAGGCATGATGGTGTCTGCCGCCCCGGCAGCCACCCGGCCAGGATCAGATCCATGAGCAGAGCAGCACTCGTCGTCATCGACGTCCAGGAGTCCTTCCGTCAGCGACCGATGTGGGCCCACGCGTCGCAGCCCGACATCGTGCGTCAGGTCGACCGGCTGGTCGACGCCGCCCGGCGCCGGGGCGACCTCGTCGTCTGGGTCCTGCACGCCGAGCCGGGCAGCGGAAACGTCTTCGACCCGGCGCTCGGCCACGTCCGGCTGATCGACGGGCTGACTCCGGTGGCCGGCGAGCCCACCCTGGTCAAGACGTCCCACAACGCCTTCACCACCACCAACCTCCAGCAGTTGCTCACCACGGCCGGCGTCCGCGACCTGACCGTCTGCGGCATCCGTACCGAGCAGTGCGTGGAGACCACCACCCGGGTCGGCTGCGATCTGGGCTACGAGACGACCTTCGTGACCGACGCGACCGTGACCTTCCCGACCCCGCACCGGGATCTGCCGGCGACCGCCACCGTCGAGGAGATCCTGGCCGACCCGCGCACCCTCTCCGCCGCGGAGATGACCGCCCGCACGGAGTACGCCCTCGCCGGCCGGTTCGCCACCGTCCGCACCGTCGACGAGGTGACCGGGGCGACCCCGGTCGGCGCGCGGGGCTGACAGCGTGGCCCGGGTCGTCTTCCTGCTGGTCCCGCAGCTGCACCTGCTGGACCTGGCCGGCCCGGCCCAGGTCTTCTCCACCGCCGCCGACAACGGGTACGACTACCGGCTGCACTACGTCGCCGAGCGGGACACCGTGCCGACCGTGCAGGGCGTACCGCTGGGGGCCACCACCGGGTGGCCGGAGCTGGACGTCGACGACCTGGTGGTCGTACCCGGATGGCGGCCGCGCGCGCACGGCCCGGCGGGGCCGGTCGGCCGGGACGACCTGCGGCGCCTGGCCGACCACCACGCCCGCGGCGGCACGGTGGCCAGCGTCTGTGCCGGCGCGTTCGCGCTCGGCCGGGCCGGCCTGCTGGACGGCCGGCGCTGCACCACCCACCATGAGGTGCAGGACGACCTGGCCCGGATCTTCCCGGCCGCCCGGGTGGTCCGCGACGTGCTCTACGTGGTCGACGACCGGGTGGTCACCTCGGCCGGCATCGCCAGCGGCATCGACGTGGCGCTGCACCTGTTGGCCACCCGGCACGGTCCGGCGGCTGCCGCCCGGATCGCCCGCACCCTGGTGGTCTACGCCCGGCGCAACGGGCACGAGCAGCAGGCCAGCGCGATGATGCGGTACCGCTCGCACCTGTCCGACGCGGCCCACCGGGTGCAGGACCTGATCGACAGCCGGTTCTCCGAGCCGCTGCCGCTGGCCGACCTGGCCGCCGCCGGCGGGGTCGCCGAACGCACCCTGGCCCGGCTGTTCCGCCAGGCCACCGGGCTCACCCCGCTCGGCTACCAGCAGCTGCTCCGGGTCGAGCGGGCCGAGCACCTGATCGGGCACGGCGCCACCGTCGAGTCCGCCGCCCGGGCCGTCGGGTTCACCGACGGTCGGATGCTGCGCCGGCTACGGGCCCGGGCTCACTCGCCGACAGCGTCGCGCGCCGAGGGCGTCGGCGTGCGGTAGTAGTCGTCCCGGGAGAGGAACTCCACCGGCAGCGAGCCGGGCAGCGTCACCCGGGCCGTGCCGTCGAGCGGACCGGGTGCGGCCCGCCGGGCCAGCTCGTCCCGTTCCGGTGGGGAGAGTTCCACCAGGCCCGGGCGGGTCAGCCGGAACGCGGCCACCGACCGGCGGACCAGCCGGGCCAGCTCCGTCACCGCGTCGGCCGAGCCGCCGAGGGCGAGCGCCGGCTGCTGGATGGTCCGCAGCGCGTCGCAGACCACCAGCAGCTCCGCGTCGGGGGCCGGCTCGGGCCCGTCCGCCGTCGGCCCGGTGGCCGGCCGCAGCAGCTCCAGGCGGGACGGCCACTGCCAGCGGATCTGCCCGCTGACCAGGCGGGACATCCGTACGCCCCGCCGGTGCCGGGCACCGGTACGGCCGTCCCGTCCGGCGACCACCGACAACTCCGCGCCGGCGCACACGTACGCCAGCCGCCGGTCGGTGACGGTCACCGTGGCCGGCGCCGGCAGCACCCACTGCCGGCGCGTGCCGGTCGGGCTGAGCAGGCAGCCGGCCACCGGGGTGCGCAGTCGCCGCAACACCCGCTCGCCCGCCTCCGGGACCAGCTCGTAGCGCTGGTCCAGCACCGGCCGCAGCTCGTCGTCCAGCGCGTCGAAGCGGTGCGGCGCGATGAAGAACGGGGACGCGTTCTCCTGCATCGGCACGACCTCCCGGCAGTTGGCCTCCTGCCGGTAAGCCTCGCCGAGCCTGCCGGCCCTGTCATGACAGCCGTTAGGGGGTCGGCCGGTCGGCCGCCGCCTGCGACCGGTAGATGCCGATCTCCTCCGGTCGGACGAGGCCGTCCTCGATTGCCCGGGCCAGCAGCGCCGCCTTGGTCGCCGCCGGTCGGCCCGCCCGGGTGTACTTGATCCGCGCCCGGTCCACGTACTGCTTTACGGTGTGCTCGCTGATCCGCATCCGGCGGGCAACCGACGCCTTCGACATCGACTGGAACCAGAGCAGCAGCGCCTCCCGTTCCTTGTCCGACAGGGCCGGCCGGTCCGGGCGTGGATCGCCGACCATCGCCCCGGCCAGCGCCGGCGGCACGTACGGGCGGTCGCTGGCGGCGGCCAGGACGGTGGCCACGCAGTGCTCCCGCCCCTCGTGCTTGGCCAGGAACGCCGCCGCCCCGGCGTCCAGCGCGGCGAGGATCGTGGCCGGGTCGTTGTGCTCGGAGTAGACCACGACCCGCCGGGCGGCGGCGCACAGCTCGGCCAGCTTGTCGATCACCATCCGCCCGTGCAGGCGCAGGTCCAGCAGGACCACGTCGGCGTCCGGGGCGTCCCCCAGCACCTGGTCCGGGTCGTCCCCGGTGGCCAGTACGCGCAGCCGCGGCTCGCCGGCCAGCCAGGCCCGCACCCCGTCGATCACCACCGGGTGGTCGTCCACGATGGCCACCCCGACCGGCCGGTCCCCGCTCACGTCCTGCGCCACCGGGTCTGCGTCCACCTGATCTCCCCGTCCCGATCCTGAACGTGCTCCACCCGACCGTCGTCCTGGACGTGGCTCGGTGGGCCGGTCGCTTCCGGACCGTTCACCTCGGGGGTGACCAGGCTGACCGCCACCTCGTCCGGGCCGGCGACCACGGTCAGCCGGGCCCAGCCCCCGGCCTCGGCCAGCGCGGCGGTGGGCGGGTCGACCAGCCGGCGACGGACGTCCACCGGCAGCGGCGGCGGCGTGCCGATGGCGACCAGCTCGATCGGCAGGCCGTTCCGCTCGGCCAGGTCGGCGGCGGCGCGCAGCTCGTGCAGCAGCGGGTCCGGCACGTCGTCCGACTCGGCGATCAGCCGGCGCAGCCGGGCCGCGGCGAGCACGCACCGGCGCTGCACCAGCGGGTCGGCCGGGTCGGCGCGCCCGTCGGCCAGCTCGGCCAGCACCGCCTCGGCGGCGCCGCTGACCAGGGCGAGCTGGGCCCGCCGCTCCTGCCTGGCCCGCTCGGCCGCGTCCCGCTCGACGACCACGGCGAGGGTGGACGCCGCCGTCGCGGCGCGTTCCCGGGCGAGGGCGGCGATCACCGCCGCGCCGGTGAAGACCGCGGTCGGCAGCGACGAGGTGCCGTAGACGTACATCGCGTACCGGGTCAGGTCGGCGGGGGTGGTCGCGCCGTGGCCGAGCAGGGCGGCCAGGGCGATCAGCGAGTGGGCGGCGAGCAGGGCGAGCAGCCAGGGGACCCGCCGTCCCCAGAGCACCACCACGAAGAACCAGCCGAGGGTGCCCCAGACCCAGTTCGCGGCGGTGAACAAATGCTCCCGCCCGCCGGCCGCGAAGACCGCCGCGTCCACCGCCAGCAGCACCGCGGCCAGCGGCAGCGCCGGCGGCCGGGCGCCGCGCAGCAGCCGGACGCCGGCGTACCCGCCGGTCGCGGCGACGACCAGCCAGCCGGCCCCGACCACCGCCGGCGCGGCCAGCCCGGACCACGCGTCCAGCATTGCCGGCAACCCGATCGCCGTGTGCCAGACCAGCGCGATGGCGACGACCACGATCCGGGCGCCCCCGTCGGAGGCGCGGGCCACGTCCACCCCTGGGACGTCGCCCGGCCGGGGCAGGCTCGCCGGGGGCGGCCCGACCCGGGGCACGACGCCCGGTCCGGCGTCGAGGTCAGCCGACATATGGCCATTCCAGCCGGATCCGGGTGCCCTCGCCAGGGGCGGAGGTCACCTCGGCGCGCCCGCCGACCTCGGCCAGCCGCCCGCGTACCGACTCGCGCAGTCCGTACCGGTGGGCCGGGACGGTGGCCGGGTCGAAGCCGGGACCGTCGTCGACCACCTCGACCACGACGGTGTCCGCGCGGGTGTTCAGCCGCAGGGTGACCGCCGCGCGGGGCGCGTGCCGGACCACGTTCGCCAGCGCGGCGGCGGTGGCGTCCGCGAGCGCCGCGGCGACCGGGGCCGGGGCGGCGCAGGGCGCCAGCTCGGCGGCCACCGCGAGCTCCGGGTGGTCCTCGCGCACCGCCCGCAGCCGCTCGTCGACCGCGACCCGGCCGCCGACCGGCGCGGACCGCGCGTCGGCGAGCCCGACGAGGGTACGCAGGTCCGCCGCGGCCCGTCGGCGCAGCGCCGGTGACCCGTCGGGCACCGCGCCCAACCCGACCATGGTGAGCGTGCCGAGGACCGTGTCGTGCAGGTCCCGGTTCTGCCGCCGCTCCGCCTCCCGCGCGGTACGGGCGACCAGCGCGTCCCGGCGCGACCTCTGGTAGTCGGCGAAGGCCCGGTCGGCCCGGTCGCTCCGCCGGCGCATGACCGCGGTCAGCATCGCCGCCAGGCCGGTCTGCCCCAGCAGGGTCGCCGCGTGCGCGGTGGCCTCGGCGGAGTTGCCAGCGCCGGTGGCGCCGGCAGCGTAGGCGGCGGTGACCAGCAGGCCGGCCGGGACCGACCAGCGGGCCGGGGCGGTCGCCTGCGTGTTGATCACCGTGGTGCTGGCCAGCACCGCGATCCAGCTCCCCTCACCCGGCAGCACCTCCGGCGCGACCAGGTGGGGGATGAGCAGGCACGCCGCCCCGGTGAGCGCGACGTCCCCGGCGACCAGCGCGCCGCCGATCCCGGTGCGCAGCGCACGGACGGCGTAGAGCACCGACCAGGCGGTCAGCACCCCGACCACCACGAGCAGCGTCCCCGTCCGCACCGGCGGGGTGCGCACGGCCAGCGCGGTGACCGCGCCGACCAGCCCGCAGGTGAGCCGCAGCAGGGCCGCCAGGGTGGTGAACATGAGACTGAACGCGCCACCGGCCGGCCGGTCCAGCAGCGACGGCGGCGAGGTCGGAGCGGGTACGGCCGACATCGGGAGGCGTCCTTCGGGCAGCGACCCGTCCGGGTCCGCGCGGCGGTACATCGACCACGGACAATAGCACGGAACGTCCGTTCCGATCACCTTCCGTACGCGTCGAGTCGCTGAAAGGTCAGCGGGCTCCCACCGTCGCGACGGCGAGCAGGTGGCAGCTCGTGCCGATCACCGCCGGGTCGCATTCGAACGCCCGTGCGCAGGCGACCGCCTCGCGGAACAGTGTGGAGTCCTCGCCCGCGCCGAGCGTCTCCAGCATCGGCCAGAGCGGGCCCTCGATGCCGTACAGCGTCGGTGCCGGCAGGCCGGCGGCGGTGAACTCGTCCAGCAACTGCTCGGGGCGGTGGAAGTAGGCGGTGGTGAAGCCGGTGGCCGGATCGTTGACCCCGGTGGCGTACGCGGCCAGGATCGCCGGTCGGGTGGCGTCGTCCACCCGGCCCTGCCGGATCAGGTCGATCATCGGGGTGTTCCGGCTGATGGCGGCGGCGAGCACCGGCCCGCCGGAGCGGGTGACCCGGGCGGCCTCCCGCAGCGCGGTGATCCGCTCGCCCCGCTCGGTCAGGTGGTAGAGCGGCCCGAGCAGCAGCGCGGCGTCCATGCTGACGTCGGCGTACGGCAGGTGCCGGGCGTTACCCGCGCTCGCGCCGGCCACCGGGTGGTCACGCCGGGCCGCCGCCGCGTGCGCTGGCACCAGGTCGACCAGGTGCACCAGGTGGCCGGCGGCGGCCAGCCAGCCGGCGTACGCTCCCGGGCCGCCACCCACGTCGAGCACCGCCGCGGGGGGCGGGGGAAGCAGCCGGGCCAGCAGTTCACGGGTACGCGAGCGCTCCAGCCGCCCCTGCGGTGTGCGGCCCAGCCGGCCAGCCTCGTCGTAGACGTCCGTGTAGTAGCGGCGGATGTCCGGCTCGGCCGGTCGGGGCGGTGTCATCCGTCGATGGTGGAACCCCGGTGCGTCGGCGTCACCCGGATTTCCGCGCCGGTGGCCGCCCCGGCGCCCTTCGCGCATCACGGGTACTGGCTGTCGTCCCACGTCCCGCTAACTCGGTTGCCGCCCGGAGACGGTTGGCTGACGATGACCGCGATGGGCGCGATCAAGATGCATGCCGACGAGATCGAAACCGATGCCGACCTCGTGCGTCGCCTCCTGGCCGGACAGTTCCCGCACTGGGCCGGTCTACCGATCCGCCCGGTCGCGTCGTACGGGACGGATTACGACATCTACCGGCTCGGTCAGCGCCTGGTCGCGCGGCTGCCGCGGATCGGCTGGGCCACCAGGCAAGCGGCAAAGGAGGCGGAGTGGCTGCCGAAGCTCGCGCCGCATCTGCCGCTCGCCCTGCCCGTGCCGGTGGCGATGGGGCGTCCCGCCGAGGGCTACCCCTTCGATTGGTCGGTGTGCGAGTGGCTGCCGGGTGACAACGCGAACGGCACGATCGACGACCTCGACCGGGCCGCGGTCGATCTCGCCTCGTTCGTGGCCGCGCTGCGCGGGGTCGACACCACCGGCGCCTTCCCGCGTCTACCCGGCAGCCGGGGAGCAGCGCTCGCCGAGTTCGACGAGGGCGTCCGACGGTCGGTCGGGCAGCTCGGCGACCGGATCGACGGCGCGGCCACCCTCCGCTCCTGGCAGGAGTCGCTCGACGCCCCGGCGTGGGACGGTCCGGCGGTCTGGGTGCACGGTGATCTGCTGCTGGGCAACCTGCTCGTCGTCGACGGTCGGCTGTCGGCAGTCATCGACTTCGGCGGCCTCAACGTCGGCGATCCCGCCTGTGACCTGCAACCGGCCTGGAACGTGTTCGCCGGCGACAGTCGCGAGCGGTTCCGCGCCGAACTCGACGTCGACGACGCATCGTGGCTGCGAGGCCGTGGGTGGGCGCTCCTCCAGGCCGTGTCGGCGTTGCCCTACTACTGGGAGACCAACCCCGGCATGGTCCGGCAGGCCTCACACGCCCTCACGCAGGTGCTCGGCGACCACCACTGACCCTTCCGCGGTCCCTGGCCGTCGTCAGCTTGGGAATTGGACATGATCGGCCACCACCCAAAATTTTCCGCCGGACAGCCGATCAAACAATTTTGATGTATTCTCCGGTTCATGGCTGCGTCGAGTCAGGCCGCCCCAGCGTTCATGCGGTTGGCCGCCCACCCGCTGCGGTGGCGGCTACTGACCGAACTCGCCGACAGCGACCTGCGGGTCCGCGAGCTGGTCACGCTGATCGGCCAGCCGCAGAACCTGGTCTCCTACCACCTGCGGCTGCTGCGTGACGGCGGCCTGGTCACCGCCACACAGAGCAGCTTCGACGGCCGCGACAGCTACTACCACCTGGATCTGGACCGCTGCGCCCAAGCGCTGGCCGGCACCGGCGCTGCCCTGCACCCGGCCCTACGCCTGGATGGCGCCGCGCTGGCCCCGTCGGTCAACCAGCGGCGGTTGCCCCGCCTCGCCGTGCTGTTCGTATGTACGGGTAACAGCGCCCGCTCACCGACCGCCGAAGCCCTGCTACGCCACCACACCGGCGGACAAGTGGAGGTCAGCAGCGCCGGCAGCCGCCCCAGGCCGCGACTGCATCCCAACAGCGTGCGGGCGCTGCGCGAGCAGTACGGCATCGACATCGCCGGTCAACGCCCCCGCCACCTGGACACCCTTGCCGGCCGCCGGTTCGACTACGTGATCACCCTGTGCGACAAGGCCCGCGAGGACTGCCCCGAGTTCGACGACCACCCTCGCCGCATTCACTGGAGCATCCCTGACCCCGCCTTGGCCGGCGACAGCGACCAGGCCAGCTACCCGGCCTTTGCCCGCACTGCGGCCGACATTGATACCCGCATCCGCCATCTGCTATCCGTACTCGCTATCCGCCCATCCACGAGTCAAGGGGGTTGAGCCATGACGGGACCCGACCAGTACGCCAGCGTCCGTTACCTGGTCGACGACGTCCAGGCAGCCGTCGACTTCTACACCACTCACCTCGGCTTTCAACTGAGGACCAACGCCGGGCCCGCCTTCGCTGACGTGGTCCGCGGCCCGCTGCGGCTGCTGCTGTCTGGGCCCACCAGCTCAGGCGCCCGAGCCACGCCCCAGGGCACCACGACTCCCGGCCGCAACCGCATCCACCTCACCGTCGATGATCTGGATGCCGAGATCGACCGGCACCGGGGCGCTGGACTGTCGTTCCGCAGTGACGTGGTCTCCGGCCCCGGCGGGCGTCAGATCCTGCTGGCCGACCCCGCAGGCAACCTGATCGAACTGTTTCAACCAGCCCGTCAGACCGGCGCCGCGACGGCCACACGCTGACGGTCATGACGGTGGTGCGCCGCGCAGGGCAGGAATTCCACGTCCTTTCTCACGGCCGGGTCAACAACGCCACATGCGCGGCCCGAGGTTCTGGTTGCCGTCGCGGCCACTGGTCAGCGCCTGCCCCACAACCAGCCCGGTGTCGGACACGTCCGCCGCGCGGCTGGTCTGCCCGCTGGGCAGGGCAAGCTCAACGACGGCACCGGCACGCAGCACGGAGCCACCGGCGACGACCCAGCCGGAGGCGTTGACCGCCGTTCCCGGCCCCTCCGTCCCCGATTCGGTCCCTCCTGGTCCTTTGCCCAGCGTGGTCACCTCGCCGGTCCGGAGGTTCCACAGCGCCGTGGACATGGACGGCCACATGCCGCCCGTCGCCCAGTCGCCCCGCGTCGCGTAGGCGGCGCCGGTCTGGCCGGCCGGCAACTCCAGCTTCCGGCCGTTGCCCTGCTGGTCCCAGGCGTACGCCGCAGTGGCGACGCCGTCTCTGTACATTGCGCCGACGATCGTGCCGTCGTCGTTGATGTCGTGGGCGTTGGCCCCGGCGGAAAGCGGCAGCTTGACCGCGGTCGTCGAGCCTGCTTTCCAGAGCAGGACGATGCTGTCCTTGCCCTCCAAGTTTCCGCGCGGCTCCACGTTGATGATGACGTCACCGGCCGCGTTGACAGCCGGGGTCGGGTAGGGGTGCCAGCTCCCCGGTGGGGTGTGCAGCCTCGTGTACGCGCCATTCGCGTAGCGGAAGACGTACTCCTGGCGCTGTGTGTCCTCCACGAGGCCGACCACGATCCCGCTCGCGTTGACGGCGGTCACCTGGACCGACTTGCCGTGCACCGGCAATGCCTGCGGCTGCCCGTCGGTCCACAGGATCGGCCGGAAGTCCTGCCCGACGGTGCTGTTCCCGACGACGTACCTGCCGGTCGGATCCACCGCGTCGGCCGTGGCATCCTTCATCCCGGTCGGCACGGGCAGTTCCGCCGTCTGGCACGGTTCGGCCGGGCCGGCCGAGGCGGTGGCCTCCGCCGAGGCGCTGGCCGGGCCCGCACCCGGCTGCCCCGACGGCTGCGCTCCCGCCCTGGTCAGGATCGACGGCACTGCCAGTAGCATGGCTGTGGCCAGCGCCACGCCCCCGGCCGCTTGTGCCGAGTGGCGGCGAAAGGCGCGCCGGCGCCCGGCGCGGACCAGTACGTCCATCTCGATGCGGCTGGGCGGCACGATGATCGCTTCCAGCCGGTCCCGCAGTTCCTGTTCCTCGTTCATGACTGATCCCTCGCTCCTTGTGCGGTCGTGACCGGATGCCGTGCGTCAAGCGCCCCGCGCAGGGTGGCAAGACCCCGCGAGCACTGGCTTTTGACGTTGCCCACCGAGCACCCGAGGGCTTTCGCCGTCGCCTCGATCGACAGGTCACCAAAGAAACGCAGCACCACGACGGCCCGCTGGCCCTTGGGCAGCGACCGCAATGCCGTCACCAGCGCGTCTCGCTCCTCGACATCGTGGTCGGCAGGTGCGGACAGTTCCGGGACGCGGTCGCCGAGCAGCACCTTCGACCACCCGCGCCGCCGTTCGTCGAGATAGCGCCGCACCATGATTCGGTGCACGTACCCGTCGAGGTTGTCCGCGTCGGCGGCTCGCTTCCAGTTCACGTAGAGCGCCGTGAGCGTCGCCTGCACGATGTCGTCCGCCTGAAATGCGTCGGCGCAGAGCAAGTACGCCGTGCGATGCAGGCGGGGCAACCGCGCCGTCACGTACTCGACGTACTCCCGTTCGAGGTCAGGCCGCATCCTGCTCCCTTTTCCACCCGTGTGACGTTGGGCTCTGGTCGTCTCCATGTCGGAGCCGACCTGGCGAAAGGTTGCATGGCGATCTGCTGCTGCGAGGGTGTCGGGCCGGCAATCGGGAAACTGGTTGGCCGCGCACCATGCGGTCTGGGCGTCGGCTCCGCGCTGATCCGGCTCAGTTGATCGGCAGCACCTTCGGGCCGCCGCCGGCGATCGACCGCGTGAGCTTGCGGCCGCTGGACCAGAAATAGCAGCGCACACCCCGGTCACCGCGAGCCCACAATTCCCGGGACGGCATTCGGTACGCGGTGCCGGTGCGGTACCGCAGGTTACCGTCGACCGGCACCTTGGCGTACCGGGCCACGACCGTGCGGCATCCGGCGTGGACGGTCTGCGCATCCCGCCCGGTCACCTGGTAGGAGCGGTCCGGGGCGGTCCAGATGCCGGCGTACTCGAACTGGTGCGCAACGGTGCAGCCGGCCGGCCGCAGCCGTCCCCATTCGTCCTCGTTCATGCAGCCGTACGTCAGGGGGGAACGGCTGCGCACCGTGTCGCGAAGCGTGCCGGCCCGGTTGATCGCCCGGTCGGAGTCGCCGTTGGCCCCGTCCACCTCGTCCAGCTCGAAGATGTCGCAGCGGTACCAGCGGCTGCCGCCATTCCAACCGGGCGGCGAGGTCGGCGAGACCTGCACCGACAGCCGGGCGTTCCGCCAGTCACCGCCCACGAACTGTCGGGCCCGGGTGTCGCAGTCGGCGAAAGAGGCGCGCATGGCCGCCGATCCCACCTTGGGCGGGATGGGCCGCGCGGCCAGGTCGCCGGTGAAGGTGCCGACGTGGAACGTCTCCACCAGGTGGGTCTTGGCGCAGTCCACCGGCGCGTAGCTGGTGAGGTAGGCGGTCGGCTCGGCGATCACGTGGCACTCGCCGGCCTGCGGGCTGAACTGCTGCGCCGCGGGGATCGGCAGCCAGTCGTCGGTGAGGTCTCCGTCCGTGCCGGCCGGCGTGCCGCAACCCGCCAGCGCCGCCGTGATCAATGCAGCCGTGACCGCCGCCGTGCCCTGGCGTCGCATCTGATTCTCCCGCTGTCCCCTGTGACGACGCGCGCAGCATACGGCAGGCGGACAGCCGCCAGATCGGATTGACGATGAACAGCTACGCCCAGGTCCTGCCGGAGATCGAGCGGGCGGCCGCTGATGCGGCTGCCAAGCACCTTTTCGGGTGATTTGGCGGTACGAATGGCTGTACGGGGGCCATGGTGATCGATTCGACCGGGAGCGACAAGCCGCTGACCTGGGGCAATGGTGGTGCGCCCGGCAGGATTCGAACCTGCGGCCTTGGGATTAGAAGTCCCCTGCTCTATCCGCTGAGCTACGGGCGCGCGGCGTGCGTGTCGCGCCAAGAGGGTACCGCCGTACTCCCGGTCCACGGGGGAACGGGTCCCCGCTCCGGCGCGGTGATCAGCGTCCCACGCCACCGCTGCCCGGTCACCCGGGTTCCGGCCGGGCGCGGCCCGTACCCTCGGCTTCGTGCTGCTGGAACCGGACGCCGAGAACGAGGTCGCCTACGAGCTGTGCCAGCTCCTGGGGCGGGCGATCCTGCCGATCGGCCAGGCTGGCGACGGGGCCGCCGGCACGGCGTTCTTCTTCCAGCACCCGACGGGCGAGTACCTGCTCACCGCCGAGGTCCTGGCCCGCGCCGAGGTGGGGGAGATCGGGCTGCGGCCGAGCGTCACCGAGCCGGCCGGGGTGGCCGCCGACGCGCTGGTCCTGCCGGCCGGGCTGTGGGCGCACCGGCCCGGCGTCGGGGTGGCGGTCATGCCGACCGACGGGCTGCACGAGCGGGCGGCCGGGCAGGGTTGGCGCTGGCGTACCCAACCGGTGCCGGACGTGGTCGCGGCCGGCGCGGACGATATCGCCCGAATCGGCGCGGAGCCGGTCTCCGTCATCGTGCTGGCGCTGGGCGTCCGTGCGGACGGGGCGCGGCCGTTGGAGGTGGCGGTCGAGCGGGCGGTCCGTGCGGGCGGCGGCCTGCGGGTCACCGGCGAGCTGCCCGCCGGGTACGTCGGCGCGCCCGTCTTCGGGGTGCGGGCCGACCCGGCGGGGGAGGTCGAGCTGCGCTGCCTGGGCCTGGTGCTGCCCGGCGAGGGCGGCCACCCGGTGGCCACCTTCGACCGGATCATCGCCGAGCTGTCGCCCGGCGACTGAGCACCGCTCAGCCGGCCTGCGGCGCTCCCGCCGGTTCCGTGTCCCCGGCCGGCTCCCGGCTGCCCGGGACCGCAGCGGCGCGGGACCCGGTCGCGCCGGGGCCCGCCGGGTCCGTCGCGTCGGGGCCGGCGTCCGTCGGGCCCGCGCCGAGGAACGCCTCGGCCCACCGCCCGACCTCGGCGAAGACCTGCTCGCGTACGGCGGGGCCGGAGAGCGTCAGGTCGTGCAGGCCGCCGTCGAAGCGGGCCAGGGTCACGTGCCGGCCGAGCCGGGGCGCCCAGCGGACCATGTGCTCGACGTCGAGGACGGCGTCGGCCAGGGCCGCCGAGTCGTGCCAGCTGGTGCCCTTGAAGCTGCGGGTCGAGCAGGCCAGCAGCACGGGCACCGGGATCTCCAGCCCGGCGCGCAGCTGCCGCTGGGCGGTGCGGATCGCGTTCAGCCAGCCGGCCCGGACGGGGAACCCGGCGAGCGGTTTCCAGGCCAGGTCGTACGTCCACTCGCCGCGGTGCTCGGCGTGCAGGCTCTCGCCGTACACGGTGCCCAGGCCGAAGGGGAGGACCCGGTGTGGCGCGCTGCGGCCCAGCCGGGAGACGGCGGCCGCGAGGGGGCGACGGACCAGCCAGGGGGCGTTGATGTCGAAGAACGGACTGTTGAGGAAGAGCCCGTCGACCAGGCCGGCGTCGCGTCGGGCGTGCGCCCAGAGCGAGATGATCAGGCCGCCGGTGGAGTGGCCCATGGCGAGCAGGGTGTCGTGGCCGTCGTCCTCGCGAATGATCTTGGCGGCGGCGTCCAGCTCGGGGAAGTAGTCGCCGAGGTCGCGGCAGAAGTTCGGGGTCTGGTGCGGCAGCAGGCTGCGACCGTACTTGCGCAGGTCGAGGGCGTAGAAGTCCCAGCCGCGCTCGGCGAAGAAGTCGGCGACGTGGGTCTGGAAGAAGTAGTCGACGAAGCCGTGCACGTAGAGCACGGCCCGCCCGGTGGGGCGCTCGGCGCGCCGCCGGACCAGGGTGGCGACCACCGGTCCCTCGTCGTCGGTGCCCAGGTCGATCGTCTGCCGCTCGTACGGCGGCCCCAGCACGTCCGGTTCCACGAAGGCGACGGTACGCCCGGAAGCTACCGGGCGGTAGCCCCCGACGCCGTCCCCGCCCGGTCGCACCGGTCGGACGGGGACGGCCGAGGTGCCGCTCAGGCCGTCTCGGCGTCGACCCGGGTGAGGTCGGCGTCGGCGTCGGCCACCTGGTCGGGGCCCGGCTGGCCCATCTCCCGGACGTGCTTGTTGTGCCGGGGCTCCTGCCGGGTCTTGGCGTCGTTGAGCCGCCGGCGCAGGTCGTCGCGGGCGTCGTTGAGCGCCGCGCGCAGGTCCTCCTCGCCGGAGGTGGTGACGATCTTCTGCCGGCCGGCGATCCAGCACTCCAGCGTGACCTTCTGCCCGCGCGCCTGGCGGTCCTTGACCGACACCTCCAGCTCGGTGGCGTCGGCGTGGAACGTGGCCAGCCGCGCGTTCAGGGTCGCGAACTGCTCCACGATCCAGTTTCGGTCACCCTGGGAGAAGCCGGCCCCGACGCGCAGGCACTCGGCGACGGTCGCCGGGTTGGTCACCGCGCTCATCGCCGCACCTCCCGCTCGGAGCGGACGGAGCCGGTGGTACGCGGGCTGAGCATCATCGTCACTGACCTCTTTCGTCGGACCTCGTGCCGTGTGATGGCTCTCGGTTGATCAAATCCATACCCGGTCGGGGCCGTTCCCACGCCGGGTGACCCCGCTTCCGATCCTGGTCGCCCCCGGTGCGGCCACCCAGGGCCGCTCGGCCCTAGCAGACCGGGACCTTGATCAGGTCTTTGTCCACAGGTGGCCCCGTCGTCCACAGGCCGGTCCCGTCCGCTCGCGGCGCGGCGCCCACCCGGCCAGGCTCGGCACCGAGTCGACTCGCCACGGCAGGCCCTGGAACCCCTGGGAGGGGACGATGTTCGATACCTACGTCACGATCGTCGGCAACGTGCTGACGGCCCCCGAGTGGCGCCGTACCACGCAGAGCAACACCCTGGTCGCCAACTTCAAGGTCGCCTCGACCGCCCGCCGGCTCGACCGGGACAGCGGCCGGTGGGTGGACGGCAACAGCCTCCGCGTCCGGGTCAACTGCTGGCGCAAGCTGGCCGAGGGGGTGGCCGCCTCGGTGATGGTCGGCGACCCGGTGGTGGTCGTCGGCCGCCTCTACACCCGGGACTGGACCGACGACGCGGGCAACCACCGCACCCTCTACGAGCTGGAGGCGGTCGCCGTCGGGCACGACCTGTCCCGGGGGCGGGCCCGGTTCCTGCGCAACAAGCCGACCATGGCCACCAGCACCGTCGAGGACGCCGAGGCGGCCACCCGGGTGCAGGGCGAGCCGACCGAGCCGGTGCCGCACGAGCAGGCGCCGGCCGCACCGGACGACCGGCCGTTCGACGAGGACTTCGAGTTCTCCGGGTTCGCCGTGCCCCGCGCCGGCCACGAGGTGCCCGGTGCCGGCTTCGAGGGGCTGACCGACCCGTTCGACGAGGAGGCCGACGACGACGAGCCGGCCTCCGGCGACGAGTTGGCCCCGGTGCCGGGGGACGGCGGGGATGCCGCCGGGGACGGCGAGCTGGACGCCGCGCCGGAGGAGACCGCCGGCGCGTCGACCGGGCGGGCTCGACGCGGTCGTGGCCGGGTGCCGGTGCCGGCCTGATCCGGCGGGCCGGAGCCGGTGAACTGCGGGGGTGGACCGGGCTCCGGCCCGACGGGGCGTGCGGACGGGGGCGGGGTGGCGACGGCGACGTCGGTCACCCCGCCGTACGGCTAGGCTGGCCGGCCGGAGGTGGTGCGAGGTGCGTCAGGCGACCGCTGTGGCGAACGCGGCAGGGCTGGTGGCGGGGTACGCCCTGGACGCCCTGCTCGGCGACCCGCGCCGCGGGCACCCGGTGGCCGGCTTCGGCCGCGCGGCCGGTGCCCTCGAACGGCGGGTCTACCGCCCCGACCGTACCGCCGGAGCGGTCTTCACCACGCTCGCCGTCGGCGCGCCGGTGCTGCTCGGCGCCGCCGCCACCGTGGCGACCCGGCGTCACCCGGTGCTGCGCGGTCTGCTCGTGGCGGCCGGCACCTGGACGGTGCTGGGCGGGCGCACGCTGCGGCACGAGGCCGGCGTGATGGGGTCCGCCCTGCGCGGCGGCGACCTGCCGGCGGCCCGACGTCGCCTGGGGCACCTCTGCGGGCGGGACCCGTCCGCCCTCGACGAGTCCGAGCTGGCCCGGGCCACCGTCGAGTCGGTGGCCGAGAACACCTCCGACGCGGTGGTCGCCCCGCTGGTCTGGGGAGCGGTCGCCGGGCTGCCCGGCCTGCTCGGCTACCGCGCGGCCAACACGCTCGACGCCATGGTCGGCCACCGCTCGCCGCGCTACGCCCGCTTCGGCACTCCGTCGGCCCGCCTCGACGACGTGCTCAACCTCGTCCCGGCGCGGCTGACCGGGCTGCTCACCATCGCCGTCGCGCCGACCGCCGACGGCGACCGGGCCCGCGCCTGGCACGTCTGGCGGCGCGACCGCGACGACCATCCCAGCCCGAACGCCGGCCAGTGCGAGGCGGCGATGGCCGGTGCCCTCGGCGTCCGGCTCGGCGGGCGCAACGTGTACTTCGGGCGCTCCGAGGTCCGGCCGTTCCTCGGCGACGGCCCCCGCCCCGAGGCGCGGCACCTCAGGCGGGCCGCCCGGATCTCCGGCGCCGTCGGCCTCGCCGCGCTCGCGATCGCCGCGGCGTACCCGCTGACCGTGGGCTTGCTGGTCGACGCCGCCGGTCGGCGCGCGCTGCGCGGCCGGCGTCCACGGCTGGTCCCGGCAGGGAACGCGCTGCCGGCCCGCGCGGCGGCTGCCGTCCGGCTCGCGGGGCCGCGCGCGGTCGACGCCGCGGCGGGCCGGGGGTGGGGACGGTGAGCGGCGGGCTGCTGGTCGCGGGCACCACCTCCGACGCCGGCAAGAGCGTGCTCACCGCCGGCATCTGCCGGTGGCTGCACCGCCGAGGGGTCGCGGTGGCGCCGTTCAAGGCGCAGAACATGTCCAACAACTCCGCGGTGGTCGTCGGCCCCGACGGCCGGGGCGGGGAGATCGGCCGCGCCCAGGCGATGCAGGCCGCGGCCTGCGGGCTCGCCCCCGACCTGCGGTTCAACCCGGTGCTGCTCAAGCCGGGCAGCGACCTGGCCAGCCAGGTGGTGCTGCTCGGCGAGGCCGTCGACACCGTCACCGCCGGCAACTTCCGGCAGCTGCGGCCGAAGCTCGCCGAGACCGCGTACGCGGCCCTGGCCGAGCTGCGCGAGGCGTACGACGTGGTGATCTGCGAGGGCGCCGGCAGCCCGGCCGAGATCAACCTGCGGTCCGGCGACTACGTGAACATGGGGCTGGCCCGGCGCGCCGGCCTGCCCACCATCGTCGTCGGCGACATCGACCGGGGCGGGGTGTTCGCCTCGATGTTCGGCACCCTCGCCCTGCTCGACCCGGCCGACCAGGCGCTGATCGCCGGCTTCGTGATCAACAAGTTCCGGGGCGACCCGGGGCTGCTCCAGCCCGGGCTGGACATGCTGCGCGGAGTCACCGGCCGCCCGACGTACGGGGTGCTGCCCTGGCACCTCGACCTCTGGCTCGACGCCGAGGACTCCCTCGCGTACGGCCGGGTGCTCGGCCGGCCGGCCGCGCCGCGCGGCACCGACTGGCTGGACGTCGCCGTCGTGCGGCTGCCCCGGATCAGCAACGCCACCGACGTCGAGGCGCTCGCCACCGAGCCCGGCGTCCGGGTCCGGCTGACCGTCGAGCCCGCCGAACTGGCCGCCGCCGACCTGGTCGTCCTGCCCGGCTCCAAGTCCACCGTCGCCGACCTGGCCTGGCTGCGCGAGACCGGCCTGGCCGACGCCGTCGCCGCGCACGCCGCCGCCGGCCGGCCGCTGCTCGGCATCTGCGGCGGCTTCCAGATGCTCGCCCGGGCCATCCACGACCCGGTGGAGAGTCGCCGGGGCAGCGTCCCCGGGCTGGGCCTGCTGCCCGTGGAGATCACCTTCGACCGGCGCAAGACCGTCCGGCAGGCCGTCGGCACCGCGCCCGGAGGCGTCCCGGTGCGCGGCTACGAGATCCACCACGGGTACGTCTCGACCGCCGACCCGACGCTGCCCCCGCTGCTGACCTACGCCGACGGCGGCGGCGAGGGCGCGCGGCTCGGCGCGGTGTACGGCACCCACTGGCACGGCGCGTTCGAATCCGACGAGTTCCGCCGCCGCTTCCTGACCGAGGTGGCCCGGACGGCCGGGCGGCACGGCTTCCGGGTGGCGCCGGACACCGCCTTCGCCGCCGCCCGCGAGCGCTCCCTCGACCTGCTCGGGGACCTGGTCTCCGAACACCTCGACACCGACGCGCTCTGGCGGCTGGTCGAGGCCGGCCCGCCGGCCGACCTGCCGTTCATTCCGCCCGGCGCCCCGGCGACGATCTGACCGGCGCCGACATGCAAGGGTCACGCGGGCTACCTCGGGACCGCGAGGAGGTGGGCCGGTGGTCGCCGGGCCGGCGGCAGTGGGCGTCGCGCGGCGGACCAGCGCCGTCAGGGGCGCACGTCGGCGGGCTCGTCGGAGAGTGGCAGTCCCGCCTCCCGCCACGACTGCACCCCGCCGATCAGGTCGGTCGCGTTGCGCAGCCCCAGCGCCTGCAGGCTCGCCGCCGCCAGGCTGGAGCCGTCGCCGTCCCAGCACACCACGACGATCTCCCGGTCGTAGCCGGTCGCCTCGGGGATGCGCCACTCGCTCGCCGGGTCCAGCCGCCACTCCAGCACCGTCCGCTCGATGACGATCGCGCCGGGCAACTCACCCTGCTCGCGGCGCTGCCGCTCGGTGCGGGTGTCGACCAGCAGGGCCCCGGCCCGCACCGCCTCGACCGTCTCCTGCGGACCCAGCCGGCGCAGCCCCGCGCGGGCCTGTTCCAGCAGGGCGTTCACGCCCGGACTCATCACGTCATGCAGCACATCCAGATCATGCCGGTCACCGGGAGTGGCCGCCCGGCGAACGGCGGGGCGCAGGACGGAACCAGGCTCACGGGGGACAACACCCCGACCGCCGGCGCGACCAGGGCGGCGGCGGCCGGTTCGGGCGTCGGGTCCGGGCGGGCGGCGGCGTCGACCGGGTGGCAGGGGACCGGGAGGACGCCGGTGGGGGATCCGGTCGGGCGCTAGCGTCGGTCGGGTGACGGGGGATCGGGAGGACATCGGCGAAGGGTCCGGCCGGCCGCGGGTGGCGGTGGTCGAGGCGTACGCGGCGCTGGCCCGGCGGGTGCTGGCCCGGCCGGCGCGGCTGGGGCGTACCCGACTGGTGGCCGTCGACGGGCCGAGCGGCGCGGGCAAGAGCGTCTTCGCCGCGCGCCTCGCGGACGCCTTCGCCGCGCTGCCCGGCGGCGACCGGCCACCGGTGGTGAACACCGACGACCTGCTCGACGGGTGGGACGACCAGTTCACCTTCTGGTCCCGGCTGGAAGAGCGGGTGCTGGCGCCGCTGCGGGCCGGGCGACCCGGGGCGTACCACCGCTACAGCTGGGTGCGGCGCGGCTTCCTGCCCCGGGCGGTGCCGGTGCCGGTCGCGCCGGTGCTGCTGGTGGAGGGGGTGAGCGCGGCGCGGGCGGCGATCCGGCCCGAGCTGAGCCTCGCGGTCTTCGTCACCGCCCCGGCGCCGCTGCGGCGGTCCCGGGCGCTGGACCGGGACGGGCCGCAGATCCTGCCGGAGCTGGGCCGCTGGCACGCCGGGGAGCGCGCGCACTTCGCCACCGACCGCACCGCCGCGTTCGCGGACCTGGTGGTCGACGGTGCGCCGGCGCTGCCGCACGACGCCCGGCGCTACTACGTGCGCGCCCCGGCGAGCTGCGGCGACGCGGCCTCGGAGGGTGCGCCGGGGTAAGGCCGGCATACGATGCCGGTCATGACCACTCCGATCATGTCCGAGTCCGAGGTGCGGGCCGCCGTCGAGCGTGAACTGCCCGGTGTCCGCGCCGACCTGGAACGCCTCGTCCGCATCCCCGGCATCGCCTTCGAGGGCTTCGACCACTCGCACGTGGAGCGCTCCGCCGAGGCGGTCGCGGAGCTGCTGCGCGGCTGCGGCCTCGACACCCGGATCGTGCGCTCCGGCGGCCAGCCGGCGGTGATCGGGACGAAGCCGGCGCCGCCCGGCGCGCCCACCGTCCTGATGTACGCCCACCACGACGTGCAGCCGGTCGGCGACCTGTCGCGGTGGGAGTCCGACCCGTTCGAGCCGGTCGAGCGGGACGGCCGCCTCTACGGCCGGGGCGCCGCCGACGACAAGGCCGGCATCATGGCGCACGTCGCGGCCCTGCGCGCCTTCGGCGACCGGCTCCCGGTCGGCGTCGTCCTCTTCATCGAGGGCGAGGAGGAGTACGGCTCCGACTCGTTGGAGCGGCTGCTCGCCGAGCACCGCGACGAGATCGCCTCCGACGTGATCGTGATCGCCGACTCCACCAACTGGGACGTCGGCGTGCCGGCGCTGACCACCTCGCTGCGCGGCATCGTCAACTGCTTCGTCGAGGTGCGCACCCTCGACCACGCGGTGCACAGCGGCATGTTCGGCGGCGCGGTGCCCGACGCGTTGACCGCGCTGGTCCGGCTGCTGGCCACCCTGCACGACGACGCCGGCGACGTGGCCGTCGAGGGCCTGATCGGCCGGGAGGGCGCCAGCGTCGACTACCCGGAGGGCCGGTTCCGTGCCGAGGCCGGGCTGGTCGAGGGCGCCGCGCTCTTCGGCACCGGCCGGATCACCGACCGGCTCTGGACCAAGCCCGCCCTGGCGGTGCTCGGTGTCGACGCCCCGGCCACCGGCGAGGCGCCGAACGCGCTGGTCCCGTCGGCCAAGGCCAAGCTGAGCCTACGGCTGGCGCCGGGCGACGACCCGAAGCGGGCGTACGACGCGCTCCGCACCCACCTCGAGAAGCGCGCCCCGTGGGGCGCCCAGGTGACGGTCAGCTTCGAGCACGACGGCGACCCCTGCGTCATCGACGCCTCCGGGCCGATGTTCGACGCCGCCCGGGCCGCCTTCCGTACCGCCTGGGACGGCAGCGACCCGGTGGACATCGGCGTCGGCGGCTCCATCCCGTTCATCGCCACCTTCCAGGAGATGTTCCCGCGGGCGGCGATCCTGGTCACCGGCGTGGAGGACCCGCACGCGCGGGCGCACGGCCCGAACGAGAGCCTGCACCTCGGCGAGTTCGCCCGGGTCTGCCTGGCCGAGGCGCTGCTGCTGGCCGGCGTCGCCGAGGCGGGGCGCCAGGACGGCTAGGTGTCGGAGCCGTAACTTCGGGGCCGATGTCGGAGTTTGCGGTGTGTCGGGCGCAGGGCTGTTATAGCCTTTCGAACATGCGTACGAACGACGTGATGTCGCGGCTCGAAGCCGCCGTGAGTGCTCTGGGGGACCTCGACGTCTCCGCGTGGCCCGAGGACACGCTCAAGGAACAGCTCGGCGAGCTCTCCGCCGCGCTGGTCGCCCTCGACGGGGTCCTGTCCCGGGTCGCCGACGAGGTGCGCGCCCGGGGGCTGCGCATCGAGGAGCCCGTCTCCGCCTGACCGGCGCCGCCCATCAGGACGGCCCGGGCACGGCAATGTCCGGGTGGTGTCGGGGGTGGCTGGCAGGATGAGGCCGTGCGGTTCCTCGACCTGGCAGCCACCTCCGCGGCCGTCGGCGCCACCAGCGGCCGGCGGGCCAAGGTGGAGCTGCTCGCCACCGCGCTGCGGACGCTCGACCCGTCCGAGGTGCCGGCCGGCTCCGGCTACCTCGCCGGTGAGCTGCGCCAGCGGCAGACCGGCGTCGGCTGGGCCGCCCTGCGCGACCTGCCCGCCCCCGCCGCCGAGCCGACCCTGACGGTGGCCGCCGTGGATGCGGCGGTCGACCGGATCGCGGCCGTGCACGGGCCCGGCTCGCAGGCCCGCCGGCGGGAGCTGCTGGGCGCGCTCTTCGCCGCCGCCACCGCCGACGAGCAGCGGCTACTGGTCGGCCTGTTCAGCGGCGAGCTGCGCCAGGGCGCCCAGGCGGGACTGCTCGCCGACGCCATCGCCCGGGCCGCCGAGGTGCCGGTCACCGCCGTCCGCCGGGCCCTGCTGCTCGCCGGTGACCTGCGCGCGGTGGCGGTCGCCGCGCTCTCCGGAGGTGCCGCCGGGCTGGCCGGCTTCGGGCTCCAGGTGGGCCGCCCGCTCGCCCCGATGCTGGCGCAGAGCGCCCCGTCGGTCGACGCGGCGCTCGACGCCACCGGCGTACCGGCGGTGGTGGACGTCAAGCTCGACGGCATCCGGATCCAGGTACACCGCTCCGGCGACGACATCGCCGTCTTCACCCGCAGCCTCGACGAGATCACCGCCCGGGTTCCCGAGGTGGTCGCCGCCGTGCGCGCGCTCCCCGTCCGGGAGCTGGTGCTCGACGGCGAGGCGATCGGGCTGGACGCCACCGGCCGGCCGCTGCCCTTCCAGCAGACCTCCAGCCGCGCCGCCCGCCGCACCACGCCCAGCACCACCGGCGGGACGCCGGTCGCCCCGGCCGTGCTCGCCGCCGCCGAGACCACCGGCGAGGCGGTGCTGACGCCGTACTTCTTCGACCTGCTGCACCTCGACGGCGAGGATCTGATCGACCGGCCCGGTCGGCAGCGCTGGGCCGCCCTGGCCGCCGCGGTCGACGAGTCGCTGCTGGTCGGGCGGATGGCGGTGGATGATGCCGAGCAGGCCGGCGCGGCCTTCGCCGCCGCGGTCGACGCCGGCCAGGAGGGCGTCGTGGTGAAGGCGCCGGACGCGCCCTACGACGCGGGCCGGCGCGGCGCGGCCTGGGTGAAGGTCAAGCCCCGGCACACCCTCGACCTGGTGGTGCTGGCGGTGGAGTGGGGCAGCGGCCGGCGGCAGGGTTGGCTCTCCAACCTGCATCTCGGCGCGCGGGACCCGCGCACCGGCGACTTCGTGATGCTCGGCAAGACGTTCAAGGGCCTCACCGACGAGCTGCTGCGCTGGCAGACCGAGCGGTTCCTGTCGCTGGCCGTCGAGCGCGGCGACTGGGTGGTCCGGGTACGCCCCGAGCAGGTGGTCGAGATCGCCTTCGACGGGGTGCAGACCAGCTCCCGCTACCCGGGCGGGATGGCGCTCCGTTTCGCCCGGGTGCTGCGCTACCGCGAGGACAAGGCCGCCGCCGAGGCGGACACCATCGACACGGTCCGGGCGATCCACGCCGGGCGGGCCGGCGGCTGAGCCGCCCCCGCCCGCGCCGGCGGGCCGTGGTCGGCGCCGCGGGATCAGAACGTCGACAGCGACCGGGCGTAGTTGACCTGGTTGTTGATGTGCTGCACCTGGCCCTGGTCCACCACCGGGATGCGGGCCACGTACTGGTGGGCCCCGTTGACGACCGTCACCTGGACCGTGCCGTGGTGGCGGGTCTCCTTGACCAGCAGGAAGAGCAGGCTGAAGAAGGTGAGGCAGAAGAAGCCCACGATGGCGCAGACCAGCGCCCAGGTGGCGATCTTCTCCTCCTGCTGCCAGAAGTCCGCCACCTGCCAGGATGCGCCGGCCAGCGGGAGCACCCCGGCCGGCGTACGGATCACCGGCGGGGTCACCACGATCTCGCCGATCTGCACCGCCACCACGTCCGGCCGGGCCGGCTGGTAACCGGCGGGCAGCATCGCCGGCGCGGGCACCGGCGGATGCGGCCCGGGCCGGACCGCCGCGGGCGGCGCCGAGAAATGGGCCGGCGGCACCGGGAACGGGGCCGGGGGCGACGAGAAGGGTGCCGGGGGCGCGGAGAACTGCGCCGTCGCGGGTGGCGCGGAGTGCGGTGCCGGCGGCGGGGCGAACTGCGCGGTCGGTGCGGAGTGCGGCGCCGGTGCGGGGAACTGCGCGGTGGGTGCGGCGTCCGCTGCCGGCGGTGCGGCGAACTCGGCGGTGACCGGCGGGGTGTCCGAGGGTGGCACGGGGCTCCACGGGTTGTGGGCCGGATACGCTGCCGTCGCCGGCTCCGACGTGGGATCAGGGGTCACCGGCTCGTTGATCACGGGCGGACACTACAACGTCCTCCGCTGTCCGGGGACCCACCCGAGTGTCCGGTTCGGCTCGGCCGAGGAGACCGCCGACCGCGCGGTCAGGCTGGGGTGGCCGGTTCGGCGGCCCGGTCGACCGGCCCCTTCGGCACGTCCAGCCCCGCCGCGCGGCGGGCCTCCCGGCGGGCGACCCAGCCGTAGCCGAAGAGCGTCATCGCGGCGAAGAGCCACCACTGGACGACGTAGCCGAAGTTCTGCCAGTTGTTGGCGTGCCCGATCGGGACCGCGCTGAAGGCCGCGTCGTTCGCCGGGGTCTGCTCGTCCAGCAGCAGGTACGCCCCGTGCACCGGGTACGGCAGTTCGCGGGCGAGCTTGTCGACGGTGACCCGGCGGGTCTCCAGCCGACCGTCGCGCCGGTCCACGCCGCCCCCGCCGGTCTCGGTGGGGTGCACCCGGCCGACCACCGTCACGTCGCCGGTGGGCAGGGCGGGCACCTGCGGCATGGCCATCGCGCCGCCCGGCGCGGGCGGGACCCAGCCCCGGTCGACCAGCACGGCCGTGCCGTCGGCCAGCACCAGCGGGGCGAGCACCTCGAAGCCGACCTTGCTGTCGACCGTACGGCCGCGGACCAGGACCACGTTCGCGGCGTCGTACCGGCCGGTGACGGTGACCCGGCTCCACTCGGCCCGCTCGGCGGGGGCCGGGCCGACCGAGCCCGCCCCGCCGGTGGGCGCGGGCAGCGCGTCGCGCAGCGGCGCGGGGGTGCCCCGGCTGCCGGCGTCGATGCGTTCGTTGACCGCCGTGCGCTGCTCGTAGCGGTCCAGCTGCCAGTTGCCGAGCAGCACCATCATCGCGGCGGCGACCAGGGTCAGCGCGAGGATGCCCAGCCAGCGTGGGGTCAGGAGGAACCGGTACACAGCACGAGGCTACCCGCATGACCGGGGCCACTGACCGCGACGGCCCGGTGCTCCGACAAGCGGCGGCCGCCGCGTGTCGGTCTTGGCGGGTATGGTCACGCGAGCGGATCTCCCGTCGGGATCCTTCCGGTCGTCCGCGTACCACCATCCGTCGCCCGCGAGGAGTCGATGATGACCGCCGTGCCGCGCCTCGTGCTCAGCGCGCCGTCCTCCGGACACGGCACCAGCGCCCTCTCCATCGGCCTGCTCGCCGCCCTCGCCGACCGGGGTCTGGACGTCGCCGGCTTCAAGGTCGGTCCGGACCACGTCGACGCCGCGTACCTCGGGCTGGCCGCCGGTCGGCCCGGGCGCAACCTCGACCCGAGGCTCGTCGGCGTCGACCGGCTCGGGCCGCTCTTCGCGCACGGCGCCGCCGGTGCCAGCCTGGCGGTGGTGCAGGGCACCATGGGGCTGTACGACTCGGTGGCCGGGCGCTCCGAGGCGGAGTCCACGGCGGCCGTCGCCACCGCCCTGCGCAGCCCGGTCGTGCTGGTGGTGGACGTGGCCGCGATGGGGCAGTCGGTGGCCGCCCTGGTGCACGGCTTCCGCTCCTACGACGACCAGCTCTGGCTGGGCGGGGTGATCCTCACCCAGGTCGCGTCCCCGCGGCACGAGGCGATGCTGCGGGGGGCGCTCGACGACGTCGACGTCCCCGTCTACGGCGCGCTGCGCCGGCACGAACTGCCCGCGGTGCTGCCCGCCCGGCGGCACGGTGTGCTGCCGGTGGTCGGCGGCGACGCCGAGGCGACCCGCGCGGTGCGGCGCCTCGGCGAGGCGGTGGCCGGCACCGTCGAGCTGGACCGGCTGCTCGCGCTGGCCCGCTCCGCGCCCGCGCTGCCGGTCGAGCCCTGGTCGCCGTCGCCGGCCGCCCCGGTCGAGGGCCGTCCGCTGGTCGCGCTGGCGGGTGGGCCGGGCGGCAGCTACAGCTACGCCGAGACCGCCGAGCTGCTGCGCGCGGCGGGCGCCGAGGTGGTCACCCTCGACCCGCTGCGCGACGAGGCGCTGCCCGCCGGCACCCGCGCGCTGGTCGTCGGCGCCGGCCTGCCCGAGTCGTACGCCGACGAGCTCTCCGCCAACCGCCGGCTCTGCATCGCGGTGGCCGAGCTGGCCCGCGCCGGCCGTCCGGTGCTCGTCGAGGGGGCGGGCCTGCTGTGGCTGGCCCGCGAGCTGGACGGCCGGCCGATGTGCGGGGTGCTGGACGCGATCGGGGCCAGCCGCGACGGCCTGGTCGTCGGGTACCGGGAGGCGACCGCCCGCACCGGCAGCGTGGTCGCCGAGGCCGGGGCCGCGGCGGTCGGCTACAAGCAGCACGGCGCGGTGCTGACGCCCCGGGCCGGCGAGCGCCCGGCGTGGAGCTGGGAGGGTGGCACTCCCGAGGGGTTCGTCTGGCGGGGTGTGCACGCCTCGCAGCTGGGCCTGCATTGGGCGGCCGACCCGGCGATCGCGACCCGACTGGTGTCGGCGGCCGGGATTGCCGAGGGCGTGGGAGCACCCGCGTGATCGGGCAGGTGGCGGTCCGCCGGTTCCCGACGCTGACCGTCTCCACGCCGCGTACGGAGGTGCGTCAGCTGGTGGCGGCGGACGCCGGCGCGGTCGACGAGGTCTTCGCCGACCGGCAGACCCAGCGTTGGCTGCCGCTGGCCGACGCCGCCGGGCAGATCGACGGGCAGGCCTGGTGCACGGACCTGGCCCGGCAGCGGCGCGACAGCGGCGACGGCGACCACTACGCGGTGGTCCGCCGGGAGGACGCCCGGGTGATCGGCTGCCTCTGGACCCGGCGCACCGACTGGGGCGCGCGGCTCACCGAGGTGTCGTACGCTCTCGCCCCGCACGCCCGTGGGTTCGGGCTCGCCGCCGAGGCGGTGGACGCGCTGGCCATCGCGCTGATCCTGGAGCACGGCTTCCAGCGGGTCGAGCTGCGGGTGGCGCCCGGCAACGTGGCGTCCCGCCGGGTCGCCGAGAAGGCCGGCTTCAGCTACGAGGGCCTGCTGCGCAACGCCGGCTTCGTCCGGGGCGCCCGAGTCGACCTGGAGCTCTGGTCCCTGGTCGCCGCCGACCTGCACTGATCGCCCGCCGCTGACCGCGGCCGGCCCGGACCGGAGCCGACAGAGCGCTGCGTCAGGAACCGCACCGTTCCTGACGCAGCGCTCCCGGTCACCCGGGTGGGCGAGCCGTGGTCACCCCACGATCCGGTCGGAGGGTGGGGTGAACTCGCGGGTGCCCGTGCCCTTGAGGCCGTCGCGCAGCGTCTGGGCGACCGCTTCGACGGGGACCTGGGACTGCCCGTCACCCACCGCGTTGAACGGGTTGTCCGGGTCGGCGATGAAGCTCGCCGCCGCCAGTTCGGGGGTGTAGGCGACGAACCAGGCCGACCGGGTGCTGTCCGTGGTACCGGTCTTGCCGGCCACCGGGCGGCCCACCGTGCCCCGGACGCTGTCCGCGGTCGACCAGCCCCCGCAGCTCCCCTTCGCGGGGGTGTCCCCGGTCGGGCAGCGGGCGGCGTCGGTGGCGGCCCGGGCCGCGTCCGCGCTCACCACCTGCCGGCAGCGCGGCTTGGCGACCTCCCGTTCGATGCCGGACGTCGTGCGGTACGTCGTCGGCGTACCGTCCCGGTTGGTGATCGACATGACCGGCATCGCCTCGCAGTACCGCCCATCGGCGGCGACCGCGGCGTACGCGTTGGCCATCTCCAGCGGGGTGGCGTCGGAGACGCCCAGGGTGAACGCGCCCCACTTGTTCGCCCTGTCCGGCGCGGCGTGGTCCCGGTCCACGTCGGTCCGCCAGCGCAGCCCGAGCTGCTCGGCGAGCCGTACCCCCTTGTCCGCGCCGACCCGTTCCTCCAGCTGGACGAAGAAGGTGTTCACCGACTTGCCGAAGCCGGACCACATGGTCTGGCGGCCGGTCATCGCCCCGCTGGCGTTGGACGGGGCCCACCCGTCGTAGATGGCGGACTGGTACCGGTACGGCGAGTCGATGACGGTGGACAGCGGCATCCCGGCGTCGAGCGCGGCCAGCATGGGAAACATCTTGAACGTCGATCCGGCCTGGTAGCCGGGAAGACTGCCGCCGCCGAGCAGGGGTGCCACGGTGTTCGGGTAGTTGGCCTTGACGTTCGGGCCGGCCTCCGGGTTGGAACTCGGCCCGTTCTCGCTGAGGTCCAGCGAGTAGTTCCGGTTCACCGCCATCGCCTTGATCCGGCCGGTGCCCGGCTCGGCGACCACGATTCCGTTGGCGAACGGGCTGCCCACGCTGTCCTTCGCGCCGACGTTGTTCTCCGCCGCCGCCTGGATCTTCGGGTCCAGGGCCAGCACGATCCGGTAGCCGCCCCGGCGCAGCTTGTCCATCCGTTCCAGCCGGTTCTCCCCGAAGGCGGGCTGGGCGCTCCACCAGTTCTTGACGTAGTCGCAGTAGAAGCCCCAGGTGGTGTACTTGCCGGGGATCGAGGCGCAGTCGTTCGGCGGGTTGGTGACCTTGGTCCGGATCGGCTCGGTCTTGGCTGCCGCGACGGCGTCCGGGGACATGTAGCCGAGCTGCGCCATCCGGTCGAGCACGTAGTTGCGCCGCCCGGTGGCGTCCTTCTGGTCGGAGCTGATCGGGTCGTACTCGGAGGGGGACTTGACCAACCCGGCGAGGGTGGCCGCCTCGACCGGGGTGAGGGTGGCCGGGGTCTTGGAGAAGAAGATCTGCGAGGCGGCGTAGATGCCGTACGCCCGGTGGCCGAAGTACGCCGAGTTGAGGTAGCGCTCCAGGATCTCGTCCTTGGTCAGCTCCTTCTCGACGTCCAGGGCCATGCGCATCTCCTTGACCTTGCGCAGGCTGGTCTGCTGGGTGGCCTCCTGGACCTCCTTCGGGGTCTTGGCGCTGTCCCGCAGCGCCATCCGGACGTACTGCATGGTCAGGGTCGAGGCGCCCTGGGAGACGCCGCTGGAGCGGGCGTTGGCCACGAAGGCGCGGGCGACGCCCTTCGGGTCGACGCCGTGGTGCTGGTAGAAGCGGTTGTCCTCGGCGGCGACGATCGCCTGCTGGATGTTCGGCGACATGTCCGACAGCTTCGTGTACTGCCGGTACTCCTCGTAGAACATGGTCAGGATCGACTTGCCGTCGGGGGCGTAGAGGTACGACGTCTCGGCCGGCAGGGCGGTGCGCAGGATGTTCGTCTTCTGCTCCATGGCGTGCGCGGTGGCCTTGGCGCCGATGCCGGTGTACGCGGCCAACGGGTAGGCCGCGGCGGCGACCACGATGGCGGCGATCAGGCCGGCGCGCAGGAGAGGAAGGGAACGACCAGCGGCAGCAAGGGGTCGGTTGCTCACATGGTCAAGTTATGACATTTCCGATTCGGAAATGAGAAGAATTCATAAACGGGCGAGGGGCGCCGCCGGCGGTGACGCGGCCCACGTCGGGATCCGCTGTCCCGTACCGCGGCTTCCCGGCAGGATCACGGACATGCGTGGTCAGCTGATCGAGGTGCCGCCGGGCACCGGGGACGAGCCCGACCTGGGGCACCACGGGGATGCCGAGGCCACCCCCGGCCTGGTCGACCTGGCCGTCAACGTCCGCCGGGACACCATGCCGGACTGGCTGGCCGACCCACTGACCGCCTCGCTGGCCGGCCTGGCCGCGTACCCGGATCCCGGGCCCGCCCGGGCGGCCGTCGCGGCCCGGCACGGCCGTCCCCCGGCGGAGGTGCTGCTCACCGCCGGCGCCGCCGAGGGCTTCGTGCTGCTCGCCCGCGCGCTGGCCGGGGTCCGCCGCCCGGTGGTGGTCCACCCGCAGTTCACCGAGCCGGAGGCGGCGCTGCGGGCCGCCGGCCACGAGGTGGAACGGGTGCTGCTCGACCCGGCCGACGACTTCCGCCTCGACCCGGCGGGAGTGCCCGCCGACGCCGACCTGGTCATGATCGGCAACCCGACCAACCCCACCTCGGTGCTGCACCCCGCCGCCGACCTGGCCGCCCTGGCCCGGCCGGGCCGGGTGCTGGTCGTCGACGAGGCGTTCGCCGACACCACCCTGGCCCCGGGCGTGGCGGGCGAGCCGGAGTCGCTGGCCGGCCGGCGCGACCTGCCCGGCCTGGTGGTGGTGCGCAGCCTCACCAAGACCTGGGGGCTGGCCGGCCTGCGGATCGGCTACCTGCTGGGCGAGGCCGCGCTGCTGGACCGGCTCGCCGCCGTCCAGCCGCTCTGGGCCGTCTCCACCCCGGCGCTCGCCGCCGCCACCGCCTGCGCGTCGCCCACCGCCGTCGCGGCCGAGCGCGCGATCGCCGCGCGGCTCGCCGCCGACCGCGACCACCTGGTCGCGCGCCTGTCGGCCCTGCCCGGGGTACGCGTCGCCGGCCGCCCGGCCAGCGCCTTCGTCCTGCTCCACCTGGCCGGCGCCGACCGGGTGCGGGAGATCCTGCGCGAGCGCGGCTGGGCCGTGCGGCGCGGGGACACCTTTCCCGGGCTGGGGCCGGACTGGTTGCGGGTGGCCGTGCGCGACCCGGCGACCACCGACGCGTTCACCGAGGTACTGGCCGAGATCCTGGAGGCATGATGCTGGAGACCACCATCGCGGCGATCGGGCCGCTGGACGAGCCGGCGATGGCGGCCGCGCGCGACCTCCAGGGCCGGCTGACCAAGCCGGCCGGTTCCCTGGGCGCCCTGGAGGAGCTCTCCGTACGCCTCGCCGGGCTGGCCGGCGCCTGCCCGCCGCCGCTGCCCGAACCGGCCGCGGTGGCGATCTTCGCCGGTGACCACGGCGTGCACGCCCAGGGGGTGACCCCCTGGCCGCAGGAGGTCACCGCCCAGATGATCGCCAACTTCCTGGCCGGCGGGGCGGTGGTCAACGCGTTCGCCCGCCAGGCCGGCGCCTCGGTCACCGTGGTCGACGTCGGCGTGGCCACCCCGCTCCCCGTCGACCCGGACGCCGTCGCCGGTGGGGTCGGCGTGGCCGGGCGGGCGGTCGGGCCCCGCCTGGTCGCCGCGAACGTCCGCCGGGGGACCCGGGACATGAGCGTCACCGCGGCGCTCACCCGCGACGAGGCCCGCGTGGCGGTGGAGACCGGCATCCGGATCGCCGGCGAGCTGGTCGACGCCGGGGCGGGCATCCTGCTCACCGGCGACATGGGCATCGGCAACACCACCCCGTCGGCGGCGCTGGTCGCCGCACTCACCGGCACGGACCCGGCCGAGGTGACCGGGCGGGGCACCGGGGTGGACGACGAGACGTACCACCGCAAGGTCGGCGTGGTGCGGACCGCGCTGGGCCGGCACCGGCCCGACCCGGCCGACCCGCTCGGCCTGCTGGCCGCCGTCGGCGGCCTGGAGCACGCGGCGCTGGCCGGCCTGATCCTCGGCGCCGCCGCCCGCCGCGTCCCGGTGCTGCTGGACGGGGTGATCGCCGCCAGTGCCGCGCTCGTCGCGGCGGCCCTGGCCCCGGACGCGGTCGGCGCGATGGTCGCCGGGCACCGCTCCGCCGAGCCGGGGGCCACCGTGGCGCTGCGCCACCTCGGCCTGGACCCCCTGATCGACCTCGGGCTGCGCCTCGGCGAGGGCACCGGCGCGCTGCTGGCGCTGCCGGTGGTCACCGGTGCGGTCCGGGTGCTGCACGAGGTCGCCACCTTCGACTCGGCGGGGGTCTCCGAGAAGTGAGCGAGCGGAGCGAGCGAGCCATCCGGCTCAGTAGCGCGGCGCCTCGCGCCGCCGCGGAGCGGAGCGAGGCGGCGGCGTGAGCGCCAACCCCCCCTACCCCCTCGGCCTGCGGCTCGCCGGCCGGCGGGTGGTCGTGGTGGGCGGGGGAGCGGTGGCCACCCGGCGGGTGCCGGCGCTGCTGGACGCCGGGGCGGACGTCTTCCTCGTCGCGCCGGAGCTGACCCCCGCCCTGCAGGCCCACGTCGACGCCGGCCGGCTGCGCTGGGCGCCGCGCCGGTTCGCCCCGGCCGACCTGGACGGCGCCTGGCTGGTCCAGGTCGCCGTCGACGACCCGCTCGCCGCGGCCTCGGTCAGCGCCGCCGCCGCCGAGCGCCGGATCTTCTGCGTACGCGCCGACGACCGCTCCGCCGCCACCGCGTGGACGCCGGCGGTGACCCGGCACGGACCGGTCACCGTGGCGGTGTTCGGCGGGGGCGACCCGCGTCGCGCGATGAGCGTCCGGGACGCCGTCCGCGACCTGCTGACCGTGCGCACCGGCCTGGCCGCCGCCGGGCGGGACACGCCGCCGGGCGGGGCGGGGCCCGGGCGGGTGGCGCTGGTGGGGGCCGGTCCGGGCGACCCGGAGCTGATCACCGTCAAGGGCTGGCGGCTGCTCACCGAGGCGGACGTGGTGGTCGCCGACCGGCTGGTGCCCGGCCTGCTCCTGGACGAGCTGCGCCCCGACGTCGAGCTGGTGGACGCCTCCAAGATCCCGTACGGGCCGTCGCGCACCCAGGAGGAGATCAACCGGATCCTGGTGGACCGGGCCCTGGCCGGGAAGGTCGTGGTGCGGCTCAAGGGCGGCGACCCGTACGTCTTCGGTCGGGGTGGCGAGGAGCTGCTGGCCTGCGCCGAGGCGGGCGTACCGGTGACCGTGGTGCCGGGGGTGACCAGCGCGGTCGCCGTGCCGGCGGTGGCCGGCGTCCCGGTCACCCACCGGGCGGTGGCCCACGAGTTCACCGTCGTCTCCGGGCACGTCGCGCCGGACTCGCCGGACTCGCTGGTGCGGTGGCCGGCGCTGGCCGGGCTGCGCGGCACCCTGGTCGTGCTGATGGGACTGCGGAACCTCGCCGCGATCACCGCGGCGCTCACCGCGTACGGCCGGGATCCGGCCACCCCGGTCGCCGTGATCCAGGAGGGCACCACCGGTGCCCAGCGGACGCTCCGCTCGACGCTCGGCGCGGTGGCGGCGGACGTGGTCGCGGCGGGCCTGCGCCCGCCGGCCGTCGTGGTGATCGGCGACGTGGTGGGTGCGCTCGACGCCTGATCCCCCGTGGTCGTGGCGGACGTGGGCGTGATGAGGGACGCGGGGGCGGTCCCACCTCGCCCCGGTCGCTCCGGGTGGCGGGGCTGACCCACCTCACCCGGTCGCTTTGGAGCTGATGTCGTCAACGATTCACCGGTCCGTGGCACCGGCTCCAGTCCACGTCGCCGGACTGGCGGCACCTTGTCCGGTCCCCGCCAGGTCGCCCACCCGGCGTCGATAAGCTCGGGCGCGGCTGGCGTGCCATCGGCCTGAATCGTCTACGACATCAGCTCCAAAGGGCGCGACGGTGCAGCCCCGATCCCGGCCGCCCGATCCCAGCCGCCCGGTGCCGGGCCGCCCGATCCCAGTCGCCGGGTGCCGGCCGCCCGATCCCAGCCGCCGGGTGCCGGCCGCCCGATCCCAGTCGCCGGGTGCCGTCCGCCGGGCCGGGCCGGCGGCTCGCGACGGCCCGGACGTGCGACGGCGGCCGGAGACGTGGGTCCCCGGCCGCCGTCGCGCGCTCAGGTCACTGCTTGAGCATGTTGTCCATGAGCAGCGCGCAGCGGATCAGGCCGAGGTGGCTGTAGGCCTGCGGGTGGTTGCCCAGGCCGCGCTCGGCGAGCGGGTCGTACTGCTCGGGGAGCAGCCCGGTCGGGCCCGCCGTGTCGACCATCTGCAGGAACAGCTCCTCCGCGTCGGTGCGGCGGCCGGTGCGCAGGTACGCCTCGATCAGCCACGCCGTGCAGATGTGGAAGCCGCCCTCCCGGCCGGGCAGGCCGTCGTCCCAGTGGTACCGGTAGACGACCGGGCCGCTGCGCAGGTCCGCCTCGATCTTGAGCACGGTGGAGAGGAAGCGCGAATCGTCGCCCGGGAGCAGCCCCGACAGGCCGATCCAGAGCGAGGAGGCGTCCATGTCCTCGTGGCCGTACGCGACGCTGTACGCCTCGACCTCCTCGTGCCAGCCGTTCTCCAGCACGTTGGCGCCGATCCGGTCGCGCAGCTCCACCCACTCCGGCCGGTCCTCGCCGCCGTGCTGCCGCATGACGTGCAGCGCGCGGTCGACGGTCATCCAGCACATCACCTTGGAGAAGATGTGGTGGCGCGGGGGGAGGCGCGCCTCCCAGATGCCGTGGTCGGGCTCGTGCCAGCGGCGGCGGACCGCCTCGACCATGTTCTCCAGCACCCGCCACTCGTCCTCGCGGACCGAGCCCCGGGCGTCGGCCACGGCGGCGATCAGATCCGCGATCGGGCCGAAGACGTCCAGCTGGAGCTGGTGGTTGGCGAGGTTGCCCACCCGGACCGGCCGGGAGCCGGCGTAGCCGGGCAGGGTGTCGATGACCGCCTCGGCGCCCAGCTCGTAGCCGTCGACGGTGTAGAGCGGGTGCAGCCGCTCCGGGTGGCCGCCGGTGCGCTCGATGCAGCCGTCCACCCAGCGCAGCAGCGCCTCGGCCTCCTCGACCGAGCCGAGGTCGACCAGCGCGCGGGCGGTCATCGCCGCGTCCCGCAGCCAGCAGTAGCGGTAGTCCCAGTTCCGGACGCCGCCCAGCTCCTCGGGGAGCGAGGTGGTCGCCGCGGCCAGGATCGAGCCGGTCGCCTCGTGGCACAGTCCGCGCAGCGTGAGCGCGCTGCGGGCGACCAGGTCGCGGGCGGTGGTCGGCAGCCGCAGCGAGGCCACCCAGGCCTTCCACGGCTGCTCGGCGGCGGCCTGGCGCTCGTGGATCGGGACGGCGTGGTGCTCCAGGCTGTGCGTGCCGAAGCGCAGCTCCAGCACGACCTGGCCGCCGGCGGCGGAGAGGTCGACCACCGCGCGGGCGGTCTCGTACCCGGCGCCGTCGCTGCCGACCTCCCACTCGACGCCGGGGGCGTAGAGCGCGACCGGCTCGTTGGAGCCGAGCACCAGCAGGCCGTCGTCGAGCGGTTGCAGCTGCACCGCCACCTGGCCGAACTCGGGTCGCGGGGCGAACTCCACCCGGGCCCGGCCGGAACCGGTGAGCACCCGGACCAGGGTCGAGTCGCCGGTGATGATCGCCGGGCCGTCGGGGGTGGTCTCCCGCGCCGGCAGGTCCAGCCAGTCGGTGACGGTGAGGCCCGACCAGCGCGTCTCGACGGTCATGGTGCCGTTGCGGTAACGCTGTCCCAGCGGGATCCCGCCCCGTTCGGGGGCGACGCTGAAATGGCCCGCCGGGCTGCCGCCGACCAGGTCGGCGAAGATCGCCGCCGAGTCCGGCTTGGGGTGGCAGAGCCAGGTGACGTCGGCCTCGGGGGTGAGCAGGGCGACCGTCCGGCCGTTGGCGAGCATCGAGTGCCGCTCGATCGGGACGGCCCGCTCGCCGAAGAGCCAGTGCCGGCGGGTCTCCAGCAGCAGGCCCAGGGCGCGGGCCGCGTCGACCGGATCGGTGACCCGGTAGTGGGCCTGGGTGTCACCCGGGCCGATCTTGATGCCGACGTCGGGGCCGTGCAGGTTGCCGAAGGCGTTCTCGTCGGTGACGTCGTCGCCGATGAAGAGCACCGCGCTGGCCGAGAGCTGGGTGCGCAGCTGGTCGACGGCGGTGCCCTTGTGGGTGGCGACCACCGACAGCTCGATGACCTCCTTGCCCTGGGTGACCGTGACGTCGTCCCACTTCGCGGGCCCGTTGCGGACCGCCTCGATGGCGGCCGCCGCGACCTGCGGGTCGACCCCGCGGGTGTGCACGGCGACGCTGGCCGGCTTGCGTTCCAGCCGTACGCCGGGGTGGACCGCGGCGATCTCGCGCAGCGCGTCGCGCAGCCGGGTGCGGACGGCGACCAGTTCGGGGGAGAGCCGCTCGACGAAGCCGATGTCGAACTCGGAGCCGTGGCTGCCGACCAGGTGGACCTCGCTGGGCAGCCGGGAGAGCGCGGCCAGGTCGCGCAGCGCGCGACCGGAGACAACCGCGACGGTGGTCTGGGGCAGCGCGGCGAGCGCGCGGACCGCGGCGACCGACTCCGGCAGCGGCACGGCCTTGCTCGGGTCCGCCACGATCGGCGCGAGCGTGCCGTCGTAGTCGCAGGCGACCAGGAGCTGGGGGACCCGGGCGATGCGCCCGATGGCCGCGCGCAGCTCGGGGTCCATCGTCCCCGCGGGCGGGGTCACGATGTCGGCGGAAGCGTTCACGCGGCCTCCGCCCCGGGGGCGCCCAGCTCGGTGAGGAACGATTTCGCCCAGTGCCCCACGTCGTGGGTGCGCAGATGACGTTGCATGATCCGCATGCGTCGGCGGGCCTCCGGCTTCTCCACGTGTACGGCCCGCAGCAGGGCGTCCTTGACGGCGTCGGGGTCGTGCGGGTTGCACAGGAACGCCTGGCGCAGCTCGGTGGCCGCGCCGGCGAACTCGCTGAGCACGAGCGCGCCGCCCTGGTCGGCGCGCGATGCCACGTACTCCTTGGCCACCAGATTCATTCCGTCTCGCAGCGGGGTCACGATCATCACGTCGGCCGCGGCGTACATCGCGGCCAGTTCGGAGCGACTGTACGACTGATGCAGATAATGCACCGCCGGCACGCCGACTCGTCCGAATTCGCCATTAATCCGACCAACCTCGCGCTCCACCTTGACGCGAAGTGCCTGGTAGTGCTCCACGCGCTCGCGACTGGGCGTCGCGACCTGCACCATAACCGCGTCCGGCACTGTCAACTTTCCGTCAGCGAGGAGTTCTCGGAAGGCTTTCAGTCTAAGCTCGATGCCCTTGGTGTAGTCGAGCCGGTCGACCCCCAGGATGATCGTCTTCGGGTTGCCCAGTTCCTCGCGGATCTGCTCGGCCCGGGCCTGGATCGCCGGGTCGGCGGCCATCCGCTCCATCTCCCTGGTGTCGATCGAGATGGGGAAGGCGCCGGCCTTCACCTGCCGGCCGTCCACCTGGATCATCTGGCCCTCGTAGCGCAGGCCGAGCAGGTGCCGGGCCAGCCGGACGAAGTTCTGCGCGGCCAGCCGCTGCTGGAACCCGACGAGGTCGGAGCCGAGCAGCCCGCGCAGGATCTCGGTGCGGAACGGCATCTGCATGAACAGCTCGATCGGCGGGAACGGGATGTGCAGGAAGAAGCCGATCCGCAGGTCCGGCCGCAGCTCGCGGAGCATCGCCGGGACCAGTTGGAGCTGGTAGTCCTGCACCCAGACCGTGGCGCCCTCGGCCGCGACGTCCGCCGCGGCCTCCGCGAACCGGGCGTTGACCAGGCGGTACGCCTCGCGCCAGCGGCGCTTGTACGCCGGGGTCTCGACCGCGTCGTGGTAGAGCGGCCAGATCGTGGCGTTGGACTGGCCCTCGTAGTAGCGCTCCAGCTCCTCGGCGCTCAGCGGCACCGGGTGCAGCCGGATGCCCTCCAGGTCGAACGGCTCGGGGGCGGCGCCCGTACCACCGGCCCAGCCGACCCAGGTGCCCTGGTGCTCGGCGAGGACGGGATGCAGCGCGGTCACCAGCCCGCCCGGGCTGCGTCGCCACTGCCGTCCCTCGGGTGTGCTCACCTCGTCGACCGGCAGTCGGTTCGCCACTACGACAAAGGAGCTACGGACGGTCACGATCGGCCACCTCCGGGTGCTGACGGGTCCACCGCGATGAGCGTACTGAGCGTAGCTGCGGCGTCTGGGGCCCCGTGCCGGAGTCACCTACCCTGTCCCACGGTCGCTGAACCGTTTCCGTGATCTTGCCGACAATCACCCTGGTCAGAGGTCGATGATCGGCCACACCGGCGGGCTCCTCGTCCGTGATCACGACCCCGGCGCCGGCAAACATCTCGCGCCTCGTCGACGTACCGCTCGGGCGGGGTGATGTGGGCGGAGCGGGCCGTACCTGTCAGGATTGACGACGGCGTGCGCGGCCGGCCCCCGGCCGGCGGCGGCGGGCGGAGGTAGCAGCCCGCGCCGCGCCCGCCAAATCGGCGACAGCAACCGACGGAGGTAGCCCGCACCGTGGCCCAGTTCATCTACGTCCTGGAAAAGGCGCGCAAGGCGCACGGCGACAAGGTCGTGCTCGACAACGTGACGCTGAACTTCCTGCCGGGGGCCAAGATCGGTGTGGTCGGCCCGAACGGCGCCGGTAAGTCCAGCCTCCTCAAGATCATGGCAGGGTGGGACAAGCCGAGCAACGGCGAGGCCCGGCTCATGCCCGGCTACACCGTCGGCATGCTCGCCCAGGAGCCCGCGCTCAACGACGCCAAGACCGTCCTCGGCAACGTCGAGGAGGCGGTCGCCGAGACCAAGGCCAAGCTGGAGCGGTTCAACAAGATCGCCGAACAGATGGCGACGGACTACTCCGACGAGTTGATGGACGAGATGGGCAAGCTTCAGGAGGAGCTCGACCACCTCGACGCCTGGGACGTCGACTCCAAGCTCGAACTGGCCATGGACGCGCTGCGCTGCCCGCCGCCGGACGCCGACGTGACCCAGCTCTCCGGGGGTGAGCGCCGCCGGGTCGCGCTCTGCAAGCTGCTGCTCGAGGCGCCCGACCTGCTGCTGCTCGACGAGCCCACCAACCACCTGGACGCGGAGAGCGTGTCGTGGCTGGAGCAGCACCTGGCCAAGTACGCCGGCACCGTGATGGCGATCACCCACGACCGGTACTTCCTGGACAACGTGGCCAACTGGATCCTCGAGCTGGACCGCGGCCGGACCTACCCGTACGAGGGCAACTACTCCACCTACCTGGAGAAGAAGGCGGCCCGGCTGGCCGTCGAGGGACGCCGCGACGCCAAGATGAAGAAGCGGCTCACCGACGAGCTCGAGTGGGTCCGGTCCAACGCCAAGGCCCGGCAGACCAAGTCCAAGGCCCGGCTCGACCGGTACGACGAGATGGCCAACGAGGCGGAGAAGACCCGGAAGCTGGACTTCGAGGAGATCCAGATCCCGCCGGGCCCGCGCCTGGGCGGCACCGTCATCGAGGCGCAGCACCTCGCCAAGGGCTTCGGCGACCGGCTCCTGATCGACAATCTCAGCTTCTCGCTGCCGCGCAACGGCATCGTCGGCATCATCGGCCCGAACGGCGTCGGCAAGACCACGCTGTTCAAGACCATCGTCGGGCTGGAGCAGCCGACCGACGGTCAGGTCCGGGTCGGCGAGACCGTCTCGCTGTCGTACGTCGACCAGAACCGGCAGGGCCTCGCCGGGGACAAGACCGTGTGGGAGGTCGTCTCCGACGGGCTCGACTACCTGATGGTCGGCAAGGTCGAGATGCCGTCCCGGGCGTACATCGCCGCGTTCGGCTTCAAGGGACCGGACCAGCAGAAGCCGACCAAGGTGCTCTCCGGCGGCGAGCGCAACCGGCTCAACCTGGCGCTGACCCTGAAGATCGGCGGCAACGTCATCCTGCTCGACGAGCCGACCAACGACCTGGACGTGGAGACGCTCTCCAGCCTGGAGAACGCGCTGCTGGAGTTCCCCGGCTGCGCCGTGGTCATCTCCCACGACCGGATGTTCCTGGACCGGGTCGCCACGCACATCCTGGCCTGGGAGGGCGACGACGAGGACCCGGCCAAGTGGTTCTGGTTCGAGGGCAACTTCGAGGCGTACGAGAAGAACAAGGTCGACCGGCTCGGCGCCGAGGCGGCCCGCCCCCACCGGGTGACCTACCGCAAGCTCACCCGCGACTGAGCATGGCGGACCGGTTCGTATACCACTGCACGCTGCGCTGGTCCGACCTGGACGCGTACGGCCACGTCAACAACTCGCGCTTCCTCACCCTCTACGAGGAGGCGCGGGTGGCGTTGATGTTCGCCGGTGGCCGGGCGTGGGGAGTGGGCTCGTTCGCCGACGGGGTCGTCATCCGCCGGCACGAGGTCGACTACCTGCGCCCGGTCGACTACGCGCTCGGCCGGGCCACCGCGGAGGCGGCCCCCACCGTCCGGATCGAACTGTGGGTGGAGGAGATCCGGGCCTCCCGGTTCACCGTCGCCTACGAGCTGTACGACGGCGACGTGCTGGCCAGCACCGCCCGGTCGGTGCTGGTGCCGTTCGACCTGGTGGCCAAGCGGCCCCGCCGCATCACCTCCGACGAGCGGGCCTTCCTGCTGGCGTACGCGCCCTCGGGCGGGGCGGCGTGAGCGACGCGCCCGCCGTGACGCCGGGGCACGGGCTGGACGGGGTCGCCGACGCGGGCGCCTTCCTGGCCCGGCTGGTCCGCTTCGACCCGGCCACCGTGGTCCGGCTCCGCCCGGCCGACGGGGCCGGGCGTACCGCGCTCTGGGCCCGGTTGCCCTGGGACGTGCTGGTGGTCCGCACCGTGGCCGGGGCCGGCCCGGGTGACGTCACGGTCACCGCCGCCGAGCTGCTGGCGCAGCTGGAGTCCGCCGGCGGGGCGCTGCCGGGCCGGCGGGACGACCAGTGGCGCTGGCCCCTGCCGCCGCCGGCGACCCGGCGGGTGGAGGTGCTGCCCGCCGGGGAGCTGCGGCGGATCGTCGAGGCGGCGGCGGGCACCCTGCGGACCGCGGCCACCCAGGGGGTCGGCGGCCGGGCGGTGGGCCAGCGGGTGCTGCGGGACGCGCTGCTCGACCACGTGGCGGTGGTGGTCACCCCGGACGACCCGCCGGGGGAGCCGGTCGAGGTGAGCCAGCGCCTGGTCCAGGGTCTGGTCCGGATGGGGTTCCTCGGGCCGGTCGACGCCCCGGGCGAGGTCCAGGTGCGCGTTGCCGGCCGCTGGGTCGGCCTGGTCGGACCGTACGGAGCGGCATGGTCGCGCAAGGTTTCGGAACTCGCGATCCGACCGGTGAAGGATCATCCGAACGGATGACCCATGGTCATTCTTCTGGACTGGGGCTGTCGTTGGGGGGGTGCTTCAACCCGGCTGTCCGGGTACCGTCCATCCTCGGATCCAACGCACCGTAGGCGTCCGGATCCGCTGGGGAGTGAGGTGCGCGAGCGATGCCGTGGTGGTCATGGCGCCCTGGTCCCGCCGCTGGCGGCGACCCGGAAACTCGAACCGGGATCACAGTGGACAGCACCGTCCGGGTCGGACCACCGTCCCCCCGGCAGCCGGGGGACGACTGCGCGGTCGCCGACCGGCCGGTGATCGCGGACATGCCGGTCACCGTGCAGCCGGTCACCCTGCGCCGGGTCTGTGACGCCCTCGACCTGCTCGACGTGCGGTACCTGGCCGACGGCGACGGGAACCTGCTGGCCATGTGGGAGCGGCACGCGGTGCTGGTCACCCTGGAGGGCCCCGAGGACGAGATCCTGGTGATGCGGGCCCGTCCACACGCGACAGTGCCGCCGGACTGGGCGGACCGGGCCTACCGGGTGGTCAACGAGTGGAACCACACCCGCCGGTTCTGCAAGGCGTACGTCGGCGACCCCACCGAGCGGGGCCAACTGCCGATCTACGCCGAGCTCCAGGTGCCGCTCGCCGCCGGCACCCACGACGCGCTCCTGGTCGAGATGCTCGACTGCGGGGCGGCCGTGGCGACCACCTTCGTGGACTGGCTGCACGACGAGGGCGCCCTGCTCTGAGTCCGACGGTCGGGGCCGGCACGGGCCGGCCCCGGCTCCTCGCCCGTCAGGCGTTCCCGGCCGGATCCTCCATCACGTTGACCATGAAGTACGCGGCGCGTTCGAGGTAGTCCCAGAGCGCCCCGGCGATCTCCGGCGGCAGGTCCAGCCGGTCGACCGCCCGCCGCATGTGGTGCAGCCAGGCATCCCGCTCGGCCGCGCCGATCCGGAACGGCGCGTGCCGCATCCGCAGCCGGGGGTGCCCGCGCTGGTCGGAGTAGGTGTGGGGGCCACCCCAGTACTGCATGAGGAAGAGCGTCAGCCGGTCGGCGGCCGGCCCGAGGTCCTCCTCCGGGTACATCGGCCGCAGCAGCGGGTCGGTGGCGACGCCGGCGTAGAACTCGTCGACCAGCTTGCGGAAGGTGGGCTCGCCGCCGACCGCCTCGAAGAGGGTCACCGACGCACCGGGCCGGTCGGACTCACCTGCGGGATTCACCGTTCCATCCTGCCAGGTGCGCCGCCGCGTACCGCCCGGGGCGGCTGCCGATCACGTCACAGCGTGGCTGCGGCGGCCGTCCGTCGGCGCCCGGCCGTTGCGGGGTCGGGGCGCGTGCGCCGTGTCCCGCGCCGCGGCGTCGTCCTGGTTGGCGCGGTCGGCCGCCGCGACGGCCGCGTCGATGGTCTCCTCGTCCGGCCAGCGCAGCGCTGCCACCAGCATCAGCAGCACCCCGGCCGCACTCCACACGCCGACCACCAGCGGGATGGAGAAGCGGTCGGCGAGCAGCCCGGTGATCAGCACCGAGGCGCCCTGGATCACCTGCATGCCGGTGGCCATCACGCCGAAGGCGCGTGCCCGGTAGCCGTTCGGCAGGGCGCGGACGAAGAGCCCGTTGGCCGTCGGCAGCAGGCCGGCGGCGGCGAACCCGCAGGCGGCCGCGAGCAGGGCCACCACCACCGCCGGCGGGTCGAACAGCGTGGGCACCAGGACCAGCGGGGCGATCACCGCCAGCGGCCGCATCAGGGCGAGCCGGCGGGCCGGCGCGACCATCCGGCCCACCAGCAGCCCGCCGAGGATGAACCCGACCGGATTGGCGGCCATGATGACTGCCTGCGCGGCGCCGCTGTCCAGCCCGCCGGCGGAGCCGTCGCGGGCCCAGGCGGCGGCCAGCCCCTCGGGGACGATCGAGAAGAGCATGGCGCTGAAGACCAGCACGGCGATGGCCCGCAGGACGGGGGTGCCGAAGACGATCTGAAAGCCCTCGCCGGTCTCCCGCAACAGGTGGCTGCGGTGCGCCGCGGTCATCTCCGGCTCCCGGTCGCGGACGCCGAACCGCGTCAGCGCGGCCGACACGGCGAAGGTGGCCGCGTTGACCAGGAGCGCGACGGTCGGGCTCAGCGCCGCCACCGCGGCGCCGAGGAGGTATCCGACGACCTGCGCGGCCTGGGCGGAGCTGGCGTTCAGCGACAGGCCGAGGACCAGCCGGTCGCCGGTGAGGATGGCGGGCATGAGCGCGGACCGGGCGGCCTGGCTGGGCGGGTTGGCCAGCGTGGTGGCGAAGAGCAGGGCGAGGACCGCCCACACCGGCACGTCCGGCACGGCGATCAGCACCATCAGCGCCATCCGGATCAGGTCACAGACCACCATGACCTGCCGGTAGCGGTAGCGCTCGGCGAGCGCCGCGAGCAGCGGCCCGCCGACGAGCCAGGGCAGGTAGCTGACCGCGAAGGCGGCGGCGGTGAGGGCGACCGACTCGCTCTGTTGGTAGACCAGCACGGTGACCGCGGCCTTGGCCAGGTAGTCGCCCACCCAGGACAACACGGTGGCCAGGAAGACCGCCCGGTACTCGGACTGGCCGAACACCGCACGGAATGTGGCCGGCCCGTCCGGAGAGGGTCGCTCGTCGGACACCGTTCGCCTCCATCATGCCCCGCGAGCGGCCACTCGTGACGGCCTGAGGGGACCCCGTCGTCAGATCTACGGATCAGCGAGGACATGCTCACGCTCCGGCGGGGAGCGCGTGCACCGGATTCTGCCCGATCGTCTGACAACTAGCTAGGGCGAACGGATTGATCGTCGCATCTCCGACTGAACGAACGGACGATACCCGAGGGGCCGCGCGGTCCGCGACCCCCAGATTTCGGTTCACGGCGAAGTGGCCCTGACCGCAGGTCAGGTGGCCCCACCCTGGCCGGTGCCCGGCGCACCCACGGTGCCGGGCGCGCCCACGGTGCCGGGCGCACCCACGATGCCGAGCGCGCCGGCCGGGCCGAGCCCGCCCGCCTGCGGCAGCCCGGGGTAGAGCCGGGCGGCCGCGATCTTCGCGGTGATGCCCGAGTTCTCCAGCGCCTCGGCCAGCCGGCGGCGCAGCTCCCGACCCACCGCGAACTGCCCGTCCGCGGTCGTCTTGACCACCGTCCGGATCACCGCGCCGTCCACGGTCATCTGCTCGACGCCCAGCACCTCGGGCGCCTCGACGATCTCCGGCGCCAGCTCCGGGTCCAGCGCCACGGAGGCCGCCGCGGTACGCAGCACGGCGATCGCCTCCTCGGTGCCGGAGAAGCCGATCGGCAGGTCCACCACCACCAGGGCCCAGCCCTGGCTCTTGTTGCCCACCCGGACGATCTCGCCGTTGCGGATGTACCAGAGCACGCCGCGACCGTCGCGGACGGTGGTGACCCGCAGCCCCACCGACTCCACCACCCCGGTCGCCTCACCCAGGTCCACCGTGTCGCCGACGCCGTACTGGTCCTCAATGAGCATGAACAGACCCGCGATCAGGTCCTTCACCAGGCTCTGTGCGCCGAAACCGAGCGCGACGCCGGCGATGCCGGCGCTGGCGAGCAACGGGGCCAGGTCGAAGCTGAACTCGCGCAGGATCATCAGGAGTGCGATGCCGAAGACGAAGGCGGTGACCAGGCTGCGCAGCACCGACCCGATCGCCTCGGCCCGCTGCCGGCGCCGTTCGGGGACGAACTCGGTCGGGTCGAGCGAGGCGGTCGGCACCCGCTCGCGCAGCGGGCGCAGCAGTGTGGGCACGGCCCCCTGGGTGGTGGTGCGGACCAGCCGGTTGATCGTCCGGTGCAGCGCCCAGCGGGCCACCAGGGCCAGCAGCAGGATCAGCACCACCCGCAGGGGCTTGAGCAGGATCCAGTAGCTGCCCTCGGCGAACCAGCCCGAGCCGGTCACGTTGAACACCCACTCGCAGGACGCGCTGCCCTGGCAGTCGGCGCTCGGGGAGGCGCTCGGATCCGGGGCGGCGGACAGGGCGGCAGGCAACCGGCGGAAGGTACTCACCCTGCTTTCGTACCGCAAGCGGGATGGCCGGCCACCGCCGACCCACCCGGCGACCGGTCCGCGCGGCGCCCCCGCGATCACCGGACGCGAACCGGGCATCTTCCCCCGTGCCGAAAGAGCTTCACGAGGGACCCTGGATTAGTACGTGCAATCCGGGGTCTTATCAGGGACGATTGGCGCAACGGACGTCGGTGAGCCCGCCGGTGTCGGCCGTGGTTCCCCGCTGCGCGGGGCGCGGCCGGCGCGGCCAGCGGTGGGAGCGGCTGGACCGGGAGGGTGAGCACGATGCCTGACATACGACCCACGGTGGGCTCCGGCGCGCTGGTTCTCAACGCCACCTACGAGCCGCTGTGTGTCGTGTCGGTGCGTCGCGCCGCCATCCTCGTGCTCTCCGCCAAGGCGGTCTGCGTCGCCGACGGCGACGGCGTCCTGCACAGCGCCCGCGACGCGCTCCCGGTGCCCTCGGTGGTCCGGCTGACCCGTTTCGTCCGGGTGCCGTACCGCACCCACGTCGGGCTCTCCCGGCGGGCGATCTTCGCCCGGGACGGTTGGCGCTGCGCCTACTGCCGGGGTCCGGCCGAGACCATCGACCACGTCTTCCCGCGCAGCCGGGGTGGCCGGCACGCCTGGGAGAACGTGGTCGCCGCCTGCGCCCGGTGCAACCACACCAAAGGCGACAAGACCCCGGCCGAGCTGGGCTGGCGGCTGCACTCCCCACCCGCCGCCCCCAGGGGCACGGCCTGGCGGGTGCTCGGCCACCGGGCGCCCGACCCGCGCTGGGCGGACTGGCTCGACCTGCGCGAGCCCGAGGCCGCCTGAGTCGGACGTCGGCCGCCGGCCCGTCCGGTCACTGGTCGCGCGCCTTCACCAGCGAGGCGTACACCACCACGTTGTCGGCGTAGCCGGTCTCGCCGCCCACCCACCGGCCGCCGCAGGTGATCAGTCGCAGGCCGGGCCGGCTGAAGTCGCCGAATATCTCGTCCACCGGCAGGGCCTCCTTGCCGTAGCGCTGCACGTGGTTCACCTCGAAGACCGCCACCTTCCGGTCCTCTCGGGTCACCTCGACCGTGTCGCCGTCGCGCAGGTCCCGGAGCCCGTGGAAGACCGCCGGGCCGGTGGTGGTGTCGACGTGCCCGACGATCACCGCCGGGCCGTACTGGCCGGGGGTGGGGCCCTGGTCGTACCAGCCGGCCTCCTGGGCCCGGGTGGCGTCGGGCACTCCGATGCTGCCGTCTGCGGCGATCCCGACGTCGTGCACCGGGGCCCGCAGGTCGATCCGCGAGATCGCGATCTGGGTGGGCGGGCTCTCCGACAGCACCGGGAACTTCTTCGGCGGCGGGCGCAGGCCGGCGATGAAGCGGTCCGGCAGCAGGCTGAGGCCGGTCACCTGTTCGACGCCGAGCATCGCGACGATCAGCGCCATCAGGGTGGCGATCACCATGACCGGGACGCCCGGCCCCCGGCCCCGCAGGGCCGTCCGGCGCGCCGCCGGCCGTACCGGACGGGCGTGGGCGACCGGGTCGGCGGTGGTCACGCTGGCGGTGAAGGCCTGGCCGGCCACCCGGCGGAAGCGGCCGGCCGCGCGGGCCGCCAGCCGGGCCGCGGCGCGGACCCGGTCCCGACCCGACTGCGGCGTACGTCTGCGTGCGCGGGTCATGGCGACGTGGGGGTCAGGAGCCGGTCCCGGCCCGCCGACGGCTCCCGCCGAACAACCCGAGCCCGGCCACCACGGCCACCACGGCAAGGCCACCGACCAGCAGCAGCGAACCCATGCCCCGGTCACCGGCGGTGCCGCCGCCCCCGGTCGCCGGGCCCTTGCTCGGCTGGGCCATGTTCAGCACGGTCAGCATGGTCGACGCGGTGTTGCCGTTGGCGCACCGCAGGTCGACCGGGAAGTCGCCCGGCTGCTTGTTGCCCGGGATGGTCACCGCCCCGGTGAGGAAGCCGTTGTCCGGCCGCAGCACCACCCGGCCGAAGGCGTCCGACTGCACGGTGGCCTGCTGGTTGTTGGCGTTGTCGCAGCTGGCCCGGATGTTGACCCGGGTGCCGGCCTGCGCGGTGTTGGGCGTCACCTCGACGAAGGTGTTCTCCCCGGCCCGGGCCGGCGAGACCGTTGCCAGCACGAACGCCGCGACCAGGGCGAACATCGCCAGAACGGCGGAAAAGGCACGATGGTACGCGTTGAGCCCCCGCATGATTCTCCCCTCCCGGCCACGTGCGCCGGAATCCTGCGACGGGTGTCCGGCTCTGCATTCCCGCTCGCCGGGGGGCAAACCCGGTCGGCTCAGCGGCGGCGAACGCCCGGCGCCGGCCTCCCGGTCGGCGAGGGCGGCAGCGGGGTCACCGGGTGCCAGTCCAGCGGGGTGGAGAGCACCATCGTGCTGGACGGCTGGCCGTACGGGGCGAGCCGGTCGATGACCGCCTCGAAGTCGGTGATCGAGCCGGTGGCGACCTTGAGCATGCTGCACGCGTCGCCGGTGATCCGGTGAACCTCCCGGATCTCCGGCCAGCCGGCGACGTCCGGGTCGTGCAGGATGCAGCGCGAGCCGTAGCAGGACATCCGGATCAGCGCGACCACGCCGCGGCCGGCCCGGGCCAGGTCCACGTGGGCGTGGTAGCCGGTGATCACGCCGGACTCCTCCAGCCGGCGGACGCGCTCGGCCACCGCCGGCGGGGACAGGTGCACCCGTCGGGACAGCTCGCTGAACGACAGCCGCGCGTCGGTCTGCAGCTCGCGCAGCAGGGCCCAGTCCATCTCGTCCACGCGTGGACCTTACCCTCTTTAAGCCGAACGGCAGAAGAGCCTTCCACGCCAAAGGCGATCACCCGGGATCGCCGTCGAATCGGCATTCCGTACGCCGTCGTGACCGGGGCATCATGTCGTCACCCGGCTCACGGAGGAGACGAGAAGGTGGATCAGACGGATCTGCGGGTGCCCACCCGGACCGCCGCGGTGCGCCCGGTCACCCCGCAGCAGCGCACCGCGCGGGCGGCCCGCAACGGCGGCGAGCCCACGCTGGAGTTCGCCGACCGGGTGCCCTACGACGCGTACGTGCAGGCCAGCACCCTGCACACCCTGCAACAGCCGCTCAGCGCGGACCCCGGCGAGATGTCCTTCCTGATGGTCAGCCAGATCATGGAGCTCTACTTCGGGCTGACCTGCCACGAGCTGCGCCAGGCCCAGCGGGACCTGCGCGCCGACCGGGTGTGGGAGGCGCTGGCGCCGCTGCGCCGCGCCGCGATGCACCTGGAGGGGCTCAACGCCGCCTGGCGCGGGCTGCGCTGGATGACCCCGGCCGACTTCAACCGGTTCCGCAACCTGCTGGGCGAGGGCTCCGGATTCCAGTCCGCCATGTACCGGCACCTGGAGTTCCTGCTCGGCCTGCGCGACCCGGCGCTGATCCGCCCGTTCCGCCGTCAGGAGCAGGTCCACGACGAGCTGGTCGCCGCCCTCGCCGTGCCGAGCCTCTGGGACGACGTGGTCGCCCTGCTCGCCCGGCACGGCCACGACCTCCCCGCTGACCTGCTGAACCGGGACGTCGCCGTCGAGCACCGGCCGCACCCGTCGGTCGAGGCGGCCTGGGTGGAGATCTACGACGACGGCGGACCGCAGAACCACCTCCGCCTGCTCGGCGAGGCGCTGACCGAGGTGGCCGAGCAGTTCGGTGACTGGCGGTGGAACCACGTCAAGGCGGTGCAGCGCACCATGGGCGCGAAGGTCGGCAGCGGCGGCTCCGCCGGGCTGGCGTGGCTGCAACGCAGCATGGCCCGGGTGGTCTTTCCGGAGCTGTGGTCGGCCCGGACCGCGATGTGAACAGGGAGCAGGACATGCCGATCTCGGAGCAGGAGGCGCACCGCCTCGACGCCGCCGACCCCGGACACCGTCACCTCTTCCACGTGCCGCCCGCCGACGGCGGCCGCTACCCGGAGGCGGCCTACCTGGCCGGCAACTCCCTCGGGTTGCAACCCCGGGCCACCCGCGCGGAACTCCTCGCCGACCTGGACGCCTGGCGCCGGCTCGGCGTCGAGGGGCATCTGGAGGCGGAACGGCCGTGGCTGCCGTACCACGAGCTGTTGACCGCGTCCGCCGCACGACTGGTCGGCGCCCGGCCCGCGGAGACCGTGGTGATGAATTCCCTGACGGTCAACCTGCACCTGCTGATGGTCAGCTTCTACCGGCCGGCCGGGGAGCGGACCCGGATCGTCATCGAGGACAGCGCCTTCCCCTCGGACAGCTACGCGGTGCGCAGCCAGGCCCGCTTCCACGGCCTCGACCCGGACGCCACGGTGGTCCGGTTGACGTCGCGCCCCGGCGAGGACACCCTGCGCACCGAGGACGTGACCGACTACCTGGCCGCCGAGGGCGACCGGGTCGCGCTGGTGCTGCTCGGCGGGGTCAACTACCTCACCGGCGAGCTGATGGACATCCCGGCGGTCACCGCCGCCGGCCGGGCCGCCGGCGCGATCGTCGGCTGGGACCTGGCGCACGCCGCCGGCAACGTGCCGCTGGCGCTGCACGACTGGGACGTCGACTTCGCCGCCTGGTGCTCCTACAAGTACGTCAACTCCGGGCCCGGCGCCCTGGGCGGGGTCTTCGTCCACGAGCGGCACCTGGGCGATCCCCGACTGCCCCGTTTCGAGGGCTGGTGGAGCACCGAGGCCACCACCCGGTTCGAGATGACCCCGGTCTCCCGGCCGCCGGCCACCGTGGAAGCCTGGCAGATCTCCAACCCGCCGATCTTCGCGATGGGTCCGGTGCGCACCTCGCTGGAGCTCTTCGACAGCGTCGGCATGCCGGCCCTGCGGGAGCGCAGCCTCCGGCTCACCGGCTTCCTGGAACGGCTGCTCGACGAGGTGGCCCCCGGCCGTCCGCTGACCGTGGTCACCCCGCGTGACCCCGCCCGGCGGGGCTGCCAGCTCTCGGTGCGCATCGGCACCGGCAGCGCCGCCGAGCTGACCAAGCGGCTGCGGCACGAGCACGGCGTGATCGCCGACGCCCGGGAGCCTGACATCGTCCGGTTCGCCCCGGTGCCGCTCTACTCCACGTACCACGACTGCTGGCGGGTCGCCGACGCGCTGGCCGCGACGGTTTCCGAGGTGCACCCGTGAGCGCGAGGAGTGAGCCGGGTTTGCGAGCCCCGCAGTCGCGAACGAAAGGCAGGCACCCGTGAGCGCGAGGAGTGAGCCGGGTTTGCGAGCCCCGCAGTCGCGAACGAAAGGCAGGCACAGATGAGCGCGGAACGCGACGAGATCGCGGTGGTCGGGGCCGGCCTGGCCGGCTGCCTGCTGGCCTGCTTCCTGGCCCGGCGCGGCTACCCGGTCGCCCTCTACGAGCGGCGGCCGGACCCGAGGAGCGGGCGGGTCGAGCGCGGCCGGTCGATCAATCTGGCGCTCTCCGAGCGCGGCCTGGACGCGCTGCGCCGGATCGGGCTGGACGCGCAGGTGATGGCCGACGCCCTGCCGATGCGCGGCCGGATGATCCACCCGGTCGCCGGCGAGCCGCAGTTCCAGTCGTACAGCGGCTCCGGGGACCGGGCGATCAACTCGATCAGCCGGGGCGCGCTGAACAACGCCCTGCTCACCGCCGCCGCCGAGCTGCCCGGGGTGCGGATCGCCTTCGACCACCGGCTGGTCGGCCTCGACCCGGCCGACGGCGAGATGACCTTCGAGACCCCGCAGGGCAAGGTCACGGCCACCGCGTCGGTCGTCCTCGGCGCGGACGGCGCCGGCTCCGCCGTGCGCGGGCAGCTGCTCGGGTACGGCGTGCTGACCGAGAGCCTGGACTTCCTCGACTACGGCTACAAGGAACTGACCATCCCCCCGCTCGGCGGGGAGTTCGCCCTCGACCCGGCGGCGCTGCACATCTGGCCGCGCGGCACCTCCATGATGATCGCGCTGCCCAACCCGGACCGCTCGTTCACCTGCACGCTCTTCTGGCCCACCCACGGCACCGCCAGTTTCGCGTCGCTGGGCAGCCCGGCGGCGATCGAGCGGCACTTCGCCACCCACTACCCGGACCTGATCCCGCTCGCGCCGAACCTGGTCGACGACTACCAGCACAACCCGGTCGGGGTGCTCGGCACGGTCCGCTGCGCCCCGTGGCAGGTCGGCGGCAGGGTGGCGCTGCTCGGCGACGCGGCGCACGCCATCGTGCCGTTCTACGGCCAGGGCGCCAACTGCGCCTTCGAGGACGTCGTCGAGCTGGACCGCTGCCTTGACGAGTGCGACGACGACTGGTCCGCCGCGCTGCCGCTCTACCAGCGGCGCCGGCAGGACAACGCCGAGGCGATCGCCCGGATGGCGCTGGCCAACTTCGTGGAGATGCGGGACAAGGTCGCCTCGCCGGTGTTCCAGACCCGCAGGCGGATCGAGCACGCGCTGGAACGGGCGTTGCCCGGCCGGTACGTTTCGCAGTACGAGCTGGTCTCCTTCTCCACCACCCCGTACGCGCAGGTGCGCCGCCGGGTGCGGCGCCAGTACGCGGTGGCGGGTGCGGTGGCCGCGGGCGGGCTGGCGCTGCTGGCCGGCGCGGTGGGTGCGGCGATCGGCCGGGGGAGGCGCGGATGACGCTCTGGGACGCGCGACTGATGGCCGGGAGCGCGCCGGACGGGCCGGGGCTGCTGCGCCACTTCGTCGGCGGCGAGTTCGTCGACGCGGGACGGCGCTTCACCAAGCGCAGCCCGGTGACCGGCGAGCCGGTCTTCGAGGTGGTCGAGGCGTCGCGGTCCACCGTGGACGACGCGGTGGCAGCCGCCCGGGCGGCGCTGCGCGGGCCGTGGGGCCGGATGGGGGAGCGGGAACGGGCCGAGGTGCTGCGCCGGGTCGCCGACGAGCTGGAACGGCGCTTCGACGACCTGGTCACCGCCGAGGTGGCCGACACCGGCAAGGCCATTTCGCAGGCCCGCACCCTGGACATCCCGCGCGGCGCGGCGAACTTCCGGGCCTTCGCCGAGATCGTGGCGACCGCCCCGACCGAGTCGTTCACCACGGTCACCCCGGCCGGTGGCCGGGCGCTGAACTACGCCGTCCGCAAGCCGGTCGGCGTGGTCGCCGTGATCGTCCCGTGGAACCTGCCGCTGCTGCTGCTCACCTGGAAGCTGGCCCCGGCTCTGGCCTGCGGCAACGCCGTGGTGGTCAAGCCCAGCGAGGAGACTCCCGCCTCGGCGACGCTGCTGGCCGAGGTGATGGCCGCCGCCGGCGTCCCGGACGGCGTGTTCAACCTGGTCCACGGCTTCGGCCCGGACTCGGCGGGTGAGTTCCTCACCCGGCACCCGGGCGTCGACGCGATCACCTTCACCGGCGAGTCCGCCACCGGCGGCGCGATCATGCGGGCCGCCGCGGACGGGGTGAAGGCGGTCTCCTTCGAGCTGGGTGGCAAGAACGCCGGGCTGGTCTTCGCCGACGCCGACCTGGAGGCGGCGGTGGCCGGCTCGGTGCGGTCCAGTTTCACCAACGGCGGGCAGGTCTGCCTCTGCACCGAGCGGATCTATGTGCAGCGCCCGGTCTTCGAGGAGTTCACCGCCCGGCTGGCCAGGCGGGCCAGGGAGTTGGCGTACGGGTGGCCGGCCGACGAGGCCACCGTCAACATGCCGCTCATCTCGCACCCCCACCGGGACAAGGTGCTCGGCCACTACGACCTGGCCCGGGCCGAGGGCGCCGAGGTACTCGCCGGGGGCGGGGTGCCGCGCTTCGGCGACGCCCGCGACGGCGGGGCGTACGTGCAGCCGACCGTGCTGACCGGGCTCGGCCCGCGGGCACGGACCAACACCGAGGAGATCTTCGGCCCGGTCGTGCACGTCGCCGGATTCGACGACGAGGACGAGGCGTACGCGCTGGCCAACGGCACCGAGTACGGCCTGGCGGCGACGGTGTGGACCCGGGACGTCGGCCGGGCGCACCGGGCCGGAGCCCGGCTGGACGCCGGTATCGTCTGGGTCAACACCTGGTTCCTGCGGGACCTGCGCACCCCGTTCGGCGGGGTGAAGGCCTCGGGCATCGGCCGCGAGGGCGGCGTGCACTCGCTGGACTTCTACTCCGAACTCACGAACGTCTGCGTGGACCTGTCGTGACCGGGCGAGGAATCGGTACGGTGCCCGGGCGGGGCCGGGCGCAGCGAGGAGCGGGCATGAGGGCGGACATCGAAGCGGCGAACCGGGAGCTGGCCGAGGCCCGCAGCAGCGGGAAACCCTGCCCGCCGCTGCGTGGGCGGCTGCTGCCGGAGGGGGACGTCGAGTCGGCGTACCGGGTGCAGCAGCTCCAGGCGCGGGCCTGGCAGGGCCGGGGCGAGCGCCGGGTCGGCGCGAAGATCGGGCTGACCTCCCGGGCGGTGCAGGAGAGCTTCGGCGTCTTCCAGCCGGACTTCGGGGTGCTGACCGACGCGATGGCGGTCGGGGACGGCGTCGAGGTGGCGATCGGCCGCCTGCTCCAGCCCCGGGTGGAGGCGGAGATCGCCTTCGTGCTCGGCGCGGACCTGACCGACGAGCGGGTCACCACCGCCGACCTGCTCCGGGCGGTCGACCACGTGCTCCCGGCCATCGAGATCGTCGACTCGCGGATCGCCGGCTGGGACATCTCCATCGTGGACACCGTCGCCGACAACGCCTCCAGCGGGATGTTCGTGCTCGGCACCACGCCCCGCCGGCTCGCTGACGTGGACCTGCGGTTGTGCGGGATGGTGCTGGAGCACGCCGGCGAGCCGGTCTCGGTCGGCGCCGGGGCGGCCTGCCTCGGCAATCCGCTGCACGCGCTGGAGTGGCTGGTGCGGACGATGTCCCGGGCCGGGGACCCGTTGCGCGCGGGCGACGTGGTGCTCTCCGGGGCGCTCGGCCCGATGGTGCCGGTGACCCCGGGTGCCGCGTACGAGGCGCGGATCTCCGGGCTCGGGTCGGTGCGGACGTGTTTCTCCAAGGAGGTCGGGGCATGACTACCGGGGTGGCGGTGATCGGGTCCGGCAACATCGGCACCGATCTGATGATCAAGGTGCTGCGGCTCGGCGATGACGCTGTCGGGTCGCGACTGCGGGGCTCCGCTTCGCTGCACTCCTCGCGCTCGCCGGCAAGCCTCCGGATGGTGGCGATGGCCGGCATCGACCCGGAGTCCGACGGCCTGGCCCGGGCCCGGCGGCTCGGCGTGGCCACCACCGCCGGGGGCGTGGACGGTCTTGTCGCGATGCCCGAGTTCGCCGACGTGGCGCTGGTCTTCGACGCCACCTCCGCCGGCGCGCACCGGTACAACGACGCCGTGCTGCGGGCGCACGGCCGGACGGTGGTCGACCTGACGCCGGCGGCCGTCGGCCCGTACGTGGTGCCGCCGGTCAACCTCGACGAGCACCTGTACGAGAGCAACGTCAACATGGTCACCTGCGGCGGGCAGGCCACCGTGCCGATCGTCGCCGCCGTCGGCCGGGTCACCCCGGTCGCGTACGCGGAGATCGTCGCCTCGATCGCCTCGAGGTCGGCGGGGCCGGGCACCCGGGCCAACATCGACGAGTTCACCGAGACCACCGCCCGGGCGATCGAGGTGGTCGGCGGCGCGGAGCGCGGCAAGGCGATCATCGTGCTGAACCCGGCCGACCCGCCGCTGCTGATGCGCGACACCGTCTACTGCCTCTGCCCGGACGCCGACGCCGACCGGGCCGCGATCGCCGCCTCGGTCGCCGACATGGTGGCCACGGTCCAGGAGTACGTCCCCGGCTACCGGCTCAAGCAGGACGTGCAGTTCGACCGGGTCGACACGTACGTGCCGTCGCTCGGGCGGCACCTGGTCGGGTGGCAGGTCTCGGTCTTCCTGGAGGTCTCCGGCGCCGGGCACCACCTGCCCGCGTACGCCGGGAACCTGGACATCATGACCTCGGCCGCGCTGCGCACCGCGGAACGGCTGGTGGCTCTGCGAGCCGCGAAGGGGGTGCCCGTGAGCGCGAGGAGCGCAGCGGAGCGGAGCCCCGCAGCCGCGAACAACGGGGGGATCGCGTGACCGACCTGTACATCCAGGACGTGACGCTGCGCGACGGCATGCACGCCATCGCCCACCGCTACACCGTCGACCAGGTGCGCACCATCGCCGCCGCGCTGGACGCCGCCGGGGTGGCCGCGATCGAGGTGGCACACGGCGACGGCCTGGCCGGCTCCAGCGTCAACTACGGCCACGGCGCGGCCAGCGACGCCGACTGGATCTCCGCCGCCGCCGAGGTGATGACGAACGCGAAGCTCACCACCCTGCTGCTGCCCGGGATCGGCACGATCGCCGACCTGAGGGCGGCGAAGGCGCTCGGGGTGACCAGCGTCCGGATCGCCACCCACTGCACCGAGGCGGACATCTCCGCCCAGCACATCTCCTGGGCCCGGGAGAACGGCATGGACGTCTCCGGGTTCCTGATGATGTCGCACATGAACGACCCGGCGGGGCTGGCCGCCCAGGCCAAGCTGATGGAGTCGTACGGGGCGCACTGCGTCTACGTCACCGACTCCGGCGGCCGGCTGCTGATGTCCGACGTGGCGCAGCGGGTCGACGCGTACCGGCAGGTGCTGGAGCCGCAGACGCAGATCGGCATCCACGCCCACCACAACCTGTCGCTCGGGGTGGCCAACAGCGTGGTCGCCGTCGAGCACGGCCGGATCGCCGGCGCCGCGCCGGCCGGCCCGGACGCCCCGCACGGCCGCACCGTCCGGGTGGACGCCTCGCTGGCCGGGATGGGCGCCGGGGCCGGCAACGCGCCGCTGGAGGTCTTCGTCGCGGTTGCCGAGCTGCACGACTGGAAGCACGGCTGTGACGTCTTCGCGCTGATGGACGCCGCCGACGACGTCGTCCGTCCGCTCCAGGACCGCCCGGTCCAGGTCGACCGGGAGACGCTCTCCCTCGGGTACGCCGGGGTCTACTCCAGCTTCCTGCGGCACGCCGAGCGTGCCTCGGCGAAGTACGGGGTGGACGTCCGCTCGATCCTGGTCGAGCTGGGCCGGCGGCGGATGGTCGGCGGCCAGGAGGACATGATCGTGGACGTGGCGCTGGACCTGGCGGGTCGGCGCGAGGAGGGGGCAGCGTGAGCGTGAGGAGTGAGCCGGGTTTGCGAGCCCCGCAGTCGCGAACGAAGGCGACACCGTGATCGGCGTGGACACGGCGGGCATCGCCGAGCAGCTCGGTACGGCGGCCGACACCGCCACGGCCATCCCGCAGCTCGCCGCCGAGACCGGCCTCGATGTCGACGGGGCGTACGCGGTGCAGACCGCGCTGGTGCAGCGTCGGCTGGACCGGGGCGAGCGGCTGGTCGGGCTGAAGATGGGGCTGACCAGCAAGGCCAAGATGGCCCAGGTCGGGGTGGACGAGGTGATCTGGGGCCGGCTCACCGACGTGATGCGGGTCCCCGACGGCGGCACGGTCGACGTCGGCGACTACATCCATCCCCGCGTCGAGCCGGAGGTCGCGTTCCTGCTGGACCGCCTCCCCGAGCCGGGCGAGCCGCTCGGCTCGTTCGCCGACGCGGTCCGCGCGGTCGCCCCGGCGATCGAGCTGATCGACTCCCGCTACGCGAACTTCACCTTCTCCCTGCCGGACGTGGTCGCCGACAACACCTCGGCGGCGGCGTTCGTGGTCGGTCCGTGGTCGCCGGTGCCGGACGGGCTGGACAACCTGGGCGTGCTGCTGGAGATCGACGGGCGGGTGGCGCAGGTCGGCTCGACGGCGGCGATCCTCGGTGACCCGCGCCGGGCGCTCGACGAGGGCATCCGGCTCGCCGGCCGGCACGGGGTGCGGCTGCGCGAAGGCTGGGTCTTCCTGGCCGGTGCCGCCACCGCCGCGGTGCCGCTGCGTCCCGGTGCCCATGTCCGCGCGGTCGTGGAAAAGCTCGGCACTGCTTCTCTCCGGGCTGTCCGATGAGCGCGGCCCTCGTCCGGGTGGGGGTTCCGGTCGTCGCGCAGCCGCCGGGTGGTGGTCGGTCGTGAGTGGCGAGGCGCGTGTGGTCGCGGGCAGGGCCGTGCCGCGCGGGGCGTTTCCGCACGTCAAGGTCGCGGGCGGGTTCGTCTTCGTCTCGGGTACGTCGTCGCGGCGGCCCGACAACACCTTCGCCGGTGTGTCCGTGGACGAGTTCGGCACGACGGACCTCGACATCCGGGTGCAGACCCGGGCGGTCATCGAGAACGTCCGTGACCTGCTGCGCTCGGTCGGGGCCGAGCTGTCCGATCTCGTGCAGGTCACCAGCTACCTGGTCAACATGAACGACTTCGGTGGTTACAACGAGGTGTGGGCGGAGTTCTTCGACGCGTCCGGGCCGACCCGGACGACGGTGGCGGTGCACCAGCTGCCGCACCCGCACCTGCTGATCGAGATCCAGGCCGTGGCTCTGCTCCCCAAGGAGGTCAGTCGTGAGTGAGATCGCCGAGCCGTTCAGTTTTCCGGGGTGGATCGCGGAGAACCAGCACCTGTTGAAGCCGCCGGTGGGCAACAGGGAGATGTTCCCCGGCGGGGACGACTTCATCGTGATGGTGGTGGGCGGGCCCAACCAGCGCACCGACTTCCACGTCGACCCGTACGAGGAGTTCTTCTACCAGGTCAAGGGCAACATGCACATCAACCTGGTGACCCCGGAGGGGCCGCGTACGGTGCACGTGCGCGAGGGGCAGATGTGGATGCTGCCGCGCAACACCCCGCACTCGCCGCAGCGACCCGAGGCCGGCTCGATCGGCGTGGTGGTCGAGCGGGTCCGCGAGGAGGGCACGCTGGAGAAGTTCCAGTGGTACTGCCCGGAGTGCGGGCACAGGCTGCACGAGGTGGAGTTGCAGGTGCGCGACATCGCCGCCGACCTGCCCCCGGTCTTCCAGGCGTTCTACGCCGACGAGTCGGCGCGTACCTGCGGCAGGTGTGGCGCGCTGCACCCGGGCAGGGGCTGATGCGCCCACCGGTCGTCGACGTGCACACGCACGTCGTACCGAAGGGGTGGCCGGACCTTGCCGCGGCGTGCGGCGGGTCCGGCTGGCCCTGGCTGCGGGTGGACTCGGAGCGCGCCGCCATGATCATGGTGGGGGAGACGGAGTTCCGGCCGGTCGGCGCGGAGTGCTGGGACGCGCCGACCCGGCTGGCCGACATGGCCGCCGACGGGGTCGACGTGCAGGTGGTCTCCCCGACCCCGGTCTTCTTCTCCTACGACCGCCCGGCCGATCAGGCGGTGCGGGTCGCCCGGATCTTCAACGACCTCACCCTGGAGGTCACCGCCGCCGGTGGGGATCGGCTGGTGCCGTTCTGTCAGGTGCCGTTGCAGGACCCGGACGCGGCCTGCGCCGAACTGGACCGCTGCCTGGCGGCCGGGCACGTCGGTGTGGAGATCGGCAACCACGTCGGCGACCGCGACCTCGACGATGCCGGCATCGTGCAGTTCCTGACCCACTGCGCCGAGGTGGGTGCGCCGGTCTTCGTGCACCCGTGGGACATGCCGGGCGGGCCCCGGCTGGACCGGTGGATGGCCCGCTGGCTCACCGGCATGCCCGCCGAGACGCACCTGTCGGTGCTGGCGCTCATCCTCGGCGGGGTCTTCGACCGGGTGCCGGAGACGCTGCGGATCTGCTTCGCGCACGGCGGCGGCAGCTTCCCGTTCTGGCTGGGCCGCGCCGACAACGCCTGGCACCGCCGCGGCGACCTGGTACGCGGCGCGTCGACCGCGCCGCCCAGCTCGTACACCGACCGGTTCAGCGTCGACTCGGTGGTCTTCGCCCCGGCCGCGCTGCGGCTGCTGGTGGACACCATGGGCGCGGACCGGGTGCTGGTGGGCAGCGACTACCCGTACCCGCTGGGGGAGCGGCCGGTCGGGCGGGTGGTCCACGAGGCCGACTTCCTCACCGCCGAGCAGCGCGACAAGTTGGTCGGCGGCAACGCCCTGCGGTTCCTCGGCCGGCCGGGTATATAACACTGGCGTTCGACCTGCTGACCGAGGTTGGCGGGCCCCGGTCCGGGTGGGTCGCGCCCGCCGGCACTCTCTCTCCTGACGCCCCGCGGTCGGCGCCGACCCCGGTGGCCCCACCGGCCGTGTCGTCCCGCCAAGCGGCCGTCGAGCGGGCAGGATGACGGGATGGCCGAGCCGCACGACCTGACCGGGCTGGAGCAGGCCGCCGCCGTCGCCCGCGGCGAGCTGTCCAGCGTGGAGCTCGTCGAACACCACCTGACCCGGGTGGACGCGCTCGGCGACACCGTCGGCGCGTTCGTCACGGTCACGCCCGAGCGCGCCCGCGACGCCGCCCGGGCCGCCGACGCCGTGCCGGTCGCGCAGCGCGGCCCGCTGCACGGCGTACCGACCGCGATCAAGGACCTGACCCTCACCGCCCGGGTGCGCACCACGTTCGGCTCGGCGGCCTTCGCCGACTTCGTCCCGCCCGTCGACGCCGACGTGGTCCGGCTGATGGCCGCCGCCGGGCTGGTCAGCCTCGGCAAGACGACCACCTCCGAGCTGGGCTGCTCGCTCTACTCCGAGGGGCTCGTCGCGCCGCCGGCCCGCAACCCGTGGGACCTGGCGTACACCGCCGGCGGCTCCAGCGGCGGCGCGGCGGCCGCGGTGGCCGCCGGCCTGGTCCCGGTCGCGCAGGGCTCCGACGGCGGCGGGTCGCTGCGCATCCCCGCCGCCCTCTGCGGTCTGGTCGGCTACAAGCCGAGCCGCGGCCTGGTCTCCGGCGGGCCGATCGGCTCCGGCGCGTTCGGCCTGCCCACCCACGGCCCGATCGGGCGTACGGTCGCCGACGTCGCCGCGCTGCTCGACGCGATGGCGGTGCCGGTGCCCGGCGAGCCGTACCTGCCGCCGCCCCGACCCGACGGGGGCTACCTCACCGTCGCCCGCCGGGCCGCGCCGGGCCGGCTGCGGATCGGGCGCTTCGACGCTCCGATGCTCGCCGACGAGCCGGTCCACCCCGACTGCGTCGCCGCGGTGGACCGGGCCGCAGCGTCGCTCACCGCGGCCGGCCACGAGGTGGTCGAGGTCGACCGGCCGCTCGGTCCCGCGGTGTGGCCGCTCTTCGAGACCCTCTGGTACGTGCTGGCGCTGGCCCCGGTGCCGCCGGAGCGGGAGTCCGAGCTGCTGCCGCTGACCCGGTTCCTCCGCTCCCGGGGCGCGGCCGTCGGCGCCGGCGCGCTGATGGCCACCCTCGGCGAGATCCAGGCCCAGGTACGCCTCGGCGCCCGCCGCACCGCCCACTGCGACCTGCTGCTCTGCCCCACCCTGGCCGCGCCGCAGGCACCGGTCGGCTGGTTCACCGCCGACCCGGACCCGGCCGTCGATTTCGACCGGCAGCGCCGGTTCTCGCCGTACTGCGCCGTCTTCAACGTGACGGGGGAGCCGTCCGTCTCGCTACCGGTCGGGCGCACCGCGACGGACCTGCCCGTCGGGGTGCTGCTGACCGGTCGCTACGGTGACGACGCCCGGCTCATCGCCACCGCAGCGCAACTGGAAAACTGTAGTGACGGGTGGGATCGGCACCCCGCAATCTGGCGGGGCGTCGGCTCCGCTAACGTGAAAGGCAGCGGAGTCGGGCGGTCGGCGCCATGATCGTCCACCCGACCCGGATGCTCTGGTCTCTCTTTCCGCCTGGGGGCGTTGGGATTGTCTGTCACTGAGACGTTGCTGATCTTCCTCGGCATCCCGGCGGCGGTGGTGCTGGTGATCGTCGGGCTGGTGTTCGCCGCCAACCGCCGCGGCGGCGGCGGTAGCAGGCGCTACCGGCCGGGCCGGCGCTTCGACTTCACCCCGGTCTGGTTCCTGGGCCGTCCGGAGCAGCTGGCCGACTCGGCCGGTACCGCCCTGGCCGCAGGCGCGCAGGCGCCGGCGCTGACCAGCCACAAGCTCGAAAAGGCCGGCGTCGAGGCGCCGGCCGGTGGAACCGGAGGCGCAAGTGACCGTTGGTGAGAAGCAGGCCGGGACGGGTATCCCGCCCGAGGTGCTGGACGGGCCGTTCTCGACCCGCCAGCTGCTGCGCATCGACGAGGCGCTCCGCCTGGCCGACCAGGGCACCGGCCTGGTCTTCTCGGTCTACGTGGGCGGCCTCGATGAGCCGATCCGCGGGCACGCCGAGCGCCTGCACCGCCAGCTCGCCGAGCCCGACAAGTCCGTCCTGATCGCCGTGTCGCCCAACCAGCGCCAGCTGGAGGTGGTCACCGGCCGGTACGCGCGCAAGCGCATCCCGGACACGTACGCCAAGCTCGCCGCGCTGTCCATGGTGGCGGCCTTCGGCGGCGGCGACCTGGCCGGCGGCATCATCATCGGCCTCGACCAGCTCGCCAGCCACGCCGGCAAGGGCTGAGCCCGTCCCACTCGCACGACGAAGCCCGGTCCGCCTCGCGCGGGCCGGGCTTCTCGTCAGTCGTCTCAATGCGGCCACGTACCGGGGTCGAGTCCATGACGATCCGGGGCCGGCGCGGGCTCCCACCCGCGCCGGCCCCGGACCGCGTACTCCGTGGTCAGGCGCTCCGGGCGTCCTTCGCGCGGGCCTTGAGCGCGCGGACCACGCCGTCGCGGCCCTCGGCGACCAGCCGGCGCAGCGACGCCGGGTGCCCCTCCTGCGCCAGCCAGGCGTCGGTGGCCGCCACCGTCTCGTCCTCGACCAGGTACGCCGGGTAGGCGAGCTGGACGAACTCCTGCGCCGGCTCGCTGTCCCGCTGCGCCCAGACCTGGCCCACGGTGGCGAAGTACTTCTCCCGGTACGGCGCGGTGAGCTCCACCTGCGCCGGGTGGGTGAAGCCCTGCAGCAGCGCCCGGTTGCGCCAGTTCGGCAGCGACTCCGGACCGGTCAGCTGTGCCCAGACCGCCGCCTTGTTCTCCGCGGTCCGGACCAGCGCGTGCGCGTACGCGGCCTCCCGCTCGCCGCTGGCCGTCCGGTCGGTGGCCAGCTCGGCCTCGACCTCGGCGGCGCCGGCCGCCCCGTTGGCCACCAGCGACTGCAGGACCGTCCAGCGCAGCTCGGTGTCGATGGCCAGCCCGGCCGGTACGCCGCTGCCGTCCAGCCAGCCGCGCAGGGTCGCCAGGTCCTCCTGCGACCGGCCCGCCGAGGCGTACGCGCGGGCCCAGGCGAGCTGGAAGCCGCTGCCCGGCTCGGCGGCGGACAGCGCCGCCTTCGCGGTACGGGCCAGCTCCGCCCAGCCGGTCGGCGCCCAGGCCGGGTCGGCGTAGAAGGTGAGCGTGGTGCCTGCCTGGCGCAGGGTGGCGGTGACCAGGTTGATGTCGGTCTCGGCGGGGAGGCCGGCCAGCACCAGCGCCACGTAGTCGCGGGCGGACAGTTCCGCGTCGCGGACCATGTCCCAGGCGGCCGTCCAGCACAGGGCGCGGGCCAGCGAGGACTCCAGGCCGGCGAGGTGCTGTACCACGGTGGCCATCGACCGGTCGTCCAGCCGCAGCTTGGTGTAGGTGAGGTCGTCGTCGTTGAGCAGCAGCACGTCGGCGGCGGGCCTGCCGTGCAGCGCCGACAGCTCCGTCTGCTCGCCGGTGACGTCGACCTCGACCCGCTCCCGGCGGACCAGCCGGCCGTCGGCGAGGTCGTAGAGCCCCACGCCGATGCGGTGGGTGCGCAGCGTCGGGTGCCCCGCCGGCGCCTCCTGGCGGACCAGCACCCGTTGGTACGTCCCGTCGTCGCCGACGCTCACCTCGGGGCGCAGCGTGTTGACCTGCGCGGTCTCCAGCCACTGCGCGGCGAACTTGCGCAGCTCCCGGCCGGAGGCGGCCTCCAGTTCGGAGAGCAGGTCGTCGAAGGTGGCGTTGCCCCAGGCGTGCTTGCCGAAGTACGCCCGCAGGCCGGCCAGGAACGGCTCCTCGCCGACGTACGCGACGAGCTGCTTGAGCACGCTGGCGCCCTTGGCGTACGTGATGCCGTCGAAGTTGACCTCGACGGCCTCCAGGTCCGGCATCTCGCAGTAGACCGGGTGGGTGGAGGAGAGCTGGTCCTGCCGGTATCCCCAGTTCTTCCGGATGGACAGGAAGGTCGTCCAGGCCTCGGAGAACCGGGTGGCGTGGGTGTTGCACCAGTGGCTGGCCCACTCGGCGAACGACTCGTTGAGCCACAGGTCGTTCCACCAGCGCATGGTGACCAGGTCACCGAACCACATGTGCGCCAGTTCGTGCAGGATCGTGTTGGCCCGCTGCTCGTACTCGAAGTCGGTGACCTGCGAGCGGAACAGGTAGTGCGACTCGGCGTGCGTGACGCAGCCGAAGTTCTCCATCGCGCCGGCGTTGAAGTCCGGCACCCAGAGCTGGTCGTACTTGGGCAGCGGGTAGCGCACCCCGAACTGCTCGTGGAAGAAGTCGAAGCCCTGCTTGGTGATCAGGAACAGGTCGTCGGGGTCCAGGTGCGGCGCCATCGAGGCACGGCAGAACACGCCCAGGTCGATGCCGTCGTGGGTGTCCCGCAACTCGTGGTACGGCCCGGCGCAGAGCGCGGTGATGTAGGTGCTCATCCGCGCCGACTCCACGAAGTGGACGGTCTTGAGCGCCTCGCCGGCCGACTCCTCGCGCTCGACCGGCATGTTGGACACCACCCGCCAGTGCTCCGGGACGGTGGCGTGCCAGGTGTAGACGCTCTTCAGGTCGGGCTGGTCGAAGCAGGCGAAGACCTTCTGCGCGTCCGCCGTCTCGAACTGGCTGTAGAGGTAGGTCTCGCCGTCGACCGGGTCCACCGTGCGGTGCAGACCCTGCCCGCTGTTGGAGTACCCGAAGTCCGCGTCCACGACGAGGACGTTCTCGGCGGCCAGCCCGGACAGCGCCAGGCCCTTCTCGGCCGACCAGCCGGAGAGGTCGACGGGCGCCCCGTTCAGCGTCGCCGAACGCACCGACTCGGCGGCGGCCTCGATGAAGGTGCTCGCGCCCGGCTCGGCGCACCGGAACCGGACCTCGGTCACCGACCGGAACGTACGGCCGTCGGCCTGCACGGCGGTCGACAGGTCCAGGCTGATGTCGTACCCGGTCACCTCCAGCAGGCGGGCCCGCTCGGTGGCCTCCACCTGGGTCAGGTTGCGCACTCCCGGCACTGTTCGTCTCCATCCCACTTCTCGCCGCCTCGCGGCTGCGCCAGCCCAGTCGGCCGCTCGTGACGGCCGGCCCGAGCCGAGTCTTCCATGCACCGACGCCCCGCGGTGGTCGAGGTCACGCTCTCATTCCGCTGTCGGTCGATGCCGTGCGGGGTGAGGATCGAGGCAGCGGCGCCGGGGCTGCCGGCGCACCCGTCGCGAAGGGACCTCACCGTGACCGAACGTGTCGCCGTCGACATGTGGTTCGACCCCCTGTGCCCCTGGGCGTGGATCACCTCCCGTTGGCTGCTGGAGGTCGAGAAGGTCCGGGAAGTGGACATCCGCTTCCACGTGATGAGCCTCTCGGTGCTCAACGAGGGTCGGGACCTGCCCGAGGAGTACCAGGAGCTGATGAGGAAGGGCTGGGGACCGGTACGGGTCTGCGTGGCCGTCGGTCAGCAGCACGGTCCGGAGGCGGTGGCGAAGCTCTACACCGCCATGGGCACCCGGGTCCATCTCGGCAAGGAGCAGCTCGGCCCCGAGCTGTACGCGGCCGCCCTGACCGACGTCGGCCTGGACCCGGCGCTCGCCGGCGCCGCCGACACCACCGAGTACGACGAGGCGCTGCGGGCCAGCCACGAGGCCGGGATGCGTCCCGTCGGCACGGACGTCGGCACCCCGGTCATCCACGCCCCGGGCCCGGACGGCGCCCAGGTGGCCTTCTTCGGCCCGGTGATCACACCGGCGCCGAAGGGCGAGGCCGCCGGGCGGCTCTGGGACGGCGTCCTGCTGGTCGCCGGCACCCCGGGCTTCTACGAGCTCAAGCGCTCCCGCGAACTCGGCCCGATCTTCGACTGATCCCGGTCGTCGCCCCCCGGGCCGTTCCTGTCGAGAACGGCCCGGGGCGGCGGCGCGGCCTGGGGGGCGGTGGCGGCCTGGGGCGGCGGCGCGGCCTGGGGGGCGGTGGCGGCCTGGGGGCGGCGGCCTGTCCGGGGGCGGTGGCGGCTCGGGGCGACGGCACGGCCTGGGGCCGAGGATGGCACAGCGCTCCTTTGGAGCTGATGACGTGAACGATTCACCGCGACCCCGTCGTGGTGGCTCCGCCACCGGAATCCCCACCAGGCCGCCGTCCGGCACCAGGCCTGCCGCCCCACACCACGGCCGCCCTTTCCCATGACGCCCGGACACCCGGACTCGACCCACCGCCACCCGGCCCAGCCCGGGCCGCCCTCCGAAGCTGCCCGCCGCGCTGGCACCGTCTGCCGCGCGGGGACCGCTCGCCGCGCTGGCACCGTCTGCCGCGCGGGGACCGCTCGCCGCGCTGGCACCGTCTGCCGCGTCGGGACCGCGCCGGAACCGAACTACCCGCCCGGCTTAGGCCGGGACCCTGCGGCGCGGACCGACCAATCGACCGTTCGCCTGGAGGCATCGAGGCCCGGAAACCGGAAACCGGAAGGCGCGGAAACCGGAAGCCCGGAGGCCCGGAAGCCCGAAGGCGCGGACCGACTGGCCGGTGACGCTGATTCGTCTACGACATCAGCTCTAAAGCGTCCCCACACAAGGTCGGCCCGTCGACGGGCCCGCCGATGGACGCCCGGCTGACAGCCGTCGCCACACCGGCCCCCGGCATCCCCGTCGCCCCGCGCGACGCGCCCGGCGCGGCACGTCCGGCCCGGCACGCCCGATTGCGGCACGCCCGATTGCGGCACGACGGACGCGCCGCGTCCTATGCGCCGCGCGGCGCACGACCGGCCGGGACCTGCGGCGTTACCCTCCCGGGCGCGGGGTCGTTTCTCCCTGTGTCCAGCGCAGCGGCCGCAGCGGCCGCACCCGGCCGACCCGGAGGCTTTCCCGATGGCCAAGCACCACCGTCCGTCCGCTGACGACCCGTCCGCCGGCCCCGAGGTGGTCGACCGCACCACGTACTGGTCGGTCGACGACTGCCACTGGCCGGCGGTCAGCCCCCAGCTCCCCGTCGAGATGGTCGACCTGCTCGCCCCGCCGATCGTGGTCGGCGTCGCCCGGGTCCCGGTCACCTCGCGGGCCACCCCGCCCGGCGCCCCGGCCACCCCGCCCGGCGCCCCGGCCACCCCGCCCGGCGCCCCGGCCATCTGGCCGGCGGGCCCGGGCGGCTCGGTCCCTGTCCGCTGTCCCGCGCCGGTCCCCGGACAGACCGGACGGCACCGCCGCGCCAAGGAGCCGGCCGAGCGGGGTTGAGCGGTTCATCTGGTGGACCCGGCGCGGGGTCCGCGTCGTCCGGGCCGTCGACGCCGGTAGCGTCAACGGGCATGACGGTCGTGCATCCGATCGCCCGGGCCTGGATCACCACTGGCGGCACCGGCGCGCAGAACTACGACGAGTTCGCCGACGACGCGGAGATCACCGCGATCATCGAGGCGAACCCGCACAGTGCTCTCGGCATCGAGATGCCCCACCGGGCGCCGGAGAGCCTCGGGAAGTCGTTCCTCGACGCGCTCCCGGACGCGGTGGCCCGCCTCGCCGAGGCCAAGGCCGACGGCAGCTACACCCCGGCCGAGCAGGTCGTGGGGCTCTACCGGATCAGCGCGCCGAGGGAGGAGTCGGCGTACGGGCTCTTCGCCATGGTGGACACCGACCAGATCTCCACCAGCGCCGACGAGCCGGGCCTGGTCATCCGCAACGAGGACGTCTTCATCGCCAAGGTGCGCGAGCGGGTCGCCCTCGCCGAGGCGCTGGGGCACCTGCTCTCGCCCGTACTCCTGCTCCAGACCGGGCGCGGCGACGAGCTGCACGCCGCGCTCGCGGCGGCGACCGAGTCGGCCGGCGCGCCCGCCGCGACCGACACCGACCAGGCCGGTCGGACGCACGCCATCTGGCTGCTCGGCCCCGGCCGGCAGCAGGACGAGCTGACCGCGCTGGCCGGCGGCGGCGAGCTGGTGGTCGCCGACGGCAACCACCGCAGCCTGGCCGCCCAGAGCGGCGGCCTGCCCCGCTTTCTGTCGGTGGTCACCACGCCGGCGTCGGTCGCCATCCAGCCTTACAACCGGCTGGTCAGTGAGCTGACCACCACCCCCGACGAGCTGCTCGACCGGCTCCGCGCCGCCGGCGCGACGGTCATCCCGGTCGACGGTCCGGTCGAGGTCCCGCAGGCCGGCGGCACCGTCCACCTCCGGCTCCCCGGCCAGGGGTACGCGGTCACCCTGCCGCACGACGAGGGCGCCGCCCGGCTGGAGAACCTGGACCATGCGCTGGTCGAGCGGCTGGTGCTGCGCGACGCGCTCGGCCTCGACCCGGGCGACAAGCGGATCACCTACGTCGGCGGCGACTACCCGGCGAGCTGGCTCACCGGCGAGGTCGACGCCGGCCGGGCCGAGCTGGCCATCCTGATCGCCCCGGTGACCGTGGACGACTTCGTCGAGGTCAACCTGGCCCGGGAGAAGATGCCCCGTAAGAGCACCTGGTTCACCCCGAAGGCGCGCGGCGGCCTGGTCGTCGCCGAGCTGCCGCGGGCGACGCTGTGACGAATCCGCCCCGGTACGCCGCCCGCGCGACGTGCCGGGGCGGGGCCTGACAGACTGCGCGGTATGCGCGTCTACCTGGGATCCGACCACGCCGGTTTCGAGTTGAAGGTGCACCTGGCCAACCATCTGGCCAAGCAGGGCTTCGAGCTGGTCGACGTCGGCCCGCACGCCTTCGACCCGGACGACGACTACCCGGCCTTCTGCCTGCACACGGGTGACCGGGTGGTCAACGACCCGGGCAGCCTCGGGGTGGTCATCGGCGGCTCGGGCAACGGCGAGCAGATCGCCGCCAACAAGATCGCCGGCGTCCGGGCGGCGCTGGCCTGGAACGTCGAGACCGCCCAGCTCGGCCGGGAGCACAACGACGCCAACGTGGTGGCCGTGGGCGCCCGCCAGCACACCTTGGACGAGGCGACCGCCATCGTCGAGGCGTTCCTCACCACGCCCTTCTCCGGCAACGAGCGGCACGCCCGCCGGATCGCCCAGATGGCCGACTACGAGCGCACCCGCCAGCTCCCCGAGCTGCCCTGACCACCTGCTGAGGTACCGGCCCCGTCGCGGGGCCGGCCCGCCGGTCGTCAGCGGCCGGAGCGGGGCAGGTCCTCGCGGGGCACCCAGTTGCGGCGGACGATCACCAGCCGGGCCTCCGCCTCGGCCAGGTCCTCGTCGGTCGGCCGGGCGGCGTCCCGGGCCCGCAGCGCCGCCCCGACCGCCACCTGTGAGGAGCCGGAGCCGACCAGCCCCCGCAGGCCCCGATCACCCTCCTCGGCCCCGCCGCCACGCCGCGCCCGGGGCGCGGGCGTGCCGTCGTGCACCTCGGCCGTGTCCGCCGCCGGGCCGTCGCCGTCCCCGGCCGGCACGTCGGGCTGGTGCCGCAGCCGGCGTCGCCGTCGCTCCGCATCCGCCATCAGCCGACCGTACCGCCCGCGCCGGCCCCGGTGGCCCCGCCGCCGCTCAGAAGACCTCCATCGCGGCCGGGGCGCGGTGCCAGCCGAAGGCCGGGCCGGCGGCGGTGAGCGCGCCGGGACGCAGCTCGCGGAGCCGACCCGCGGCGGCCAGCGCGGCCGGCGCCACGCCGCCGAGGTAGAGCTCGCCGAGGCCGCGTACGTCGCAGGCCAGCTCCGCCGGGTCGTCGGTGCGTACGCACACCGCGCCCTCCGGGCCGCCGGTGAGTCGCCAGCGGCCGGTGTTCTCCGGCAGCAGGTCGTCGGCGACCTCGACCACCACGTCGACGGCGCTGACGTACCGGCGGGCGGCCAGCGCGGCCGGCACGTCCACCACCCGCACCCAGAGCGCGTCGACCAGTTGCGCGCCGAGCCGGCGGGGCTCGTCCACCAGGCGCAGCAGCGGCTCGTCCACGGCGATCCGGGTGCAGGAGAGCTGCCGGGTCAGGTCGATCGAGAAGAGCGTCCGCCACAGCGCCAGGTACGCCTCGGGGCCGGCGGCCACCACCTCGTCCACCCGGACCTGCCCCCGTGGCCCCCGCTCGTCCCACTCGTCCCGGGTCCGCCAGAGCGCGTACCCGTCCACGCCGTCCGGCCCCCCGTGCAGCAACGCCCGGCGCGGTGTGGCCCCGCCCCGCCAGGCGGTCGGGTCGGCCAGCACGTACCGCCACCAGCGCTCGTCCCGGTCCGACCAGCCGGGGCGGTCGGGGCGCACCCGGTCGTACACCCGGGCCAGCTCGGGTTGCGACGCGACCGGGTCGGCCAGGCGGAGAGCGCCCGCCGCGGACGCCGGCTCCGGCAGCCGCAGCTCGGTGGTGGCCGGGCATTCGACGGCGAGGCGCTGCGCGGCCAGGCCGTAGCCGAACCGGGGGTAGATCCGCCCCTCGCTGGCCCAGAGCACCGCGACCGGCTCCCGGCCGGCGTCGTGGATCTCCCGCAGCTGACGGCGCATCAGCGCGCTGAGCAGCCCTCGGCGCCGGTGGGTGACGGCCACCGCGACCATCGTGACGTGCGCCGCCGCCACCGTCGCCCCGGGGACGGTGAGCGTCCGGGTGAAGGCAGAGGCGTGCGCTACCGCTCGGCCTTCGTCACGGATCAGCAGCGCCCGCTCCGGCTCGAAGATGCTCCGTTCCACCTCGCGGACCTCGGCGTCGAACGGGTTGTGGAACGCGTCACCGATCAGCTCGGCGATCGCGTCGAAATCGGTCGCGGCCGGGACCTGCACGTCGGGGGCGGGGTGGGTCATCGACCATGTGTAGCCGATCACCGGCGGGGCGGCGACTCATTTGCCGGCTGGCTACCCTCGAAGACGACGGGTCGGCCGGGGGCCGGCACCGGTCAGGGGGAGGACACGAGATGGCAGACCAGACACAGCCGTGGGCGGAGCGGACCGTCGAGGTGCCGCCGCAGCGGGACGCGTTCCGCCCCGGCGTCGCCTCGGTCGGGCGGCCGCGTACCCCGCGTACCGAGCAGTTCCCGGCCGCGGACGCCGGCGATCACACCTGGTCCGAGCCGGCCGCGCCGCGCCGGCCGATGAGCTGGCACCTGGCGCAGCTGCGCCAGGGCCGCGAGTGGAGCATGGCGGGCGGGCTCTTCGCGTTCGTCTGCTGGGGGATCTGGGCCATCTCCGGCCGGGGCGACCTGGGCGCGCCGCTGCTCACCTTCGTGCTGAGCCTGCTGGTGGCGGTCGGCCTCTTCGCGCTGTGCCGCCTGGTCGGGCGGGTGATCTGGGAGCGCCAGCTGGGCCGGGTCCGGCGGGGGGCCCGGGGCGCCCACCTGGTGACCGCGGTCTTCCTGGTCGGCGTGGGGGTCGCCTACCTGCAGCAGACCGAGTGGGTCGTGTCGGCCTGGAACTTCGTCACGGGCAACTGACCCGTACGCCGCGGGCGGGTCGGCCGGGGCCGCCCGCCCGCGGCGTACGGTCGCGGGATGCCGCGACAACGGGTCGTTCTCCACCAGGCCGGCGGTGCTTACCCCGCCGGCCGCGGTTCATCCGTGCCCGGGCCCGGCGGCCGTCACGCCGCGCTGCACCGCCGGCCGGCGGGTACGTCCGTCGACGTAGCCGCCGCTGCCCGGGTGCGCGCCGGCGCGCAGGACGGTTGCCGTTCGTGGTAGGACGAGACATCGACCGGTGCGGAGGAGTCTGAGTGCACCCACCCGGCACCAGCCGATCTCCCGGAGGCACACCGATGACCGACTCCGCGCCCCGCCGTTTCTTCCGCCGGGTCGAGCCGGCCCGGTCCGGCACCGGTCCGGCCGAGGCCACCGGCGGCCAGCCCTTCCCGCTCACCACCGGCGCACCGGGATTCCCCCGGCTGCTGCGGGCCGTCGCGGCGGTCACGATCGCCGGCGGACCGGTGGCCTACCTGGTCGGCGGTGTGTTCAGTCCGTCCATCCACGTCTCGGGTCAGGAGAGCATCGCGGCGAGCGTGGCGGCGGACCCGGTCGTCAACGCGGTCCACATGGTCGCCTTCGTGCTCGGCTCGTACCTGCTGCCGGTCGGGGCGGTCGCGCTGGCCTGGCTCGCCTGGCCCCGGTCACCGCGACTGGCCACCGTCGCCGGCCTGCTCGGCGTGCTGGGCTGGCTCCCGTTCAGCGCGTTGACCGCACTCGACGACCTGATCAACACGGCCGCGCGCAGCGCGGGCGGCACCGGCCACGGCGCCCTGCTCGACACGTTCGCCACCGACACCGTGATGGGCGGCTACCTGCTCGTCTACATCGTCTTCCACCTGGTGGCGTACGTCCTGTTCGGGGTGGCGCTGCGCCGCGCCGGGATCCTTCCGCGCTGGGCGGCCTGGTCGATGATCGCCTCCAGCCCGCTGACCGTCGTGGCGTTCGCCCTGCCGATCAGCCCTCGGCTGATCGGCGCGGTCGCCGTGGTCCTGCTGGTGCTGGGCAGCCTGCCAGCCGCCGTCCGGGCCTGGCGCGGCTGAGATCCCGGCGGGCGGCCCGGGTCGGCGGGACCCCCGGCCGACCCGGGCCGGTGACGTGCCGGCCCGGTCAGGCCCCGGCGAGGCGGTACAGCACGAAGTCCTTCTCCCGACCGCAGGCGATCACCTCGGTGTTCCACGAGCAGGATTCGCTGCGGACGTCCTTCAGCTGACCCATCTCGAACGGCCTGTCGGCGCCCACCGACATCCCGGCGACGCTGCGTTCGTCCTCGACGGTGCTCGGCGGCTCGGCGAAGATCAGCAGGTTGCCCGCGTCCAACCGGACCGCCACCCCGTCCCGGTCGGCCAGCACGGCCTTGCCGCCGGCGTCGAAGAGGGTGACCGTGGACCGCGGGGGGTCCTGCCGGGCCAGCAGGTGCTCGCCGAGCGGCACCAGCGTGTCGGCCTCCGGGGCCGGCCAGTGCCGGCTGCCGTTCCCCTCGGTCGCCGCCACCACCTCGGTGCGCGCGCTCTCGCCGTCCGGCGTTTCCAGCAGGCAGGCCCGGTGCTCGCCGCAGGCGACCAGTGACTTCGGCCGGCGCCGGTCGTCGGGCGCGCTGTAGAGCACGTCCGGCTCGGCGAGGCTGGCCAGGTCGTACCCGAGCAGCCGGTAGCCGCGCCCGTCCTCGACGACGTACAGCCGGTCGGCGTGCGCCGCCACCAGGTCGTCGACGTCGGCGACGTTGGTTCGGCTGCGCAGCAGGTCACCGCTGTCCATGTCGATCAGCCGGACCGACCGGTCGGCGCCCACCTGCACCAGCCGGTCCGCCGCACCGAGCCAGGGCGCCGTCGGCGCGCCGCTCACGGAGCCGGCACCACCCAACGCCTCCGCGGTGCTGACCCGCACGACCTGGGTCCGGGCGTCGCCGTAGTCGTTGCGGGGACTGTCCTGGCGCCACGCCTCGTCGCCGTCGCGCATCCGTAGGCCGACCAGGCGATCGCCGGTCCGGTCGACCCAGACCGCCGTGTCCCGGGTGTAGTACAGGTCGTCGTCGCCGTGCACGGAGAGCCGCCAGCGTTCGGCGCCGGAACCGGCGTCGAGCACCAACAGGTCGCGTGGCGTGCTGTCGCCGGACGCGTCCGCCAGGACCGCCACCCCGTCGGGCAGCGCGCGGATCCCGGCCCACCGCTGCGCGCCGATCCCGGTCTGCTCGCGCCACAGCTCGTCCCCGGTGCCGGCGTGGACCGCCACCACCTCCAGCCGGTCGTCGGCCAGCTGGTGGGCGAGGTATGCGCGGTCGCCCAGGACCGCCGTGAACATGGCGGTCGAACGCTCCGCGCCGGCGGGGATCGGCTTGTCCACGACCTCCAGGGTCCGGAACTCCAGTGCCGGGTAGCGGTCCCAGGCCAGCCAGAGCACCGTCGCGGCCACCACGCCGATCAGCGCGAGACTCGCGCCGAGCGCGATCCAGAGCCCCCGCGGGCCCCGTCCCGGCCCGGTCGGACCGCCGCCGGGCGCGGGCGACACCGGCGGCGCCGAGTGGGGTACGCCCGGCCCCGCCGCCGTCCCGGCTGCCGGGGGCGCCGCCTGCCCGGGTACGTACGGGTCGGGCCGGGTCGGCGCCGGCCCGGGCAGGGTCGCCGCCTGCCCCGGTGTTCCGGGTGGCGTTGCCGGGTGGCCGGGTGCCGGCGCGTGGCCGGGTGCTCCGGCGGGCACCGGCGCGGGCCGGGACTGCGGACGGGGCATCGGCAGGTCGGTCAGCGCGCCCTCGGCGACCGGCAGCTCGGGCTGTTCCAGCACGGTCGGCGCGATGCCCAGCTCGGCGTGGAGCATCCGGGCCACCAGCGGTATCCGGGACGACCCGCCGACCAGGAAGAGCCCGGCGAGCTGCTCCGGCGTGAGCCCCGCGGCGGCGATCACCTCGCGGGTCCCCGCCACCGCCCGGGTCAGCAGGGGAGCGGCGAGCCGTTCCAGGTCGGCCCGGTCCAGCCGCGCCGCCGTCTCCACCCCGGGTACGGCGACCGGGGCGACGCTGGTCCGCGACAGCATCTCCTTCGCCCCGCGTACGTTGTCCCAGAGCTGCTGCCGGTCCCGCCACTGGGTGGCCGTCTCCGGCCTGGTCAGCCGGGCCCAGCGGGCCGGGTCGGCGTCGGCGACCAACTCCCCGAGCCGGCCCACCAGGGCCGCGTCGAGGTCCAGGCCGCCCAGGTCGGCGACCCCGCCGGTGGAGACCACCGTGAAGCCGGAGTCCCCCCACGGGTCGGCGCCCTCGTTGCGGACCACGGCGACGTCCAGCGTGCCGCCACCGAAGTCGAAGACCGCGACCGCGCCGCCGACCGGCACCGGCCGGCGCAGCACGTCGGTGTAGTACCGGGCGGCGGCCACCGGCTCCCGCAGCAGGCGCGTCCCGGGCGGGATCGGCCCGGACATGGTGTGCTCGGCGGCCGAGGGCCAGCCGGCGAGCGCCAGCGCGTCGTGCAGCACCTGCCGTCGGGGCGCCTCCCAGGCCGCCGGGTAGGTGACCACCGCCGGGGGCAGGAAGCCGGCCGCCGCCACCGCCGACTCCGCCACCGCGCGCAGGGTCGCCGCCAGCAGCTCCGCCGGGGGGTACGCGCGTCCGCCCAGCGACACGGTCGGCTCGTCCACCCGGCGCTTCGGGTTCGGCTCGTACCCGGCCGGGTCGGCCTGCGCCAGCCGTTGCGCGTCCCGGCCGACGTGCAGCCGCCCGTCGGTGTCGGCGTACACGCCGGAGGGGAGGATCGGCTGCCCGTCGACGAGTAGCGGCCGGGTCCGCCCGTCCGGCCAGCGCAGCACGGCCACGGTGTTGGACGTGCCGAGGTCGACGCCGAGGGCGAACCCGTCCTGCTGGCCTGCCATCGGTCGATACCTCCACGCAGACGAGGGAATGCCCGGCCCCGCATCGTACGCAGCCCACGCCGCCGACCCGATCGACCGGTCGGCGTCACCGGCGCCAGAAGGTGGGACGCCACCAGTAGAGGACGGTCCGGTCGGCCGGCCACGGCCGCCCCTGCACCCCGCAGGGTTCGACGTCGTCCGATGGGGACGGCGGACGGCCGGCGTGATCGTCGCCACCGGGGCGGAACGTGCCGGATGCGACGGCTGTCCCGGATACGCCGCTGTGGCTGGCGCAGGCGCCGGAGGTTAGTCGAGGAGCCAGGTGTGCAGGGTGGTGGCGGGCGGGCTCACCCAGGCGGCGACGCCGACTGCGGCGACGTACGCGCCGGCCAGCAGGAACTGCGTACGGGCCAGGGCGCGCCCAGGTGGGCGCGGCGCGGCGGTCATCCCGAGACCGACGCTGGTCATGGACGGGATGGTAGCCAGCCACGGTCGACGCCGGTGTCCCGCCGAGCGGGACGGATCCGCGGCCCGACGTCCGGCCCGACCAGGACAGCGTGTTGCCCAGCAAGTTGCGGGCCCGCCCTCAGGTGGAGAACGGGCACGCACCTTGTCCTGATCAGCAGCAGCCTGCGGTGGCTCCGTTGGTGGCCGGTTCCTGGCCGGCGGCCGGGGTGCAGCAGGCGCTCTCGGTGGCCTTCTCCAGTTGCGGGGAGTCGGCCTTGACGGTGTAGACCTCCCAGGGCTCGTTGCCGGGGCCGCGTACCCAGACCTTGTCCTGGAGGGCATAGCAGCACTCGGTGCTGTTCTCCTCCAGCGTGATGAGGCCGGCGTCGGTCAGCCGCGTGGTGGCGGCGTTGACCTCGTCGGTGCTGAACACCTCGACGCCCAGGTGGTCCATGACGGTGGGCTGGTCGGGCTCGCCTTCGAGCAGGACGAGCTTCAGGGGCGGGTTCTCGATGGCGAAGTTGGCGTAGCCGGGGCGGCGCTTGGCCGGTTCGGTGTTGAACAGCTTGGCGTAGAAGGCGACGGAGCCTTCGAGGTCGGACACGCGCAGAGCGAGCTGGACGCGGGACATGGTCTCCTCCTGGCAGGTCAGCGAACGTGCTGGTGAGGCGGCTAGCGTCATCCTTGTCTAGATGACTTTCGAAGCAAGGCCAACTGTTGCACCTTGTTTTGAGATCTGTCAAGGTAGAGAAATGTCGAAACAAGCGCTGCCGGTGGTGGACCTGCGAGCGGTCGCCTGCTGTCCGCCCATCGCCGCCCGCCCGTTGGACGCCGGCCAGGCGGCGGTCGTCGCGCCGATGTTCAAGGCCCTGGGCGACCCGGTCCGGCTGCGGCTGATGTCGATGATCGCCTCGGTGCCCGAGATCTGCGTCTGCGACCTCACCTCGGCGTTCGACCTGTCCGGGCCGACCATCTCCCACCACCTGAAGGTGCTGCGCGAGGCTGGCCTGGTCGATTCCGAGCGTCGCGGCACGTGGGTCTGGTACCGGGTCAAGGCCGAGGCGTTCCGCCAGCTCGGCGCGCTGCTGGACGTTTCCGCCACGCCGGCCGCCGAGGCCGTCGCATGAGCCTCGCCCTGGCGCGGCGGGCGTCGGCCGAGTTCGCCGGCACCGCCATGCTGGTCGCCGCCGTCGTCGGCTCCGGGATCGCCGCCGCCCGGCTCTCCCCGGACGACGTCGGGCTCCAGTTGTTGGAGAACGCGATCGCCACCGCGCTGGCCCTGGGCGCGCTGATCCTGACGTTCGGACCGGTGTCCGGCGCGCACTTCAACCCGGTCGTCTCCGCCGTCGACTGGTGGCTCGGGCGACGCGCCGGCACCGGCCTGACCGGGCGGGACCTCGTCGGCTACACCGCAGCGCAGGTCGGTGGCGCGATCGCCGGGGCGGTCCTGGCCCACCTCATGTTCGGGCTGCCGGCCGTGACCTGGTCACACACCGACCGGACCGGGGGGAACCTGTGGCTGGCCGAGGTCGTGGCGACCGCCGGCCTGGTCGTGCTGGTCTTCGCCCTCGCCCGTAGCGGTCGCTCCTCCGCCGCGCCCGCCGCCGTGGGCGCCTACATCGGTGCCGCCTACTGGTTCACCTCGTCCACCTCGTTCGCCAACCCCGCCGTCACCATCGGCCGGGCCTTCACCGACACCTTCGCCGGCATCGCTCCGGCGTCCGTGCCCGGCTTCGTCGCCGCCCAGCTCGTCGGCGGCCTGGTCGCCGTCGCCGCGCTCGCCGCCTGGTACCCCCACAGCGGGCATGCCGCTGACGCCGTCGTCGTGCCCCAGCTGGTGGAGGAGGCCGGTACCCGATGAACCCCACGGCCACCACTGCCGGCATCACGATCGCGGCCATGGACGACCCGCACGCGGAGGCGGTCCTGGACATCTACCGGCTCGGCATCGCCACCGGCCACGCCACCTTCGAGACCGAACCACCCACCTGGGAGAAGTTCACCGCGACCCGGATGCCCGGCCACCGGTGGGTGGCCGTCGACCAGGCCGGCCGCGTCCTGGGCTGGATCGCCTGCTCGGCGGTGTCCGACCGGTGCGTCTACGCCGGGGTCGTCGAACACTCCGTGTACGTCCACCCCGACGCCAGCGGCCGAGGAGTCGGACGGGCCCTGCTCGACGCTCTGATCACCTCCACCGAGCAGGCCGGCATCTGGACCATTCAGTCCGGCGTGTTCCCCGAGAACACCGCCAGCCTCGCCCTGCACACCGCCTGCGGCTTCCGCACCGTCGGCACCCGCAGGCGCATCGGCCGCCACCACGGCACCTGGCGCGACGTCGTTCTCATCGAACGCCGCAGCCCCTCCATCGACTGACGAGAGAGACCACCGATGAGCGACAAGCCCAGCATCCTGTTCGTCTGCGTGCACAACGCCGGCCGCTCCCAGATGGCCGCCGGCTGGCTCCGCCACCTCGCCGGCGACACCGTCGAAGTCCGCTCCGCCGGCAGCGAACCCGGCGACCGGATCAACCCCGCCGCCGTCGAGGCCATGCGCGAGGTCGGCATCGACATCACCGACCAGACACCCACCCGGCTGACCTGGCACACCGCCGAAGCAAGCGACGTCATCGTCACCATGGGCTGCGGCGACGCCTGCCCCGTCTTCCCCGGCAAACGGTACGAGGACTGGAAGCTCACCGACCCCGCCGGCCAGCCCCTCGAACTCGTCCGCCAGGTCCGCGACGACATCAGGACACGCGTCGTCGAACTACTTGCCGACCTCGGCCGTCTCCGCTCCTAGACCGCGGTGCTCTCGCCCGGTTTGACTAACCCAGGGCGAGCGCGACCGGGAGATCACTTCCGCATGGTCCGCCGTCTCGCCCGGCACAGCCGGCCGACGGGTGGCCCGCGGATGGCAACAACGTCGAAGCGGGGGAGTGGCCTGCCGGCCAGGAGCGGGGACCGCCTTCTCTGACCTGGGCCAGCGGCTCCCGTTGCACCAGCTCACCGCGCCCGAGAGGCGCTGTACGCCTCTCGCCGGGGAGCCTGGTCGTCCTGGATACCGACGTCGCGTCGGCGATCCTGCGGGGCCGGCTGCATGATCGGCATCGAGGCATCAAAGAGGGCTGACACGAGAGTGGCCCAGGCTCGGCGATCATGCCGCTGACCTGGACCGGAAGCTGTCTGACCTGGACCGGAAGCTGTGGAGCGGGCGACGGGAATCGAACCCGCACCGTCAGTTTGGAAGGTGCCTTGATCGCCAAGCAGATCATCGTGAACCTGCTGGTGATAAGGCTCGTCGTCCAGAGAGCGAGTGAGAGCCCGGGCAGGGGGATGCCGTTGCTGACCTCTGTTGACCCCACTGTCGGGCACGCAGCGGGCACGCCCCGAGCCCTGGGAGGCTGTGCACGTCCCTTCCCAGGGTAAGGAGCCGGGGAATGGGCCGCATGGCCGATGGAACCCCTGGGCACGCGTCCGGCGTGTTCCTCGGCCCCCGCATGGCGACCTGGCCAGGCGAGGGCCTGAAATCAATTCGAGCCCGCTCGCCTCGCCCGGTACGATCGCGAGCTTGTTCTCACTGCAGGGAGCCCATGAGATCCGCGTGCGGCCGCCCCGGCAGTTCCCATGCTGAGAGTAGGTTTCGTCAATGGCATGTCGTATCAGTGAGCTCGTGCTCAAGTGCCGCGACCCCGAGGCGCTGGCGCGGTTCTGGTGCGAGGTCCTGGACTTCATAGAGCTCGATCGCGAAGAGGAGGGCTGCATCGAGATAGGTCCGCGCGAAGGGTTCGGCGGCCCGCAGCCGACGATCTTCCTCATCCGCAACGACGAGCCGAAGAATGGGCATGCCCGGCTGCACATCGACGTCAACCCCACCGACCGCGATCAGGACGCCGAGCTCGAGCGCCTCCTGGCCGCCGGGGCCAAACTCGTCGACATCGGTCAGCCTGCGGATGCGTCCTGGCACGTCCTCGCCGATCCAGAAGGCAACGAGTTCTGCCTGCTCAAGCGCCGCCTCGACCCACTCTGACGGCCCTCGCCCAAACGATCGACGCAGCCGCCACCCCGCGGCCGCCGACAAGATCTGGCGACCCCCATCAATAGCTGGGGGGCCGGGTGGACGCTCGACCCGCCCCGTGTCGCATGCGTGTTGGTGAGGCATTGACCCAGCCAGCGGAACCTCGCCATCCCGTCGCCGTCGACCCGCCCTTGTGGGAGCGGGCCGCTGTCGGGGCCGCCACGTCAAGACGGCCTTGACGCACGGACGGACGCTGGCGGTCCCGGCGGCGGTCTGCTCGGGCTGCCCTGGCTGGAGCAGGTCACCGCCTCGGGCCGGGTGCGCCGGGTGCCGCCGGTCAAGCTGTCCTTCGGCAAGGTCGCGGAGATGCATCGACCCGAGCCGCGATGATCTACCAGCGCCACGGCCGAGCGAGACAAGACCATCGCCGACGCCCTCAGCGCCGGGATCGCCGAAGAACGAGAGCGGGCACGTAGCGGGCACGACGGCTAGCCCGAGCGACGGACACGTATATGGCCCAGGTCGGATTTCTGGTCTGACCTGGGCCATCGTGTCTGAGCGGGCGACGGGAATCGAACCCGCACCGTCAGTTTGGAAGACTGAAGCTCTGCCATTGAGCTACGCCCGCAGTCGCCCCGCCACGGCGGGACGCGCCGACAGCCTACCCGGTCGCCCCACCCGACGCGCACAGGCATATCCCCGCGCCGACTCCATGATCCGCACGCTGTGCGGCAAGTCGCGGTCTCCCCGCACCCCGGACACCACCACTTCCCGCAAAACGCGCCCGCCCGCCGTCCAGACGCCCGCGCGCCCCGCCACGCCCGGGAACGTAACGGACAACGGTGCCCGGATGGTGGAGGTTCGGCGCGTTGGGAGCCTCCCCGGCACCTCCGGCGGGTACTTGACGGCATACACTTCTCGTCGCCACGGGGTGTGGCGCAGCTTGGTAGCGCACTCGCTTTGGGAGCGAGGGGCCGTGGGTTCAAATCCCGCCACCCCGACTGTCGTCCGCGGCCGGGTCGCCCGGGCCGTCGCCGATTTTTGTCGCGCGGTACCCGGGCGCTGCCGGAGCAGCAGCCCGGCTCGCCTACACTCGATGCGCGCAAACACGCCCAGACTCAACTGAGATCCGTCAAGGAGTACGCCTGTGAAGAGCACCGTCGAGACTCTGAGCCCGACGCGCGTGCGGCTCGCCATCGAGGTGCCGTTCGTCGAGCTCGAGCCGAGCCTCAAGAAGGCGTACCGGGAGATCGGTTCGCAGGTGCAGGTTCCCGGCTTCCGCCGGGGCAAGGTGCCGGCCGCCGTCATCGACCAGCGGGTGGGCCGGGGCACCGTCCTCAACGAGGCGGTGCAGGAGGCCATCCCGCAGAACATCCTCGCCGCGGTCCGCGAGCACGACCTGAAGACCCTCGGCCGTCCGGAGGTCGAGATCACCGAGTTCAACGACGGTGACTCGCTCAACTTCACCGCCGAGGTCGACGTCCGTCCGGAGATCAGCCTGCCGGACCCGGCCACCGTCGAGGTGACCGTGGACGAGCTCCAGATCGACGAAAGCGAGATCGACGAGCAGGTCAAGGGCCTGCGCGAGCGGTTCGCCACCCTCAAGACCGTCGAGCGGGCCGCCCAGGAGGGCGACTACGTCCAGATCGACCTGAACGCCACCGTCGACGGCGAGGACGTGCCGGGCGGTTCGGCCAGCAACATCTCGCACGAGGTCGGCAGCAAGCAGCTCCTGCCCGGGCTGGACGAGGCCGTGGTCGGCCTCGCTGCCGGGGAGAGCACCACCTTCACCACCCAGCTCGTGGGCGGCGACTTCGCCGGCCGGGACGCCGAGGTGGCGGTGACCGTCCGCACGGTCAAGGAGAAGGAGCTGCCGGAGCTGGACGACGACTTCGCCCAGCTGGCCAGCGAGTTCGACACCATCGCCGAGCTCCGCGACGACCTGCGCGAGCGGGTCACCCGGGGCAAGCGGGTCGAGCAGATCTACGCCGCCCGGGACAAGGCCCTGGAGCAGCTCGTCGCCGTCGCCGAGGTGCCGGCGCCGGAGGGTGTCGTCCGCGAGGAGGTCGAGAGCCGCAAGGCTGCCATGATCGACCAGCTGGAGCGGATCGGTGCCTCGCTGGAGGAGTACCTCGCGGCCGAGGAGAAGACCGAGGAGCAGATCGACGCCGAGCTGAACGAGGCGGCGACCGACGGCGTCAAGATCCAGCTCCTGCTCGACACGCTGGCCGACGCCGAGGACGTCCAGGTCTCCGACGACGAGTTCGGCCACGAGATCGTCCACCGCGCGCAGCGCGCCGGGATGGCTCCGCAGCAGTACTACGACCAGCTGGTGCGCTCCGGTGCGGCCGCCGCCGTCTTCGGCGACGTCCGTCGCGGCAAGGCCCTCGCCGCGGTGATGGAGAAGATCAAGATCAAGGACACCGCCGGCAACGAGGTCAGCCTCGACGCGCTGCGGGCCGAGAGCGAGCAGGCGCACGAGCACGACCACGAGCACTGATCGTCCCCGGTCGGCCGCCGTCCGCCCGTCGCGGTGGACGGCGGCCGAAACCGCTTTCCGGGTACGTCCCGAGGACATCTGCGCTGAGAGCGAACAGTGCCCCGACCGGGAGTCGATCACCCGGCTGAGCGGTTAGTGTCGGGGAGGACGGTACGGAGAGCGAAGGGCTGCCATGACCGACATGCACATCTCACCGAAGCCGCTCCGGGCGATTGACGCCCGCGGTGGCGACACCATTGGCAACCTCGACGACTCGGTCTACAACCGGTTGCTCAAGGAGCGCATCATCTTCCTGGGCAGCGAGGTGACCGACCAGGTCGCCAACCGCATCTGCGCGCAGCTGCTGCTGCTCGCCGCGGAGGACCCGGACCGCGACATCAATCTCTGGATCAACTCGCCGGGTGGCTCGGTCTACTCCGGCATGGCGATCTACGACACCATGCAGTTCATCGACAACGACGTGTCGACCGTGGCGATGGGCATGGCGGCCTCCATGGGCCAGCTGCTGCTCTGCGCCGGCACGAAGGGCAAGCGGTACGCCCTCCCGCACGCGCGGATCATGATGCACCAGCCGTCGGGTGGCCTCGGCGGCACGGCGTCCGACATCGCGATCCAGGCCGAGCAGATGCTCTACACCAAGCGGATGTTCCAGGAGCGGGTCGCGCACCACACCGGCCAGAGCCAGGCGCAGATCGAGGCGGATTCGGACCGGGACCGTTGGTTCACCGCCCAGGAGGCCATGGACTACGGCTTCATCGACAAGGTGATCATCGGGGCCGCTCAGGTTCCGGATGGCGCCGGGACCCTGAGCTGAGGAGCTGACGATGACCGATCTGAGCCTGCCGCCCCAGTTCGCGGCCGTGCACAACCGCTACGTGCTTCCGTCGTTCGTCGAGCGCACGTCGTACGGGGTCAAGGAGTCCAACCCGTACAACAAGCTCTTCGAGGACCGGATCATCTTCCTCGGCGTCCAGGTCGACGACGCGTCCGCCAACGACGTGATGGCGCAGCTGCTGACGCTCGAGGGCACCGACCCGGACCGCGACATCATCATGTACATCAACTCGCCGGGTGGCTCGTTCACCGCCATGACGGCGATCTACGACACCATGCAGTACGTCCGGCCGGACATCTCCACCGTCTGCCTGGGCCAGGCGGCCAGCGCGGCGGCGGTGCTGCTCTCGGCCGGCACCCCGGGCAAGCGGATGGCGCTGCCGAACTCGCGGATCATCATCCACCAGCCGGCCACCGAGGGCGGCTACGGGCAGGGCTCGGACATCGAGATCCAGGCCCGGGAGATCCTGCGGATGCGGACCCAGCTGGAGGACATGCTCTCCCGGCACTGCAACCGCCCGATCGAGCAGGTCCGCAAGGACATCGACCGGGACAAGATCATGACGGCCGAGGAGTCCAAGGAGTACGGGCTGGTCGACACGATCCTGACCAGCCGCAAGAAGGGCCTGCTGGCGGCCAACGCGGCCAGCTGAGCAGCACCGGGTCGGAGGTCGGTCGGGGAGCGGTTCCCGGCCGACCTCTGACACACCCGTTTTGGGGGTCGGAGAAACCTCCGCCAGCGGGTAACGTCGGTTCCGTACCGCTGGGCGGGTCGGGTCGGCGGCAGGGATCGAGACGGACGGGCGCGCGGCGCCCGCAGGTCAGGGCCGGCGTTCCGGCCGACGAGTGCAGGGAGAACGTAGGTGGCACGGATCGGTGACGGCGGCGACCTACTCAAGTGCTCCTTCTGTGGCAAGTCGCAGAAGCAGGTCAAGAAGCTCATCGCGGGGCCCGGGGTCTACATCTGCGACGAGTGCATCGATCTCTGCAACGAGATCATCGAGGAGGAGTTGGCCGAGTCCGGCGAGGTGAAGTGGGAAGAGCTCCCCAAGCCGATGGAGATCTGCCAGTTCCTCGACAACTACGTCGTCGGTCAGGACCAGGCCAAGAAGGCGCTCGCCGTCGCGGTCTACAACCACTACAAGCGGATCCAGGCCGAGGCGGCCGGCGCGCCGGGTTCCGGCAGCGACGCCGTCGAGCTGGCCAAGTCCAACATCCTGCTGCTCGGGCCGACCGGTTGCGGCAAGACCCACCTGGCGCAGACCCTGGCCCGGATGCTGAACGTCCCCTTCGCCATCGCCGACGCCACCGCGCTGACCGAGGCCGGGTACGTCGGCGAGGACGTGGAGAACATCCTCCTCAAGCTGATCCAGGCCGCGGACTACGACATCAAGCGCGCCGAGACCGGCATCATCTACATCGACGAGGTCGACAAGATCGCCCGTAAGTCGGAGAACCCGTCGATCACCCGGGACGTCTCCGGCGAGGGCGTCCAGCAGGCGCTGCTGAAGATGCTGGAAGGCACGGTGGCCAACGTGCCGCCGCAGGGCGGGCGCAAGCACCCGCACCAGGAGTTCATCCAGATCGACACCACCAACGTGCTGTTCATCTGCGGTGGCGCCTTCGCCGGGCTCGACCAGATCATCGAGAGCCGCACCGGCCACGGCGGCACCGGCTTCGGCGCCCGGCTCCGGTCGGTCTCCGAGCGGTCGACCGACGACATCTTCAGCCAGGTGATGCCGGAGGACATGCTCAAGTTCGGGCTGATCCCCGAGTTCGTCGGCCGCCTGCCGGTGATCACCAACGTGCGCAGCCTGGACCGCGCCGCCCTGGTGCGCATCCTCACCGAGCCGCGCAACGCGCTGGTCAAGCAGTACCAGCGGCTCTTCGAACTGGACGGGGTCGAACTGGAGTTCGACGAGCCGGCGCTGGAGGCGATCGCCGACCAGGCGATGCTGCGGGGCACCGGTGCTCGTGGCCTGCGCGCCATCATCGAGGAGGTTCTGCTCTCCACGATGTACGAGGTGCCGAGCAACCCCGACGCCGCCCGCGTGCTGATCACCCGCGAGGTGGTCCTGGAGAACGTCAACCCGACCATCGTCCCGAGGGAGTTCACCGGTCGCCGGGCCCGCCGGGATCGCGAGGAGAAGTCGGCCTGACCGGCGCCCCACACTGACGACGACAGCACGGCCGCCCGGGGGGTGGCCGTGCTGTCGTCGGTACGGGATGCCACTGCCCGGGCCCGCCCCTGCTCTGGTAGGACCGTCCGCTGTTCCCCATCATGCTGGCGGCGGTGTCCGCGGTCGCCGCTGCTGCTCCTGCTGGTGCTGGTGGTACCCGGCGCCGACCACCGACAGCAGGTTGACCTCCTTCTCCGCCGGTGGCTTCGCCGACGCGTCGGTGCTCGGGATCACCCCGTGGTCGACCTGGCGTGGGGGCTCGGCGCGGGCGTCGCCGGCGCGGCCGGGGTGATGCTGCTCTACCGGGCCCTCGCCGCCGGGACGATGGGCCGTGGTCGCACCGGTCACGGCGATCACCGCCGCGGTGGTGCCGATCGTCGGCGGGCTGCTGACGGCTCGCTGGCCTACCCGGCCAGCACCGTGCTGCTCGCGCTCGCCGTGGACCGGGAACGGCTCCGGCCGGTGCAGTTGGCCGGTCTCGGATTCGCCGCCGGCGCCCTGGTGCTCGCCAGCGTCTGACGCTGTCCCCGGCCGCCGTCCGCCCGTACCCTGATCTCCATGCGCGTCGCCGTCTGCCAGCTCAACGCCCGCGACGACCGGGCCGCCAACCTGGCCGCCGCGGAGGCCCTGCTGGTCAGGGCCGCGGCGGCCGGCGCGGATCTCGCGGTCCTCCCCGAGTACGTCGACTACCTCGGCCCCGGCGCGGGGCTGCCGGAGCCGGAGCCGGTGGACGGCACGGTGGGCACGTTCTTCGCCGGCGTCGCCGAGCGGCTCGGCATCTGGGTCGTGGCGGGCTCGTTCCACGAGGCCGGTCCGGATCCGGCGCACACCTGGAACACGTCCCTGGTCTTCGACCGCTCCGGCGCGCTCGCCGCCAGCTACCGCAAGATCCACCTGTACGACGTGGAGATCCCGGGGCGGGTGTCGTACCTGGAATCGGCGACGGTGGCCCCCGGCGACCAGCCGGTGGTGGTGGACGTCGAGGGTCTGCGGGTGGGCCTGTCCATCTGTTACGACCTGCGCTTCCCCGAGCTCTACCGGCTGCTGGCCGTCGACGGGGGAGCGCAGCTGCTCGTGGTGCCGGCCGCGTTCATGATGCACACCGGCCGCGACCACTGGGAGGTGCTGCTGCGGGCGCGGGCCATCGAGAACCAGTGCTTCGTGGCCGCCGCCGGCCAGATCGGTGACCACGAACCGGGGCGTACCTGCTTCGGGCGCAGCATGGTGGTCGACCCGTGGGGGACGGTGCTCGGTCAGGTGCCGGACGGGCCGGGGCTGACGGTGGTCGACCTGGACCTCGACCGCCTGCGGACCATCCGCACCGAGCTGCCCAGCCTCGCCAACCGACGGCTCTGAGCCCAGGTCAGCCCTCGACGAGCACGCCGATCACCGTCAGGCCGACGATCGCCGCCGCGGTGACGAGCAGCGCGGTGGTCATGCGGGACCGGCCGCGCCGGGCCAGCCGGGTGATGGAGAGCAGGACGACGGCGAGCACGACCGCGCCGATCACCAGCTGCCAGAACGGCGCCAGGAGTCCGAGCAACGCCTCGTCGGCGAGCGTCGCCGCCGGGGATCGGGACAGGTCATCCATGGCTGCCACTCTGGCACGCCGCCGGCTCCGCGGCGCGCCGATCCCGATCCGGGTACGCCGGCGCGGCGTTTCACCGACACGCGGTACGCCAATGACGATCTTTGATTTGCCTTCTCCGGGCCCGCCGCGTAACTTTCTCTCTGCACGCGGGAGGCCGGACAAACCGGCCGAGAGCGGGCGCCAGGCTCGTGGCGGAGACGCCGAGCGAGACTGAGGAACGGGCGGTGCGACACACTCCGGAGACGGGGTTGCGATCGCGAGACCGACCGGGTAGAGTGCGAAAGCCGGCAGGGAGCCGGGCGGGTGGCCGCGAAGCGGCGATCGGCCGGTCTGCCGATTTCCCACGATAGAAGCGACCGCCGGTTACGGCGTGCGTCAGCGTGGGTCGGGCCGTACCAAGTTGATCAGCTCAAACACGAGGTTGACAGCGAAAGTCGGGCCGGGTAAGTTGGAGAGGTTGCCCCAGACGGGGGTTCTACGGAGTAGAGCTTCCAGGCGGTGTGTGGTTGTTCTTTGAGAACTCAACAGGGTGCTTGATAAGCCAGTGCCAAATTGATTTATACCCCGAACTGGTCGGGCCTGTTTTGGTGGGTCTGGTTGGTTGGGATTCCTTTGGCAACACTTTTGTTGTCAGGACATGTTTTCAACAGGTTTTTGTTGGAGAGTTTGATCCTGGC
>NZ_JBFALG010000008.1:0-171124 GCF_040656135.1 Micromonospora sp. NPDC050200
GGCGGCCGTCTGCATGCCCGCAGACACGCCGACCAGCCCAGGCTGAACTCATCGCCGGTCATCTACATAACGAACCCGGGCTGCCGTACTAGCCGCGGATGTTTTGCTTACTGCGAACGTGCTGACGCTTCCCGTGATCTTTTGGGTGATCGCGCGACTGCTCGCGCCTCGGTACTTCGCGCTACCCGGCCAGCGGCTGAAGGTCGGCGCCGCAGCTACCGTCACGGTCGTCGCGCTGACCGGATATCTCGTTGGTCGCAATAACGACCATTTCCTCACCTGCGAGGAGTTTACGGTGGCCGGCGAGCACCGGCCAGCCAATTGCGCGCCCGCCGGGGAGCATGCAAGCTGGGGGATGCGCCGCAGGTCGTAGTCGAGGGCCAAAGGAGACGGTCTGCTCGCGCGTCGCGTCCCATCGCCCACGGCCTCATGCGGTCTGGTTGCCGTCTCGCTCGGCTTCGAGCCAGCCCAGCCGTGCCACTTGGAAGCCCAGCTGCATGCGAGTCTGCACCTTCGCGATATCCATCAGGTGCCGGACCCGGCGCTGCACCGTCCGCAGGGAGGTGCGTAGCTGGGCGGCGATCGCTTGGTCGGTGAGGCCGGTCAGCGACAGGCTGAGGATCTGTGCATCCAGATCCTCTATGGCGGATGCATTTTGCACGGCACCTGCGGAGGTGACGAACTGCGTCGCTCTCCCCCATTCGGACTCGAACAGCGCTATCAGCGCATCGAGCAGGCTGCTCTCGTGCACGAGCAGGGCTCCCGTCTTTGCGGCATTGGCCGAACCGAGGAGTGGAACAATGGCGAACTCGCGGTCCACGATGAAGAGTTTCAGTGGCAGCGTCTCAGCGATTCGGACCTCCTCTCCGGTGGCCCGCGCCTGGACGATCTCGTCGAACGACGTGGCTCCCTCGTCGAGCATCGCGCGTTCGAGTATCACCCGGTAACGAACGCCGCGCGCGATGACCGCACCGTCGGTCAGGTTACCGGCCGAAATGACTGGCACCTTGGCGAAGTTCATGACCTCTTCCCGGGCGCCGAGTTGCATTTGTCCGACGCGCTCGCGGACAACCTCGGCGCCGTGGATCACGTCGACGACGTCCGCGACGCCGCGCCCGAGGGTGGCCGCGCGGTAAATTTCGTCGAGGGACTCGAGTTCGAGTTCCGCCAGCTTGAGCTCGTTCTGTCGCTGCAGCAGGAGCGCCCGCAGCGCCGCCGCCGGTGGGGAGGCCACGAACCGGGCGGTATCGCCGAGGCTGCGCGCGGCGAGCCCCCGGCCTTCGAGCATGCCGAGGGTACGCACCAACTGGCGGGCGTCGCAGCCGACGGACTCGGCGAGTTCGGCGGGGGTGGCGGAGGCTACCGAGATCAGCGTGCGGTAGATCTCCGCCTCTTCGGGGGTCAGTCCCAACACGTCTGACAGCACGATGCTCCTCCGCCTGTCTGTCGGTACCTCGGCCTGGCACGTTTGCGCCATGGAAGGAGCTCCGCGTGCTCGATCTTGCCAAGGGCGAATCGGCGCTGCCCGCGTTCGGCGAGGACTTCACCGAGAACGCGAGAGACGGCCGGGGCGAGACCCCCAGTCTCGCCCCGGCCGTGGCCCCTCCGGGTTGGCTCACCGTTTAATCGGTTCACCTCAGCGCAGTTGGTACGCCTTGGGAATCGTCTGCTTGACGGTGTCCCCCGCACTGTCGGTCGCGGTGATCCGCAGTCCGACTCCTCCGGGAGCCTCGTCACGCTTCGGGTGCTTGATCTGCGCGGTGAACGTGTTCTGCCCGCCGGCCTGGGTGATTGCCGGCTGCCAGGTCTTGCCGCCGTCGAAGCTGGCCTCGACCCGCAGCTCGGTCACGGTCGGTGGCGTGCTGAGCCGCTCCTGGTAGTAGCCGGTGACGGTGATGAGGTGGAGGCCGTCGGCCTTGGCGGTGTTGTCCAGTTCCAGGCCCAGGTCGTACCGCAGGAAGATCAACGGCTCCGGACGGCACGAACCTGGATCCTTGACGATGATGTCCGCGATGCACGGCTGCGACGTCGGCGCGTCAGGCTTGGTCGGCCGGTCGGACATGTACTCCCACACGGTCTTGACCCCGTTGGTTTCCGCCTCGAACGAGTAGCGGGCTGATTCCGCAGGCAGGTCATACGTGATGACGTCAGCACTACCGCAACCCGCCACCGCAAGCACCCCTACGGCTGTCAGCGCCGCCAGGTTCACTGTCCGGCGCCACCTCGATGGCGCGGTCGCGTTCATCGGACCGGTCTCCTTCCTCGCTTCGGTCATCACTGCTTGCTCCCCGACACCAGGTCCGGCGCGTTGCCGGGCTCGCCGAGCTGGAAGGCGAACTCGAGCGGGACGAGCCGTTGCTCGAGTTCGTCGCCGGCCTGGTTGGAGAGGCTGACGTCGCAGGTGGTACAGGTTTGCATCCCAAAGAGGAGCGGGAACAAGATCGTTTCATTGACCATGCCGATCACGGCCTGGCGGCCGCCTCCGCTGCCGGTCAGGTACATGGTTGGCCAGAAACGGTCGGCCTCCCGGCAGCCGGCGCACGGCAGGCCGGTGCTGGTGGTGAAGCCCGACTTGGTGCGGACCTGGGGCACCGCGCCGGGCAGGGACGGACCCGAGTTCCAGTCGATCGTGTTCTTCCTGTCGAGCGCCAGGTCCTGAGCTTCGCCCGGGCCCGATGCAGTCGCCACGGACGGCGCGATGTAATGCCTGGTGGCCAGCTCAAATGTGTCGATCGCGTTGTCGTCCCGCGTGACCCACGTGGTGAGCTGCCGTTGGCTGGCCGGCTTGGGCAGGTCCATCTCCACTGCAACCGGGCCGGCGTCGGTGGTCCGGCTCCAGCCGAAGTAGGTAGTCACCCCGGGCCGGTCAGCGTGGATACGGTGGTCGACACGGTCGAGCTCCTCGGGCAGGACCTGGTGCGGCAGGCTGGCGGGGATCCGACCGCTGGTGTTGAACGCCAGCGCGTAGCTTTTCGACACCTCGCTGTTGCCGCCGAGTTCGACCTGGACGCCGGACCTCGCCCCGCCCCCGATCCGCCGGATCAGCGTGGCGGCCTCGGCCGGGGGTATGGTCACGATCGGCAACGCTGCGTACGGCTCGACCGGCGGGCAGCTGTCCGGACCGTTCTCGCAGTTGTAGAGCCGGGTCCCGTACGACTCCAGGGTGACCCGATCGGTCGCGCCGGTCACCAGCACCCCGACCGCACCCGCTGCGGCAGCCGCTGCCACTCGCTCACGGAGTGCGGTGAAGTTGCAGGTCGTCTTGCAGATGTCGGTCGGCCGCACCAGCACCAGCGCACCCGTCGCGTCGATCTTGGCGAGTTCCTCGGCCGAGCCGGTGCCCGCGTAGACCACGGGCTTCTGCCCGTTGGTGGGCAGTCGGGGGATCGTCAACCGCACGAAGCGGTTCACGGCCCTCCCGTTTTCCTTCCATTGCTGGGTCCCGCCGTGGATGGAGGTGTCCGGCGTCGCGTAGCGGGCGTCCAGGTCGAAGGAGTCACCGTTGCCCGTTACCTTCATCGTTACTGACGGCGGTACCAGGACATGTTGGCTGTTGAAGGCGAGCGTGCCGAGGCTCACCTCGCTGGTCGGCAGTGCCCACCAGTTCGGTTCACCGGGACCGTAGTTGGTGCCCAGCTGTGCGGTAAGCCCCCAATTGCTGTCCACAGAGGTCCGCTTGATTTGGAAGGCCGCGCGGTATGTCTCCGTCGGCTCCGTGGCGTTCACCCTGATCGGCTTGGCCTTCCGCAAGTCCAGCTCCACCGTGGTCGCCCCGGTGACCTGCACCTGCGATGCCATCGGTGCGGCCCGGTGCAGCTCACCGGCCGCGTCCCGCCACGTCATCGCGAGGGCCGCCGCGACAGTGCCGGCGAAGACCCTGGCCTTGATCGTCTCGCCGCCCGGTGCCACCTCCGCGTCCTCGTAAAGGTTCAGCTTGTCCTCGTTGATCGGGACGATCAGCGCGTTGCCGTACCGGATGTCGGTGGCGCCGGCCGGAGGAATGACCTTGATGGTCAGGTCGTGACGGATCGGCTCCAGGAACGCCGAGATCCGCGACGTTCCCAGCGTCGTCCCCGTGCTGTCCTTGGCGGTCAGGGCGCCTGTGTATCCGCCGTACTGCCCGGCAGCGTCCACCACCTGGCCGTCCAGGGTCACCGTCACGTCGGCCGACCCCTTGGCGGGCACAGTCACCTGGTTGGCGCTGATCGTGAACAGCCCCGCCGGCGCGGGCTTGCCCGAGGAGGAGGTCGAGGCGGAAAGCGTGAGCGTGATCGGCTCGTCGGTCCAGTTGGTGTAGGTGACCGTCCTGGACGCCGACGAGTGCGGGTATTCAGATCGGCCGAAGTTCAGGTTCCCGTCCGGGATGATCTTCGGATCGATCGCACGGGCCACGTCCACCCGGCCGGCGCCCTGCGCGTACAGGTCGTGCCCGAGGTCCTTGGCGGTGGCCATCAGCAGCGCCTTGATCTGCCGCCCGGTGAAGTCCGGGTGCTGCTGGGCGATGATCGCCGCGGCGCCGGCCATGTGGGGGGTGGCCATGGAAGTGCCACTGGCGGTCGTGTAGTAGTCGTCCACGGTCTTACCCATCGCGGTGCCCTTGGCGCGGGCGGCGACGATGGCGACGCCCGGAGCCGCGATGTCCGGCTTGGCCCCGCCGTCCCCGACCCGAGGCCCGCGGCTGGAGAAGGGGGCCATCTGGTCGCTCTTGTCCACGGCCGCGACCGTCAGCGCCTCGTCGGCGGCACCCGGCGACCCGACCGTCTTGGCGGTCGGGCCGTTGTTGCCCGCGGCGATGACGAACAGGGTGCCGTAGGCACGGCTGAGCTGGTTGACCGACTTGCTCAGCGCGTCCGTTCCGTCGGAGGGCGGGCCGCCGAGGCTCATGTTCACCACCTCGGCACCGGACTGGGCGGCCCACTCCATGCCGGCGATGACGGCGTCGCCAGCGCACCTGCCTTCGTGGTCGCAGACCCTGCCGATGAGCAGCTTCGCACCAGGCGCCACACCGCGACGCAGCCCGTCGGAGGCCTGTCCGGTGCCGGCGATCGTGGAAGCCACATGGGTACCGTGTCCGTGTTCGTCCACCGGACCCTTCGGGCTGTTGGTGAAGTCAACCGCCTCGGCGATCCGGCCGGCGAGATCGGGGTGGGTGGCATCGATGCCGCTGTCCAGCACCGCAACCTTCACGTTCGAACCGTCATAGCCGCGGCTCCAGGCGGCGGGCGCGCCGATCTGCGGTACGGACTTGTCGAGCTCGATCGTCGTCAGCTCATTCAGCCACACCTTTTCCACTCCGGCCAGCGGGCCGGCGGCCCGGGCGGCGGAGGCGGACTTGCCGGCGTTCTTCTCCCGTACCTCTCGCCACCACCGGCCATCGCCCTTGATCCTCATCGAGCGGCCGTTGACGCTCGTCAGGACGGCCTTGGCGGTGGTACCGGCGGCGGTCGGCGCCGTCCGGGCGTTGGTCTTCGCGGTGTACTCGGCGATCGCCGGGACCTCACCGGTCGTACCCTCGGCCGCCCAAGCGGCCAGCTTGGCGAGGTTGAAGAGCTCCCAGTCCAGCAGGTCGGCACGGAGCAGCGACAACACGTCGTCCGGTACGACGTAGAGCTGGCCGCTCCTGGTGATGGTGTGGAAGAGAACCGACTCGTGCCCGGGCCGGGTCGCGGGTTCGATCTCGCGGACGACCGGCTGCCCGTCGGCGGTGACCCCGATCTGCACCTTGTCGCCGGTCACCAGCGTCAGCGGCAGGCTTGCCTGAGTTCCGGCGGCAGCCCGGAGAACGTTGTCGCGGACCGACGCGGGCAGGTTCAGGTTGAGGGCGGTAGGGGCAGACGGGGCGGGGGGTGGGCTGGCGGCATTCGCCGAGGTGGTCGACATGACCATCCCGAGGACGGTGATGCCGGCGACCGCGGTGGCCCACCGTCGCCCGAAACGCCTCATCGCCCGGCCTCCTGAGATGCCGTTCTTTCGGGTACGCCGTGAACATGGCGTGGGGAATGCATGAGCGCCTCCTACTCGTGGCGACACAGGAAATTCTTGCCGCATCCTGCAGATACTCGGGCTCGGCGCGGACCGAGGCAACCGATTGACAGTGGCGGATTTGCTCCATGACGCAAACCCGCCACCCCAATCGGCCAGACAACCGGCGGGGGTACGCCACCCCGCCTTGATAATGCTGATCAGGCGCGACGGGCATAGCACGGCAAAATGTACCGTGAGCTCCCCGGTGATCAAACCAGAGAGCATTCGTGGACCGGAAAGAGCCGGCCGATACTGCCTAGGCGGCATCGGCCACTCACCCGCAAATACCGGCTCAGACCAACCGCAGCCACACGAGGCACCTGAATATCGGCCAGGTCCATTCTCGTGAGCACTTGTCACCCCGCGTGTGCCGTTACGAGAGCTGCCGCCGTCACACTTTCGCCGGATCGCCGCTTTCGGAGTCCACCTTCAGGGAGATCCCGTCGGCGGAGGGGCGCACCCCTGGCACAAGAATGTGCCTTGTCCCAGGGGTGCGGCCAGGAGATCAGGGTTTGCCGCGAGGGTCAGCGCACGGCGTAGGCCCTGATCAGGGTCTGCTCGATCTGGCTGCCGTTGGCGTCCTGTGCCTTGACGCGCAGGGACACGTAGCCCGATGCCGGGTTGCGGACGGACACCGTGTAGTGACCGTCGGCCCTGGTCTTCACCGTCGCGGGGCTCCAGGTGGCACCGTCGTCGGTGGACGCCTCCACCTTGACCCCGTCGATGTCCGGGGTGGCGCCGGTCTGGAGCGCGAACGCCAGGTTGAAGTCGTCGATGGCGCCACCGACGGCGGTGTTCTCCGCATCCAGGTCGAAGCCGTACTTCGGCCAGAGCAGCGCGAGGTTCTCCTTGCCGCTCGCCGGCCGGGCGGACTTGAACGTCCACGCGGTGCTGGTCTTGGTGGACAGCGGGAACCACGCCGGGTGCTCCGTGTCCAGGGTGACGCGGTAGGTCGCCGGGTCAGGGCTGACCGGCAGCGTGGTCCACAAGAGTCGCGGCGCCTCCTTGATGAGCTTCCCGTCCTGGTATATCCGCGCCGTCCGCTTGTCGGCGTTGTGTTCGAAGAAGCTGTAGTGCCCCGGTTCGCTGTCACTCATCTCCGGCACCGTGAGGGTGATGTTGTCACCCTCACGGACCGCCTGGCTGGCCTCCGGTCCGGCCGGGCCGTTTGCCGCGCCCAGCCAGGTCTCCTCGTGCTGCTCGCCCGGCTGGTAGGTGCGGAGTCCCTTCCTCATACCGCGGGAGATGTCGGTGCGGTCCGGGTAGACGCTGTGCGCCCACCGAATCTGGTTCATCATCGGCCACTTGCTGCCGGTGGAGTACCACTCCTCCCGGTCCACCGGCGCGACGAAGGAGTCCAGGACGGCGGAGACGAGGGAATCGTTCGGGCGGAACGCCAAGGCGGCGTCGCCGATCACGGTGCCCTTGGTGCTGCGGTAGTGCGACTTCACCACGGTCGAGTTCTCCGCGGTGACCGCGTCGACGGGGTCGGCCGGAATCCTGCCGGGAACCATCGTCACGATGTTGTACACCTGGGGGACGCCTGTGATGCCCTTCAGGTTGAGCCACGTGGGACCGTCGGCCATCCGGCCGAAGAGCACCGCGCCCTCGTCCTGGGTGAGGGACCAGGCCGGAATGGCAGTGCCGGTTTTGCGCGGCACGGTGGTGGCGAAGGGGCCGGGCCGGTCGTTGACGAGGATCACTGCCTTCGCGCCGGCATCGGCCACTGCGGCGATCAGTTCGGCAGACTTCGTGTAGCTGAACGGGGTGCTCTCGCGGGTGACGACCGCGAGCTTGCCATTGAGGTCCTTGCCGGCCAGGTCCTCCGGCCGTGCCATGCCGGCGTCGACCGCCTGGAGCGTGCTGGGGCCGTACAGCCGGGCCGCATACACCACTGGCTCAAGCGGGAGCGCGCGTTCCTGCCCGGCATAGGACGCCCGGATCACCGGCGAGAACCTGCGCTGCTGGAAGTGGAACTCGAACGTGCCGAGCTCCACCGGCTCGGTGGGCACCACATAGGCGTGGTCCCAGAGCGGGCTCGACGCGCCCTTCATGAAGTCGATCCCCAGCTTGCCGGGGAGCTGCTGGCGATACCCGAGTTTGAACTGGCTCTGCTCGGACTCCTTGGGCGTGGCGACCTTGACCTCCTTACCCAGCCGGGCATCCAGCGTGACCGTCCGGTCCGCCGTCAGTTCCACGACGGGCTCGCCGGCGAGGGTGTAGTCCGTGACCAGGGACGAGGCCTCGTCCCTCGTGTGTACGACACCCATGACGGAGTAGCGTCCCAGCGGCACCGCGACAGTCTTGGTTCCGCCCTGGGGGAAGACCTGCTGGAGAGCCCCCGTGTCCAGGTTGAACACCGCAAGCTCGCCGGTCGCCGGGTTTCCGTGCCGGTCGATCGTGTTGACGGTGAGGTCGACGGTGGGCACGCCCTTCGTCGCGCCGACGGTCGTGTGGAACGCGGTGCCGTCGGTCGCGGTGGCGGTGATGACACCGGTGTAGTCACCCAGGGCGCCGAGCTCGGGGTGGTAGGTCACCGTCACGCTCGCGGTGGAGTTCGCCGGGACCGTCACGCTGGTGGCGCTGAGCGTGAACGTGCCGTCCGGTGCGGGCCCGGTCTCCCCGGAAGAGGCCAGGCCGAGCGACAGTGTGGTGTCCGCCGCGGAGGTGTTGACGTAGGTGATCGTCTTGGTGACCGGCGCGCTCTCGGCCGTCGACTTGCCCATGCTGACGACGGCGGGGCTGGAGTAGACCGTGACGTCGATGGCCTTGGGCACGTCGACCCGGCCGCTGCCCTGCTGGTAGGCGGTGTACGAGCCCTGCTTGGCGGTGCCGACCAGCACCTGCTTGAGCCGGTCAGCGGTCCAGTCCGGATGGCGCTGGGCCAGGATCGCCGCCGCGCCGGCCACATGCGGGGTGGCCATCGAGGTGCCGTTGGCCGCGGTGTAGTTGGCGTCGACCGCGGTACCCATCGAGGTGCCGGCGGCGCGCGCGGCGACGATGCCCACGCCCGGTGCGGTGATCTCCGGCTTGACGGCGAAGGTGTCCTTGAGCGGGCCGCGGCTGGAGAAGTTCGCGAGCTGGTCCTGCTTGGACACCGCGCCGACGGTCAGCGCGGCGTCGGCGGCACCCGGCGCGCCCACGGTCGACTTGCCCGGGCCCGTGTTGCCGGCCGCGATGACGAACAGCGCGCCGGAGGACGCGGTGAGCTGGTTGACGGCCTCGCTGAGCGGGTCGGTGCCGTCACTGGGGGCCTCCGAACCCAGGCTCATGCTGACGACGTCCGCACCCTCGGCCACCGCCCACTCCATGCCGGCGATGACCCCCGACTGGGGGCCTTCACCGGCGTTGTTGAGGACCTTGCCGACGTACAGGTCGGCGCCCGGCGCCACACCCTTGTACTTGCCGCCCGATGCTGCACCCGAGCCGGCGATGGTCGAGGCGACATGCGTGCCGTGACCGTGGTGGTCGACCGCGTCGGGGTCGTCGGTGAAGTTCTGCGTCTGCTTCACCCGCCCCGCCACATCAGGGTGGTTGGGGTCGATACCGGTGTCGAGGACGGCCACCTTGGTGCCGGTGCCGTCATAGCCGTCCGCCCACGCCTCCGGCGCGCCGATCTGCGGCACACTCTGATCCAGCGTCACCTTCACCGGCCGGTCCAGCCAGAGCTTCTTGATGCCGGCAGCTAGCTTCGGCGCGGTCGTCGCGGCGGCGCTGTCGTCGTCGACCGCCTCCCAGAACGTCGCCGCCTTCTTCTTGCTCGCGCGCAGCGCCACCGCGTTGGCGCTGGGCAGCTCGTCGGCCTTCACCGAACCGGCCGGCGCGGCCTGCTTGAGGGCCTTGCCCGCCTTGCCCGGTGCGCCCGAGAAGGTCGCCATCAGCGGCACGGCGGGGCGGTGCGCGTCGTCGTAGCCGTACTCGACCAGCTTGGTGACGTTGAACAGCTCGCGGTCGAGCTCGTTCGCGGCAAGGTACGGCTGTGCCTTGTCCGGGATGACGTAGACCTCGTCGCCCACCTTCATGGCGGAGAACGCCGCCGGAGTGCCGTCCGGCGCGGGCTCGACCGTCGCCGCCTGCAAGCCGTTGGCGTGGCGCTCCAGCGTCACGACCTCGCCGGTGACGAGGGTGACCGTGTGTGTGGCGACGACCGGGCCGTTCTGCTGCGGCTGGGCCGCCTGCGCGGCTGGCGCGCCCGCGGCGGCGACGCTAGCAATGCTGAGCGCCCCAGAAACACTGACCGCGGCGAGCAGCGCCACGAGTGCCCGAGTGGGACGAGACGATGAGCGATGAAGTGTGGGGATGGTCGGGTGGGCTGGGAAGCTCGTTGTCCCAGCCGCGTCTGACTGTCGCATACGGCAGTGACCTTTCTCTGAGGGGGAACGAGGGCGCGCGGACACCGTCGAGGAGATTGGTCGCCGCGTCGGGTGACTGCGATGGGTGTGCTGGTTGGGCTGCCCTGGTGCGAATCGGAACTCACACGGCTTCGTAGCCGTCGTCGTGCGGGGGCACGCTGCTGGCACCGGCCGTGGGCTGTTGCGGCTCCGTGGACGGCGCGGACGGCCGGGGCTGCTCAGGCTGCTGGTCCGGCTCGTCCGACCGCTGGACTGGTGGGGTTTCCATGACAGTCGAGTGTTGTTCCCGCACCGGTTACCGGACGACTGGGCAGATGACCCAACTTTGCCGCCACGCACCCGCCTAGCGGTCGTCGCCGGCTGGGCCCTCGGCGACGACGCCGGTTTCCACGACCCGAACGGCCAGCGCCGTCCGGGACGAGACATCGAGCTTGCGCATCGCTGCTTCCACGTGCCGTGCGACCGTCTTCGGTGACAGGAAGAGGACGCCAGCGATCTCCCGGTTGGTCCGGCCCTCGACGAGCAGCCGGACCACGTCGAGCTCCCGCGGAGACAACTGATCGCCGTAGCTGCGCCGTCCACCCCGCCACGACGGGCGCTTCACTTCGACACCGTGTGCACGCAGGGTGTGCATGACGCGTACGGCGTCGGCACGAGCACCGAGGGCGGACAGTCCCTCGAAGGTCTCCGCGAGGACGGGGAGTGCGGCGTCCGACCGGTCCGCGCGCAGCAGGCAGGCGGCCTGTCGCTCGCGGCTGAGCAGGGCGTCGTACGGCCGCGGGAGACTCTGCCACGCCTCGGCCGCGCGGGCGAACAGGGCGGCGGCGCTGAGGGGATCGCTTCGGTACTGGGCCAGGATCGCCCGGCAGGTCGCCAGGGCGGCGTGCGGGGCAGGTGCGCGGCGATCGCCCACACCCGCCGTGAAAGCGTCGGCCAGGTCGGCGGCGTCGCCGACGCGACCGGCCATGAGCAGCGCCTCGACCCGGACCGGGGCGAGCTCGGTGGCCCAGATCCAGGTGCCCTTGCCGGCGATGAACCGGATCGGCCCGTCAGTCAACTGCAGCACGTCGTCGATCCGTCCGACGCCCAGCCGGAGCTTGGCCAGGGCACCAGCTGGCTCGACGGAGTATTCCGCCCCGCCCTGCCGGTCCGCCTGCTCAAGGACGGTCCGCAGGCACTCGTCCGCGCTGTCCTGGTCGCCGCGGGCCGCATGCAGCAATCCGGTGACCATGGCCGGGGCCAGGCGGCTCACCGGCTGCAGCAGCTCCTCGTCACCAGCCAGCGATCCGGCCCGGTCGGCCAGGCCGGCCCAGGCACCGGTGAGCCAGTCCAGCTGGGTCAGTGTTGCCCGCCCAATCCCATGATCCTTGGGGTACTGATACTTCTCGGCCAGCCCGATGGCCAGCATGAGCACCCGCCTCGCCTCCGCGTACCGCCCCCAGATCAGCGCCATGTGCCCGACGTTGAGCTGGCCGGCACTGACGTTCAGCCGCTCGGCGGTGGTGGGCGCGTCGTCGCCGATCAACGCCGCCTCCGCCCACCCCTCCTCCTCACCGAGCACCAGGAGTCCGCTCGCCCGTCCGGCCCGGACGCTCAGCCGATCCGCCGGCGCCATCGACGAAGCCGGAACCTGCGCCACCCGCCGCAGCCACCTGAGGAGTTCGGCCGCCGGCGTCGTTGTCCCGTACGACAGGCCGAGGAACATCATCGCGCGGGCTGCCTTCGCCGGGTCGTGTCCGAGATCGGGCAGCGCCCGTTCCATCTCAGTCCGGCCCTGCTCGAACGCCTCCATCTGCGTCAGCAGCCGGGCGCGCTGGAAGCGGATCTCCGCCGCCTCGCTCGGCGTCGGCTCACCGGTGTCCAACACCAGGCGGAGGGCGTCCATCAGTTCGCGGTAGCGTTCGCGCCCGCTGAGCAGGCCGAACGGAAACTTGTCGGTGAGCCGGACCACGTCGGCGGGCCGCAGCTCGGCGTTGGTGAGCAGATCGTGCAGCAGGACGACGGCCGTCGCACCGTCGCCCGAGGCGATGGCGAGGTCAGCCGACTGTTCCGCGTACTGGAACCACGCCGTGGTGTCGCCGGCCTCTCGGAAATGGCGCGCCAGCTGGGCGACCGGTGGCGGGGTGACGCCTTCGAGGATGTGTGCGGCGCGCAGGTGCATCGCCCGCCGCTCCGGCATCGGAATCGCGTCATACACCGCGCGACATGCCAGCATGTGCCGGAACGAGACCAGCCCACCCGGGTCCTCCCTCAGCAGCCCGGAACCCACGGCCTCCGCCAGGCCGGCCAGCCGGCTCGCCGGCTCGCCGGCCGGCGCCATCACCTCGAGGACGGTGTCCTCGGCGGCGGGGTCAGTGAGTACGGCGGCCGCACGCAGCGCCGCCTGCGCCGCCGGGCCGAGCCGCGCGCTGCGTTCCAGTACGGCGTCGCGCACCGTCGGCGGTACGTCGATCTCACTCAGCCGATGCCGCACCCAGGAGTTGCCCCGCCGGATCAGATCGCCGCGGTTCCACATCAGCCGCACGGACTCCTCGATGGCGAGCGGAAGCCCGTCGGTCCGGTCGTGCAGGAAGGTCGCGAATTCGTCGGAGACCCGTTCCCCGCCGAGCATCGAGGACACCATCTTGGCAGTCCCGGGAACGTCCAACGGCTCCAGCGACAGCCGCAGCCGCGCCGTTCCCGCAGGTTGCCGGGACGACAACCGCAGCAGCAGAGAGGCCGGCGCGATTTCCTCCGGACGGTAGGTCACGAGCGAGCTGACCAGTTGCCGCGGGCGTGATGCCAGGAACAGCAGAAACTCCAGGGTGGCCTCATCTGCCCAATGCACGTCCTCGACCACGAGCAACCCGATGTCGAGCCCTTCGAGGATCTCCTCGAGGGCCCGAAACAGCCGGTGTCGTGCCGCTGCTGCGTCTTCGGCCGGCTCGGGCGCCGGCGGCAGCGCCGACGCCCACTCGGGGAACAGCGGCCGGAGTTCCCCCGCCAACCCGCTCAGGCCAAGCCCGACGACATCCTCGGTCGCCGTTCGGATCGCGTCCACCACCGGGCCGAACGTGAACGGCTGCCGGAACGCCGGGCAGGTCGCCAGCAGCACCCGCCGGGCCGGGGTACGCGTCGCGAGCAGCTCCTGGACCAACCGGCTCTTGCCGATCCCGGCTTCGCCCTCGACCAGCACAATCACCGGCGGATCCGACAGCGCCGCTCTCAGGGCGGCAAGTTCGCGTTCGCGTCCGATCATGCCGGGCAACGCGATCGCCGAGCGGCTACCCGCATCAGTCCCGCTGGTATTCATTCGCTCCGTCCGTGGACAGCGCTGACCGCCGTCTCGGCGGTCAGGGAGCAACATAAGCAGAGGTTACAGGGCGGAATCGCGCGGCCGGCATCCCGCACGAGACCAGGCAGCTCGACGACGGATGGGGCTGCCGCCAACTTGATCTTACCCGTATGGCAGGACCCCGACAGCACCCGTACCAGCGGCGGGCACTTGTCAGAGCCCATGCGGCGTGTCCGGTCCAGACCAGCTGTCTCCCTGCTCCTTGCCACTGGCCTGCCAGGCGCACGTGAACGTCCACGCGGTGCTGGTCCGTGGACAGCGGGAACCACGCCGGGTGCGGCGTATCCATGGTGGTCCGTGCGGGTCGGGCCGGGCCCGGCCCGACCCGCACGGAGTGTCGGATCAGGTGCAGGTGGGGTCGGGTTCCAGAGAGAAGTCGACCGTGGTCGTCTTGCCCGGCCCGATCTTGGCCGATTGGGTCTGCGACGCCCAGCCGTCCTTGGCCGCGGTAACCGTGAACGGGTTGTTGTTGACGTCGAGCCAGAGCACGTACTTACCGTTCCGGTCGGTCTTCAGCGTGTAGCTCGCCTTCTCGGAGGTGATCCGCACGGTCGCTCCGGTCAGTGGCGCCGATGTGCCAGCGCAGCCGACCCCGGTGACCGTTCCGGTGATCTTTCCCCAGGTCTTGGGCGGGTTCACCACGAGCGTCACCGGCACCGGGGCGATCCGGTACGGGGTCTTCGCGCTGATCGAAAGCTGCGCGGTGAACGTGCCCGGCTGGGTGATCTCGGCGATGTTCGCGTTGAAGCTCACGTTGACGTCGACGCTCTCGCCCGGCTGAAGCGTCACCTCGGTCTTGTCCGCCGACAGCCAGGGAACATCGGTTGTGGTGCACTGGTCATAGCCGGGCAGCAGCTCCGAGGTCGTGAAGGCGACTTTTCCGGTAGTACCTCCGATCTTGTAGAAGCCGCAGGCGGAGCCGCCGCGGTAGAGAGTTCGGTTGGAATTGGGCAGCGCGGTCCAGGTATCGGAACCCGGGTCGAAGGTGAAACCCCGGTTGGTGAGCGTGCTGGAGCTGTAGGTCACGCCGCCGGACACGAGGAGCTTGCCGGCTGACACCGAGTAGCCCATCCCCCACAGGTCGATCGGCAGGTCGGCGACTGGAGCCCAGCCGGCGGATGCCGGGTCATAGCCGTAGGCGTGCTTGGTGCTGCCACTGCCGGTCATCCCGCCCGCGCAGTACAGCTTGTCCCCGACGCCGCCGCAGCCGAGCCAGGCGATCGGCTCCGGATACGCCGCACCCGAACTCCAGGAGTCCGACGCAGGGTCGTACACCTGCACATCCGTCTTGCCGCAGCTGGACGACGTGCAGCCACCGACGATGTAGATCTTGCCGTCGAGCACGGTCACGGCGGCACCGGCGTACGGTTTCGGGTTGTCGGCGCCGGTAGACCAGGCGCCGGTCGCCGGGTCGTAGATCTCGGTCTTGGCCACTGGAGTCCCGTTCCAGCCCCAGCCGCCGAAGACGTAGAGCTTGCCGCCATAGGCGGCCGCCTGCGGCGCCTCCCGCGCGGCGCTCAGGTTCGGCAGGGCACTCCACGCCTGGGCGCCTGGGTCGTAGACGTATGCCTTGGCGAGGACATGCGTACCGTCGACTCCGGCGACCGAGTAGACCTTGCCGTCGATGGTCGCCACGCCGTTGTCCATGACCGGGAAGGGGTAGTCGGCCACCGTGGTCCACGGCGACGCGTTCGGCGTCGCCAAGGGCTTGGCGGCCGCCGCCTGCGTGGTCTTGCCGGGCCGGAATCGCAGGGGGCTGTAGGTTCCCTTCACCTCCTGCAGCGGAGCACCCTGCTGCGCCGCAGCGGGCTGGTGGCCGCCCGGCCACTCACCGATCTGGGCGGTCACCGGGGCGGTTCCGGTGTTCTTCACGGTCATGGTGGAGTTGCCCTGGCCCTGCCAGTCGACGGTCTTGCTGAGCTGGGCCGGGCTGACCTCGATCCGGGGTGCGGGCAGGGCGAACGTGCCGTCCGTTGCCTGGTCCGGGGCGACGTTGACGGTGATGTCCTGCGCGGTGTAGTAGTTCGCCGCCGTTGCGGTGAACGTGTGCTCCCCGGTGAGCGAGGAGAACATCCAGTAGAAGCCGTCGCCCAGGTTCGGGTCGTTCGGCGTCGCCGCCGAGGTCGTCTTGTTCGCGGGCTGGTCGGCTGAGATCACCGTGGCGCCGTTGATGCCGGCCCCGGTGTACTTGTCGGTCACCCGGCCGACGACCAGGCCGCCCGGTGTCGGGTCACACGTGCGGTCGCCGAGGAAGACGTCGTCGACCTGCCACCACCACCCCCACGTGGCGGTGAGGTGGAACCGTACCTGGACGTTGGTCTGGCCGGCGGCCTGGGACAGGTCCACGACCTCGGTCCGCGGCCCCCGGGCGCTGTCCTTGGTGTGGTGCCAGACGTTGGTCCACGTCTGGCCGCCGTCGACGCTGAGATCGACGTCCCCGGTCTGCCCGAACGCGTAGCCGTAGTAGTCGGTGCGGAAGATCAAGGACGGGTGGGTTCGCTGGCTGAAGTCCGTAACCGGGCTGATCAGCGAGGTGTCCTGCGTCTTTCCGTGACCGTAGTAGCTGCTGTCGACGGTGGCGAACCCGCCGGATCCGCCGGTCCTGTTGCCACGCCGGCCGGGGTCGTTGAACGCCCAGGTCTGGCCGGCGCCGACCTTGTCATCGACGGTCCAGCCCGACGGCGTGGTAAAGCCGTTGAACGACTCGGTGAGGCCGGCGTAGTGGAAGCCGTAGCCGGCCGCGCTGCAGGTCGTCTGGTCGACCGGCGCGTTGACGTCATGCTTCACATCCGCCGAACCCACCTGCACGTCTTGCGAGTCCCGCTGGTAACCCGGATACAACGGGTCGACCTGAAGAGTGTAGGTGTCCCCGGCGGGCACGCTCAGGGTGTACTGCCCGGTCTTGGGGTCGGTGTAGGCGACCGCCGTCGGCTCGTCCTTGACCCGCACCGTCGCATACAGCGGCCAGCCGTGACCGGAACCGTCATGGACCACACCGGTGACGCTGACAAGCGACCTCGCACCCAGCGCGAAGTTCTCGGTCACCGTCTGACCGTCGGCGATCGCGACACCCGAAACGGTCTTGCCGGCGTACCCGAACTTGCTCGCGCTGATGTCATACGTTCCCGGTGGCACGGTCACGGTGTAGCGCCCCTGCCCGTCCGTCATCGCCGTCACGTCACCCACGGTGATCTTGGCCGACGCCAGCGGAGCGGTACCGTCGGTCACCGTACCCGCGACAGTGCCGTGCGGCCCGGAACGGAACGCGGCGAGCCCGTTCGGGGTGCCGAGCCCGGTCGGCCCGTCATAACCCGGCACCGCACTGCACAGGTAGTAGGAGGCAGGCGGGCAACTGCCGTTGCTTCCGGAGGTCACATCGTTGAGCGCGGACGGCTGGGCGTAGGGGTAGGAGTTCGGCGCCGAACCCGTGGCCGGCGTGCCGGCCAGCGCGTAGACCGCGGCGATGATCGGGGCGGACGCGCTGGTGCCCCCGAAGACCTTCCAGCCACCGTGGTAGACCGCGACGCCGGTGTTCGGGTCGGCCACCGCGGACACATCGGCGACCGCACGACGGGCACAGCCGGTGTCCTTCTGGAACGACGGCTTGGGCACGTACGCCGAGCAGCCACTGCCCGCACCCCGCCATGCGCCCTCGGTCCAGCCGCGGGTGGTGGCGGTGTTCCTGACCAGCGAGGTGCCGCCGACCGCCGTCACGTACTGCGACGCGGCCGGGTACGAGACGCCGTAACCGTAGTCACCGCTGCTGGCGGTGATCGCGACACCGGGGTGGCGGAAGTAGGCGTCGTCGGCCTGGTTCTCGTCGGAACCTTCTCTGCCGCCCCAGCTGTTGGAGACGTACTTGGCACCCTGGGCGACCGCCTGGTTCACGGCCGCGCCGAGGTTCTCCAGGTAGTTGTCGTCGGCCTCGACCAGCAGGATCTTGCAGGTCGGGCAGGTCGCGCTGACCATGTCGACGTCGAGCGCTGCCTCGCCGGCCCACCCGGAGTCCGGTGACGGATAGTTCGTGCCGCCGCGCTGGTCGATCTTCCGGAAGCAGCCGTTGGCCGCGGTGCACGGCGCCAGCCCGTACTGCTGACGGTAGACAGCCAGGTCCGCCTCGGCGTTCGGGTTGTCGAACGCGACGACGACCGCGACCGTCTCCGTGGACCCAGCCGCCGGCAGGCTGTACGCACTACGCAGGTCGGCCGGACCGAAACCGGCGGGAGCGGCATCGCGTTGCACACCCTTCACCGCAGTGACGTCGGTGCGGACCATGGACAGGCAGGACATCTCGCCGGCTTTCGACGGCTTGGCGCACACCTGATTGGTGGGGTGCTGGCCAGGCGAGGTCGGGCCGGCGGCCTTCGTGGACGGGACGGGATCCTTGGCGGAGGTGGTGGCGGAGGCCGCAGCCGACACAGCGATCACCGTGACTGCGGCGACAGCCAGTGCCGCGATGAGCGCCCGGACGCGTCCGACCATCGTGGTCAACGCGACCGGACGCGATCTGCGGCGGGATGGTCGCTCGGAGGCGGGATGAGACATATACAGCTCCTACGGGGGTGCAGGCAACCCCAAATCGTGGATTCTTGTCAGGGAGATGTCGGCTAAGTCGTGCTTCTTCAGCTGCGACTCGCTTCCGCGGCAGCCTGAAGATGCCGGACGGCCGCGAAATCAGCGGCACGCCGGGTGGCCGCAGTGAATGTGGTTGGTGTTGGTGGTCGCGCCCGCCCAGGCCGCCCGTCACCCCGCACTGTGGCGGGTTAACGGGCGACGGAGCAGCATCAGGCGCCGTTGCCGGCAGGAACCAGCGGTTGCGCCGTGTAGACGGTGAGCTTCAGCGATCCCTGCGCTGGTGCCCGGCCGGGGGCTTGGACCGACAGCGTCGCGGTGTAGCTCCCTGGCCTGGTGAAGGTACGGCCGGACGTCGCGGTGAACGCGTCGTTGATCCACATACCCGGGATGCTCCCCGCGCGCGTGGTCGTCAGCGAGACCGGCTCCTGCACGCCGTCGCTCCAGGTGATGGTCGCCGACAGATCGGCGGAGGCGAGTCCCGGGGCGGTGATGGTCCAGGCGGCCGCGGTCGGCTCGCCGGCCCGCACCGTGCCCGAGGTGCCGAGCACGCGCATCCGCCAGGCCACGTTCGCCGTGGGGAAGAAGTTCGTTCCTTGTGCCGTCAACCGGCCGCCCACCTCCGACAGGCGCGTGGTGAAGTCGGCGAAGTCGCGCTGCGCCTGCGGGGTCCAGCCCACCTCGGCGTTGGCGATGAGCCGCGGGAAGCTGTAGTACTGCGCCTGCTCGACGTGCCGGATGAACTCACCCCACAGGGCCGTCTCGACGCCCAGTACCCGGGACTCGTCGATGTTGGGGATGTACGTGCCCGGGTTCCAGTTGTAGTGGCGATCCAGCCCGCACACCCCGCCGCAGGCCCAGGTGCCGCCTTGCGGCTGACGGGGGTCCTGCTTCTGCGGCAGGTACGTGTTCCCAGCCGGGGAGAGGATGACCCGGGCGCCCCGGGTGTTCACCGCGGTGGCCGTGGCGGTCCGGTTTCCGTTCCAGAACTGCACCACGGCGTTGTCCTGCGGCAGGTCGGTCGTGGCGTACTCGTTCCAGCCGACGACGGTCTTGCCGAGCGCGGCGACCTTCCGGGTGAACGCGTTGACCATCGTGACGTAGTCGGCGCGGCTGGTCACATGCGCCTCGTCGCCGCCGATGTGCAGGTACGGCCCGGGGGTCATCTTCGCGATCTCGGCGAGCACGTGCGTGACGAACTCGTACGTCACCGCGCTGTTGGCATCCAGTGACGAGTAGCCGACGGCGGGGGTGCCGTTGTGCGGCACGGTTGGCTGCCCGGGCTGCGGCTTCGGCCAGGCCCCGGGGGTGTTGAGCTGCGGGATCGCGTGCAGCGCGGCGTTGGTGTGGCCGGGCAGGTCGATCTCGGGAATCACGGTCATGCCACGCTCACCCGCGTAACGGATGATCTCCGCGTAATCGGCCTTCGTGTAGTAGCCGGTGACGCCGAGTTCGGTGCCCATCAGCTGCCCGTTGCTGTTGTGGGTCATCGCGGTGGCGCCGCTGACGCCGGTGAGCAGCCCGTAGTCGATGCCGGACGGGTTGTCCGCCGGGTTGTCGATCGCGATCCGCCAGCCCTGGTCGTCGGAGAGGTGCAGGTGCAGGCGATTGATCTTGAACTGGGCTGCGGAGTCGATGTAGGTCTTGACCTCATCCATCGGGTAGAAGCTGCGCGCGACATCGAGCATCATGCCGCGGTGGTCGAAGCGCGGGTAGTCGGTGATGCTCACCGCCGGCACCGTCCACTCCGTTTCGACGACGGTGTCGGACTCCACCCACTGCGAGAACATCTGGCGTAGCGTCTGCACCCCGTTGAGCGCACCGTTGGGCGTGTCGGCGCCGATCCGGATCCGCTCGGCATCGACGCTGACGGTGTAGCCCTCGGCCTGGTGGCCGTCTGGTGCGTTGCCCGGCCCGACCTCGATGATGATCGGCGCCGGCCCCCACCCCTCCTCGACCACCGGCAGGTCGTAGCCGCTCGATCGGCGAAGAACACCGGCCAGATACTCCGCCGGCACAGCCGCCCCGTCCCCGATCGCGACGATGCGCGTGTTTCGGTGCAGCGTGAACGGCGGCGCGTCATGCTGCTCGACCGCTACCGGCTTCGGCACCAGGGCCAGGTCGGCCGGGGCCGCTGCGGCGGTGTCCACCGACATCGCGGTGTACGAGGCAGGCACCTGCACACCGGCGGCCGGTGACGCCAGCAGCGCCACCGCAAGCGCGGCCGGCAGGGCAGTCAGGGCCAAGCGATTTCTCGGCCGGGTCATGGAACGGGGTTGAGCGTCCAACGTGGCTCCTTCGCGAACGTCGGCCCACTGCCTGCCACACGGGCAGCGTGTACAGGGGTTGTCGCCAGAGTGTGCGGCGCACCACCTCTTTACGTCAATAGCCTGAACATAAATCGCGCGTCAGGGTCGGTGAATGTGCTACGCCGCTACATCGCGGAACTGGTCCTACCGCAATCCGCTCAGGCGCACCGATCCCGACGTCGGCGGACATGGTCATGGGCCGCTACCTCGGCGTCCTGACCAACACCACGACGACTTCGCCGCCACGGTCGCAGACCGCGGCGACCGGGCCGAGGCGGGATGTCGCCGGGCTCGCTTCCCGCGGCACCGCGCCGAGAAGTAGGAATCCACCCAGGCGCCACACGCTGTCCCGCGCGTGCACGGAGGGAATCTCCACCCCTCTACGGCGGAGAGAACGTCAACTAGTCGGCGTTGAGGCCGTGGAGCGACGCATGCTCGTCGAGCGCCACCAGCGCCGCCCCGACGGCGGCCGCGCCGTGGGCGATCCGGGCGGTGTCGAGTTCCAGGCGCCGGTCACGGATGGACAGCTTCTGCCGGGCCAGGGCCGCGCGAGCCGGCCCGAGCAGGTACTCGCCCAGATCGGCAAGCTCGCCACCGATGACGATCCGCCGCGGGTCGAGCAGGGTCACCACCATCCCGAGTGCCCGGCCGAGCAGTTCGGCGCTCCAGTTCACCACCTCGATGACGGCGGGCTCACCCCGGTCCATCGCCGCGACGAGGCTGCCCACGTCGACCACGTCTGGCGCGACGGCGCGGGCGCGGGCCAGCACCGCATCGACGGTCAGATACTGCTCGAGGCAGCCTTGGCCGCCGCACCAGCACGGTGGACCGGTCGGCTCAACGCTGATGTGTCCGATCTCGCCGGCGGTACCCGAGGCGCCGCGGGCGAGCATGCCGTTGATCACCACGCCGCTGCCGACCCCGTTGGACAGAGCGATGTACACCAGATCGGCACGAGCCGGCAGCTCAACCGCCCGCCGCTCCGCCACGGCGGCAAGCCGGATGTTGTGGTCCCAGGTCACGGGCACGCCGAGCGCCACCCGCAGACGATCAACGAGACCGGCGACAACTCGATCACCAGCCGGGTCCTCGGCGTCGATCTCCGGATCGGGATGGTGCCCCCAGAGCCCGAGCCCCGCCGCCGCAAGCCCGTCGAGTTCCAGCTTGTGCGCGGACGTGACGCTCCGGAGCAGCGAGAGAGCGATGTCCATCCGCGTCGGCAGGCCACGGTCGGCCGCGACCGGTTCGGTGACATGGACAAGCACGGAACGCCCGATGTCGGCCACCGCGACGCTGACGTGACCACGACCCAGCTCAACCCCGACCGCCGACGCGGCACGCGGGTTGAGCCGGATGAGCGTGGTCGGCCGTCCCCGACTCGACGCCGGTCGCTGGGCGTCGTCGACCACGGCACGACGCCGGACAAGATCGGCGACGATGGCCGACATCGTGGTCCGGGAGAGTCCGGTGCCGTTCTCCAGCTCTCGCCGAGAGCAGGGGCCGCGCTCCACCAGGATGGTCAGCACCCGCAGTTCGTGCTCCCGCCGCAGTTTGCGGAGCACCCCGTCGTTGCTCACCGATCCGGTCCCCCCGTCTCCAGGCTGACTTGGTCATTCGGCCGTTCGCGGGCAGGAGAAGCCGAGTCTGCGCCTGGCCACGACTTACGCCAGGGCTCTTGGCAAGATTACTCGGCGTCTCGCTACAGCTCGGGAAGCGGGCGGTGGGGACGAGAGGCGGGACGCGTTCCGGGCGTCACGAGTCGCCGGCGCGGATCGTCGCGGTGGGCAGGCCGACCGGTCCCGGCAGCGGCCCTGCGGCGCCGGCCTGCAGTACGGAAGCCACCCCGCCCAACGCAGCCCCCTCATCGCCGAACTTGGCGGCCATCACCTGGACCGAGCGGGGATGGCGGGGAATGGCCAGCCGGTCGATCTCAGTGCGCATGGGATCCAGCACGAGGATGCCGAGTTCTGCCAGAGCGCCGCCGATCACGACGGCGGTGGGGTCGAATTCGACCACCAGCCCGGACAGCACCTGGCCGAGCAGTGTCGCCGCGTCGCGCACCACCGCGCGAACGGTCGGGTCACCGGCAACGGCCCGGGTGACCAGGTCGTGCGGGTCGCGCGGCGTGACGCCGCGCTCGGTGCAGTGGCGGACGAGAGCCTTGGCCCCGATCTGCAGCTCCAGGCACCCCTGCCCGCCGCAAGGGCACCGCGGTCCATCCGGCTCGACGCTGACGTGCCCCAGCTCGCCCGCAGCGCCGTGCGCGCCACGTACCAGGCGTCCGTCGAGAATGAGGGCCCCCCCGACGCCTTCGGTCCACCGCACGTAGATGACACCGTGCGCATCGCGGGCCGCGCCCCAGGTGGCCTCGGCCAGCGCGGCGAGCCGCGAATTGTTGTCCGGCAGGACCGGGGCGTCGAAGCGCCGACGGAAGTGGCCCGCGACATCCCGAGCGGTCCGGAGTAACGCCTTGCTGCCAGGGGGACGGCCTGGGTCGCCGACCAACCCGGCGAGGCCGAGACCGATTCCCTCCACGGCGTCGAGGTCGATCGCGTGCTCACGTGCGAGGTCTTCGATGAGCGTGATCGCCGCCGCAGCGCGTCGCGCCGCACCGGCGGCAACGTCAACCGGCCGGCTGGCCTCGGCCACGATGTCGTGGCTCACGTTGGCGATCGCGACACCGATGCGCGCTCTCCCGAGATCGACGCCGATGATCCGCCCGGCGCCCGGATTGAGGCTGATCTTCGCAGACGGCCGGCCACGACGCCGATGACCGGCGGCGACCGGCCCTCGCTCCACGAGGACGCCACGATCAACGAGATCGCCGATTATGTCGAACAGGGTGGTGCGGGACAGGCCGGTGCGCTGGACCAACTCGGCGCGGCTGAGCGGACCGACGCGACGCAACTGATCGAGGAGAACCTGGGTGTGGCCGAGTCGCACCCGCTGCATGGCGTCGACCCGCTCCGCCACCGTTCCGTCTTCACCGATGGCCATCCGACCGGTGCGCCCCCTTCACCCGTTGGTCCACCCCGCTGCACGCGTCGCGCCTGGACCGGTCTTCTACTCGCACGGCCCGACGACGATCGCCGTGTTCGATGCCGCACCCGGCGACCCCATCCCGTGCGCGGGGGACAGTCCCGACGACCGCATCGTCGCAGGCGCGACTCAATAATGTCAACCTTTCGGATTATTCTCCTGCGGAATTATTCCGGAGGGTTGACAGGATTACGGCCAGGATCACAGACTCCCGTACGTCGAGGTGTGGTGGCCCCCGGCGCGGCAAGCCGGCCTCGGCCTGACGGAAGGCTTCACGTGACTTCGGTAGAAAAGGCACTGCCCCGGGTGGGCAGATCTGGCACAGCGACCCGATCGCCGGCCAGACCGGGCTGGCGGATGGCCCTGTTGAACGTGCTCGCCATCGTGCTCGGCATCGCCGGCTGGGCGGCCCTGGCCGGGGCGGGCGTTTCCGGGCTGCCCGGCCCACAGTCCGTTGCGGTACGGGCCGGGGAACTGCTGGCCGACGGCACTCTGCTCACGGACGCAGCGGCGAGCCTGCGGCGGGTGCTGATCGGCTTCACCCTGGGCAGCGCGCTCGCGGTGCCGGTCGGCTTCCTGATGGGGTGGTACACGCTGGCGCGCGGGCTGATCGAACCGTACATCCAGTTCTTCAGGACGATCCCCCCACTGGCCATCATTCCGCTCGCGATCGTGCTCCTGGGTATCGAGGAGACGCCGAAGATCTTCGTGATCTTCCTGGCCGCCTTCCTCTCCTGCGTGGTCGCGACCTTCCAGGGCGTGGTCAGCGTGGACAACACCCTGATCAACGCGGCCCGGGTGCTCGGCGCCGGGGACGCCGTCGTGTTCCGCCGCGTCGTGGTGCCGGCCTCGACGCCGTTCATCCTCGTCGGCATGCGGGTCGGCCTGGGGGCCGCGTGGGCGACCCTGGTCGCCGCCGAGCTGATCGCGGCCCAGGAGGGCCTCGGCTACCGCATGCAACAGGCCCAGATCTACTACGACCTCGCCACCATCTTCGTCGGTCTGATCACCATCGGCGTGCTTGGCCTGATCATGGACCGGCTACTGCTGTTGGCCGAGAAGCGCCTCACCGGATGGCAGGAGCGCCGATGACCACCAAAATTTCCTTCCGCTCGGTCACCCGCACCTTCCAGGTCGGGGACAACGAGTTCCGGGCCCTGGACGGCGTCGACCTCGACATCGCCGACCGCGAGTTCGTAACCGTGGTCGGACCCTCCGGCTGCGGCAAGTCGACCCTGCTCAACATCGCCGCAGGGCTGATCGAACCGACCGACGGCGAGGTGCGGGTGGACGACCGTCCGGTCGCCGGGCCCGGCCCCGACTGTGGCGTGATCTTCCAGCAGTACGCCCTGTTCCCCTGGCTCACCGTGCAGCAGAACGTCGAGTTCGGGCTCAAGGTCGCGAAGGTCGGACGCGCCGAGCGACGACAGCGGGCGCGGCACTTCATCGACCTGGTCGGCCTGAGCGACTTCGCCGACGCCCTGCCCAAGACACTCTCCGGCGGCATGCGGCAGCGGTGCGCGATCGCCCGGGCGTACGCGGTCAACCCCAACATCCTGCTCATGGACGAGCCGTTCGGCGCGCTGGATGCGCTGACCCGCGTACAGCTGCAGGATCAACTGCTCGCCACCTGGACCGCCGAGAAGCGCACCGTCATGTTCATCACCCACGACGTCGACGAGGCTGTCTATCTGGCCAACCGCGTCATCGTCATGGCCGCCCGCCCCGGGCGGCTCCACGAGGTCATCGACGTCGACCTACCCCATCCTCGCACCGAGGCCATCCGGTTGTCCGAACAGTTCACCGCCATCCGCAACCGGGTGTGGCACGCCGTCTACCACCAGACCCCCACGGAAGGAACCTCAAGATGAGCAGCTTGTCGCGCCGCACGGTACTGACCGGGTTCGCGGGCATCGGCGCCGCACTCACCCTTGGCGCATGCGGCAAGGACGACGAACCGGCCGGTGGCGGCACATCGGCGGTGAAGGTCGGCTACATCGCCGACTTCACCGGCGCCAGCCTGATGGCCATCGCCGAGGAAAAGGGTCTGTGGTCCAAGCACGGCCTGAAGCCGCAACTGAAGGTCTTCACCAACGGGCCGCTCCAGGTGCAGGCCCTCGGCGCCGGCGACCTGGACTTCGGATACATCGGCCCAGGCGCGATGTGGCTGCCGGCGAGCGGTAAGGCGCGCGTCGTCGCGATCAATTCACTCGGATTCGCCGACCGGATCATCGCCCAACAGGGCATTTCCACCATCGCATCGCTGAAGGGCAAGCGGGTGGGCGTGCCCGAGGGCACGTCCGGCGACCTGATCCTGCGCCTGGCGCTGCGGCGTGAGGGGTTGACCATCGACGACGTCAAGAAGGTGGCGATGGACCCGAGCACCGTCGTGACCGCCTTCGCCGCGAAGCAGATCGACGCCGCCGGCATCTGGTATCCACTGGTCGGCACCATCAAGCAGCGGGTGCCGGACCTGGTCGAGCTCGCCAAGAACGAGGACTTCTATCCGCAGTTGAGCTTCCCGTCGGCCTACATCGGCCGCAACGAGGTCGTCACCAGCAGGCCGGACGTGGTCAGGAAGATGGTCGCGCTGCTGCGGGAGGCCAACGACGCGCGGCTGGCGGACCTCGACAAGGCCATCGAGCTCACTGCGGCGTTCCTCAAGGCTCCGGTCGACCAGCTGCGTTCCGAGGCACGCAACGCGCGATTCCTCAGCTCCGACGAACTTGCCGCGAAGTCCAAGGACGGGACGGTCACCGGCTGGCTCGACGGGCTCAACGGACTGTTCAAGGAGCTCGGCAAGCTCACGAGTGAGGTCGACCCCGGCAGCTACTACGACGCCGCCGCGTACGCCGCCTGAACCCAGCCTTCCGCGACGGGGAGGTCGCCGAACCGTCGTTCCACCACCGCAGGAAAGAGGGGCCAGTGGGTCCGAACATCGTCTTCATCATGGCCGACGACCATGCGGCGCACGCGATCAGCGCGTACGGCAGCAAGCTCAACAAGACGCCGCACATCGACCGGATCGCGGCGGGCGGGATGCTGCTGGAGAACTGCTTCTGCACCAACTCGCTGTGCGCGCCGAGCCGCGCGACGATCCTCACCGGCACCTACAACCATGTGAACGGGGTGCGCACCCTGGCCACCGAGTTCGACAACCGGCAGTTGGTCTTCCCGCAGCTGCTGGGTCGCGCGGGATATCAGACCGCGCTGGTGGGCAAGTGGCACCTCGGGCACGGGCCCGCGCACGACCCACGGGGGTTCGACTACTGGGAGGTCGTGCCGGGCCAGGGCCGCTACCGCGACCCGCTCTTCATCGGGATGGACGGCGTCGAACGGATCCGGCCCGGTTACTGCACGAACATCATCACCGACCTCGCCATCGGGTGGCTGGACGAGCGCGACCGGGACCGGCCGTTCTGCCTGCTGGTGCACCACAAGGCACCCCACCGCAACTGGGAACCCGACGACAAGCACCGGGACATGTACCTCGAGGACCTTCCGGTGCCGGCCACGTTCGCCGACGACCACAACGGGCACGCGGCCGCTGCCCGGGCCGCCCGGATGCGCGTCGACCGGGACCTGACCCTCAACGACGTCAAGGAGCTGCTGCCGCCGCACCTGGACGCGGACGAGGCGGCACTGTGGCACTACCAGCGCTACATCAAGGATTACCTGCGCTGCGTGGCCAGCGTCGACGACAACGTCGGCCGGCTGCTGGACTACCTCGACGAACACGGCCTCACCGACGACACGATCGTGGTCTACACCTCCGATCAGGGGTTTTTCCTCGGCGACCACGGCTGGTACGACAAACGGTTCATGTACGAGGAATCCCTGCGGATGCCGATGCTCATCCGCTACCCGGCGGAGATCCCGGCCGGCACGACCTGCGACGCCCTCGCGATGAACGTCGACTTCGCACAGACGTTCCTGGACTTCGCCGGCGTACCGGCAGACGAACGCATGCAGGGGCGCTCGCTACGCCCGCTGCTGCGTGGGGAAGAGGTATCCGACTGGCGTGAGGCGGTCTACTACCGCTACTGGGAACACGACGACGCGGAGCACCACGTCTGGGCTCACTACGGAGTACGCACCCACGATCACAAGCTCGTCTACTACTACTCCGACGGGCTCGGCATCCCCGGTACGTCCGATACCCGCTACGAGCCGGAGTGGGAGCTGTTCGACCTACGCACCGACCCGTGGGAGCTGCACAGCGTGTACGACGACCCGGCGTACGCCCGAGTGCGCGCCGAACTGACCACGGAGCTCGCCCGGGTCCAGGCGGACTGCGGCGACACACCGTGGATCCCCATCGAGTCGAAAGGGAGGGTGCCGCGATGAGTGACCGTAGCTGGATCATGGCGATAACCGCGGTCCTGGCCGCATCGGCCACGGGGCTCGCGTTCCCGCCGAACGCCGCTGCCGCAGAGCCATCGGAGCCGGACGCGGTCTTCGTCGACTGCTCGCGGTCCGGATCGGGCGGCTCCGGATCGCGGCTCGACCCGTTCAGTTCGCTGGCGCAGGTCAACGCCCTGACTCTTGCCCCGGGGACGAGCGTGCGGCTCAAGCGGGGCAGCACGTGCACCGGCACCCTGGCACCACACGGCTCCGGCACACCGCAGCAGCCGATCACCATCGCGTCGTACGGCGAACCCGCAGCGCCGAAGGCGCGGATCGACGCCGGTGGCGCCACCGAGGCCGTGCTGCTCCGCAACCTCGCACACATCGAGGTCCGCGACCTGGAACTCACCGCGCCGGGTGACAACACCAGCACCCGACGGGGCGTGTACGTCTTCGCCGAGGACGCCGGCACCGTCGCCGGGATCGTGCTGCGCCGGCTCGACGTGCACGACGTGCAGGGCATTCTCAATGGTCCCCGGACCGCGAACGGCAAGTTCGGCAACGCCTCTGGCGGCATCGTCGTGGAGGCTGCCGGATCGACCGTGCCCACCTCGTTCACCGGTCTCCGCATCCTCGACAACAGAATTTGGCACGTCGACCGCGAAGGCATCTACACCTGGTCGAACTGGTGCAATCGCCCCGAGCTCGGCGGCTTCTGGACCGGGCTGTGCACGGCGCCGTGGCACCCCTCGACCGGCATGGTGGTGCGCGGCAACATCCTCACCGACATCGGCGGCGACGGCATCGCGGTCAAGATGAACACCGACGCCCTGGTGGAGCGCAACAGCCTGGACGGCTACAACATGCGCTCCGGCACCTACAACGCCGGCATGTGGACGGCGAACTCCGAGCGCGTCACCTTCCAGCACAACGTCGGCGCGCACGGCCGCACCACGCTGGACGGCATGGCATGGGACATCGATCACGCCACCCGCGACATCGTGTTCCAGTACAACCTCAGCCACGACAACGAAGGCGGCTGGCTGCTGCTGTGCCCGACCAGCACCGGCATCCGCGACTTCGTCGTCCGCTACAACATCAGCATCAACGACCGCCATCGCGGCGTGGAGAACTGCAGCGGCCACGTCGAGTCGGGACTGGTCCACAACAACACGATCTACGTCGGCGACGGCGTGAACCAGGTTGTCGTCAACGAGAACAACACCCAGCCACGTAACGTCCGGTTCGCCGACAACCTCGTCGCCCGCACCGGCACCGGCCGCGCGTCGTACCGCCTGATGAGCGGCCGGTTCGCCTTCGACCACAACCTGTTCTACGGCCTGCCCGCACCGGCCAACGCAACGGACACGATCACCGAGGACCCGCGGCTGCGCTCTCCGGGCGGCGTCGACCCGGCCGGCTACCGGCTACGCGCCGACTCCCCCGCTGTCGGAGCCGGCGCTGTCATCCCCGACAACGGCGGTTACGACTTCTTCGGCAACCACCTCCCGGTCACCCAGCCGCCCGCGATCGGTGCCCACCAGCCCGACTGCGCGTCGTACCTGTGTCACGACACGCATGACGGCTCATCGTGACCCCGTGGCATCCCAGCGCGGCGTACGAAGGTGACGCGGAGCGATCCGCGGTTCACCCTCGCCAATGAGCGCACGCTCCTCGCGTGGCTTCGAACCTCCCTCGGTCTGGTCGTCGCCGGGCTGGGGATCACCGCGGCGACCGATCTCCTCGCCAACAAGGTGCTGACCGGACGGCGGCGGAGACCTCCGACGACGTGCTGCCGCTCGCCGACGCGAGGCAGTCCAACGGCGAGTTGCACGGCGCCGTCACGGTGGCGCGCAACACCCGAGCGACTGGTGGCCGAGGTGTACGCCACCGGTTCCGGCCGCGGCTGCTCCGCGCCCGTTCCCGGCCCTGGCCTCACTCCCCCTGCTGCACGGCGGCCAGCTCGTGCACCACTTCCCGGGTCGTCCGGTACAGCGACTGGAAGTTCCCGAACAGCCGGTCGTACAGCTCCGACCTGCTCCCGTCCGGCGCCACCGTCCGCGCCATCCGCGACCAGTCGGTTTCCGCCGAGACGAGGCCGGTGCCGATCGCGGCGAGCAGGGCATCGCCGTAGCTGGCGCCGATGGTCTGGGCCGGCAGGATCTGCTCCCGGCCGGTGATGTCGCTGACCACCTGGGTCCACAGCCCGGCCCGCGCGCCCCCGCCGACCGCGACGATCCGGCCAGCCGCGCCGCCCGCCGTGTCGAGCAGGTCGATGATCTGCCGGACGCCGTAGCCGATGCCCTCGTACACCGCGCGGAACAGGTGGCCCCGGCCATGGCGCAGGCTCAGCCCGGCCACCACGCCCCGGGCGGACGGGTCGAAGATCGGGGTCCGTTCCCCGGCGAAGTACGGCAGCAGGATCAGCCCGTCGGCGCCCGGCGGGGTTGCCTCGGCCTCGGCGATCAGCTCCTCGAAGGGCACTCCCCCGGTCAGGCGCTGCATCCACTCGGTGAGCAGGCCGGAGGTGGACATGCCGGCGGCCAGCGTGTACGAGTCGGGTTCGACGCCCGAGGTGGTCCAGAGCAACGGATGCGTCCGGGGCTGCGACAGCACCTGGACGAAGAACATCGTGGAGCCGTACATCAGCATCAGGTCACCGGGGTTGCGGACGCCGGCGCTGAACGCCTCCGCCCAGGCGTCCACCGTGCCGGCGCAGACCGGGGTGCCCTCCGGCAGTCCGGTCTCGGCGGCGGCCGCCGCGTGGATCGTGCCGGCCACCTGCGCCGGCCAGAGTAGTTCCGGGAAGCGCAGCTCAGGGGCGATGTCGGCGATCCGGTCCGGGCTCCAGCAGCGGGCCGCGATGTCGTACAGCGGGTCGCACTGGCTGGCGCTGTGCTGGTCGAGCACGTACTCGCCGGTGAGCCGGGCCACCACGAAGGAACTGGAGTTGTACCAGCGGGTGGCCCGCGCCCAAGCCTCGGGCTCGTGCCTGCGGGCCCAGAGCATCTTCGGGCCGACCGCCTGCGACGACAGGGCCGAGCCGCCCCGGGTGACAATGTCCTCGGCGCCGTACCGCTCGGTCAGCTCGGCGATCTCGGCGGTGGCGCGCATGTCGATGCCGTACAGGATGGCCGGTCGCACCGGCCGGACCTGTTCGTCGCAGAGCAGCAGGCAGGGGCCGACGCCGCTGACGCAGACCCCGGCGACGCGTCCGCCCGCCGCGGCGGCGGTCAACTCGCGGCTGATCGCCACCACGTCGGCCCACCAGACCGCCTCGGCGTCCACCTCGGCCCAGCCAGGGCGGGGGTAGGAGACGGTGTGCGGCCGGGTGGCGGTTGCCACGATGGTGCCGTCCGGCCGGGCGAGGACTCCCTTGCTGCTGGCGGTGCCGAGGTCGATGCCGATCAGGTAGTCGCTCACGGACCGCACCTACTGCCCGGGAAGGAGGGACACCTTGACCGACCGGGTGCCGTCGGCGACCAGGTCGAGCCCCTGCTGGAAGTCGGCGAGCGGGAGCTGGTGGGTGCAGATCCGGTCCATCGGCAGCACGCCGGACTCCAGCATCCGGATCGCCGCCGGCCAGCAGTGCGGGCCGAGGTGAGCGCCGCGCACGTCCAGTTCCTTGTCGTCGCTGATGATGCTCCAGTCGACCGTGACGTCCGAGCCGAAGACACCGTACTCAACGTAGGTGCCGAGCTTGCGCAGCAGGTTCAGGCCCTGGAGCACGGCCGCCGGATGACCACTGCCCTCCAGGTAGACGTCGGCGCCGTACCCCTCGGTCAGCGCGCGGACCACCTCCAGCGGGCCCTGCCGGGCGATGTTCACGGTGATGTCGGCGCCGCACGCGGTGGCGAGCTCGAGCCGCTCGTCGGACATGTCCAGGGCCACCACGTGCGCCGGTGACTTCGCCCGCGCCCCGGCCACCATGCCCAGGCCGATCGGCCCGCATCCGGCGACCACCACCACGTCGTCGAAGGTGATGCCGCCGCGTTCCACGGCGTGCAGCGCGCAGGACAGCGGCTCGGCGAACGCGGCGTGCGCTGGCGGAAGGTCGCGGGAGACCTTGTGCACCAGGGCGCCGGCCGGGAACACCATGAAGGACGCCATCGCCCCCGGGGTACGGCGCTTGAAGCCATAGATGTCGTGCGGGGCGCACATCCAGTACTGGCCGCGCCGGCAGTACCGGCACTCCCAGCAGGGCACGATCTGCTCGGAGACCACTCGGTCACCGACCTCGACGCCCCACCGGGCGCGGGCGGCGTCGTCCAGTCGGACGATCTCGCCGACGAACTCGTGGCCCGGGACGACCTCCGTCTGCGCCCACGCCGGGCGGGTCTCGTCGCCCCAGAACTTGGTCGCGCCGTGGTAGCACTTCAGGTCACTGGCGCAGATGCCGACGGCCTCGACCCGGACCAGCGCCTCGCCGGGGCCGGGCACTGGGACGGGCACCTCCTCCAGCCGGTAGTCCTCCGGTCCGTGACAGACCACCGCTCGCATCGTCTCGGGCACGCGTCCTCCTCCGTGTGGTGGTGTGGGGGTCATCCGACGATTCCGTACCGCGCGTCGGCCTCGGCGAAGTGGCAGGCGACCTGGTGTCCGGCCGCCCAGTCGGTGAGTTCCGGCTCGATCTGGGCGCAGCTGTCCCGCGCCTTGAAGCAGCGGGTCCGGAACCGGCAGCCGCTGGGCGGCGCGAGCGGTGAGGGCACCTCACCGCCGAGCACGATCTCCTCGGGCCGGTCGTGTCGCCAGTCGTCCACCGCCGGGGCGGCCGACAGCAGCGCCTGGGTGTACGGGTGGGCCGGGGCGCCGAACACCTCGTCGGTGCGGCCCTGCTCGACGAAGCGGCCCAGGTACATGACCGCGACGCTGTCGGCGATGTGCCGCACCACGCCCAGGTCGTGCGAGACGAAGACGTACGACACCCCGGTCTCGGCCTGCACGTCGCGCAGCAGGTTGAGGATCTGCGCCCGGATCGACACGTCGAGCGCGGAGACGGCCTCGTCGCAGACGATCACCTTCGGTCGCACGGCGAGGGAACGGGCGATGCAGATGCGCTGCCGCTGGCCGCCGGAGAACTGGTGCGGTCGTAGCCCCCGTTGGCTGGACCGCAGTCCGACCAGTTCGAGCAGCCGGTCGACCTCGGCGTCCCACCGCTCGCGCGGCACGATCCCGGGGTGGATCTGCCAGGGCTCGCTGATCAGGTCGCGGACCGTCATCCAGGGGTTCAACGACGCGTACGGGTCCTGGAAGACCATCTGCACGTCGGGGCGCAGTCGGCGGCGGGTGGCCCGGGAGGCCGTGGCCAGGTCCACGTCGCCAAGCAGCACCTGGCCGCTGGCCGGCGGGAGCAGTCCCACGATGGTTCGGGCCAGGGTGGACTTGCCGCAGCCGGACTCGCCCACGATCCCGACCGTACTGCCGGCCGGGACGACGAGGTCCACCCCGGCGACGGCCCGTACCCGCCGGCCCCGGGAGAACAGCCCGCCGGTGAGCCGGTAGTCGACGTGCAGGTCCTTGACCCGCAGGACCGGGGTGGACTCAGACATGTCCGCTCACCTCGCTGGCGTCGTTGGTCTCGGGCAGGTTCGCGCCGCCCCCGACGACCTCGTCGGCGAAGTGACACGCGCTGGCCCGGGCCGGACCGACGGGTCGCAGCGCGGGCACCTCGGTCCGGCACCGGTCCCGAGCCATCGGACACCGGGGATGGAAGGCACACCCCGACGGCACGGTGCGGGGGTCCGGCGGCTGGCCGGGGATGGCCTCCAGGGCCGCGCCCGGCCGCCGGCGGTCGGGCACCGAGCGCATCAGCCCGACGGTGTACGGGTGGGCGGGCCGGGTGAGGACCTCGCGGCTCGGCCCGGACTCGACGACCCGGCCGGCGTACATGACGACCACCGAGTCGGCGGAACGCGACACCACGCCGAGGTCGTGGCTGATCAGGATCATGGTGAGCCCGCGGGCCTGCTTGCGGGCGATCAGCAGCCGCATGATCTGCGCCTGCACGGTGACGTCCAGCGCCGTGGTGGGCTCGTCGGCGATGAGCAGCCGCGGTTGCAGCGACAGCGCCATGGCGATCATGACACGTTGCCGCATGCCGCCGGAGAACTCGTGCGGGTACGAGCGGGCACGCCGTTCGGCGTCGGGGATGCCGACCTCGACCATCGACTCCACGGCCCGGTCGCGGGCCTCCCGCCGGCCCAGCCCGGCCCGGAGCCGGAACATCTCGGCGATCTGGTCGCCGACCCGGATGCAGGGGTTCAACGCCGACAGCGGGTCCTGAAAGATCATGCCGAGCTGCCGGCCGCGCAGCGGCTGCCATTCGCGTTCGGTCAGCCGGGCCACGGGTGTGCCGTCGAAGACGATGTCGCCGCCGCCGACGGTGACGCCGGGCGGGAGCAGGCCCATCATGGACAGCGCGGTGAGGCTCTTGCCGCTGCCGGACTCGCCGACGACCGCCACCGTCGTGCCCTGCGGCACGTCGAGGCTGACGCCACGGACCAGGTCCACCGCGCCAGCGCCGCGGCCGAGGGTCAGGCGCAGGTCGGTGAGGCTGATCAGTGGTGCGCCGTCGGTCGGGGTGGGGGTGCCGCCGTGCGGCGGCCGGGTGTCTGTCACAGTGCCGCCCTCGGGTCGGTGTGGTCGCGGTAGGCGTCGCTGACCAGGCCCACCACCACGACCACCAGGGCGAGGGCCACGCCGGGCAGGGTCGAGATCCACCACGCCGAGGAGAGATAGTCACGACCGTCGGAGATGGTCGCGCCCCAGGACGCCTGGGTGACCGGGACGCCGAGGCCGAGGAAGCTCAGCGACGCCTCGGCCACCATGGCGAGCCCGATCTGGGCGGTGCCGGCCACCAGCAGCGGCGCCCAGCAGGACGGGAGGATGTAGCGGACGAGGATCCGCACGTGACCGGCGCCCACGACCCGGGCGGACTCGACGTACTCCAGGCCCTGGACGGTGAGCGCGGACGCCCGGACCACCCGGGCGAAGATCACCCACCGGGTCACCGCCAGGGCGATGATGATATTGGTCAGGCTGGGCCCGAGCACGCCGGCGATGAGGATGGCCAGCAGCACGCTGGGGAATGCGAGCTGGGCGTCGCCGAGGCGGGAGATCAGGGTGTCGATCCAGCCGCCGAAGTACCCGGCCAGCAGCCCCAGGACCAGGCCGGCGAAGCCGCCGATCAGCACGGTGGCCAGGCCGACGATCACGGAGACCCGGCTGCCGGCGAGGATCTGGGCGAGCAGGTCGCGGCCGAGTTGGTCGGTGCCGAGCAGCGCGACGCCCCCGTCCGAAAGCCGCGCTCCCGGCGGCAGCAGCCGGTTGGGCAGATCAGTCTCGGTGGCCGAGTACGGCAGCAGCAGCGGGCCGACCGCGGCGCCCAGCACGACGAGGGCGAGGAAGCCCAGGGCGACCCAGGCGCGGGGTGGCATCCGGCGGCGGGCCGGGGCCGGTACGGCCGAGTTCGCCTCGGGGGTGGGTGTTCCGGGGCCGGCCGGGGTTCCGGGGTCGGCGGTGGCCCGCTCGGGGGCCTGCGCCGGGGACGCGGGATTGACGGTCATGACATGTGCTCCGGATTCAGCCGCGGGTCCAGCTTGACGTAGAGGAAGTCGACCAGCAGGTTCAGCAGGACGTACGCGACGGTGATCGTCATGATGGCCGCCTGGACCACGGAGTAGTCCCGGTTGGTGATCGAGTCGATCATCAGCGAGCCGATGCCGGGCCAGGCGAAGACGACCTCGATGATGACGGCGTTGGCGATGAAGTTGCCGACCAGGAGCCCGAGCAGGGTCACCACCGGGATCATCATGTTGCGGACGACGTGCCGGTAGAAGACCACCCGGCCGTCCACGCCCTTGGACCGGGCGGTGCGGACGTAGTCCTTGCCCAGTTCCTCTAGGACGCCGTTGCGGACCAGCCGGGCGAGCCAGCCGAGGAACGGCAGCGCCAGCGTCACCGACGGCAGCACCAGGGAGGCGACGGTGCCGTCGGCAGTCGCCGGCAGCACGCCCAGGGTGCGGGAGAAGATCAGGATCAGCATCACGCCGACCCAGAACGACGGCAGCGCCTGGCCGAGCAGCGTCGGCACGGAGATCAGCCGGTCGATCCAGGAGCCCGCCCGGCGCGCGCTGACGACGCCGAGGGGGAAGCCGACCGCGAGGGTGACCAGCAGCGCGCAGGCGGACAACTGGAGGGTGGCCGGCAGCCGGTCCAGCACGTTGGCGAGGGCGTCGCCGCCGAGCCGCCAGGAGCGCCCGAAGTCGCCCTGCCAGACGCCGTGCAGGAAGGTGGCGTACTGGCTCAGCAGTGGCTCGTCGAGCCCGAGTTCCCGGCGCAGGTCGGCCAGGTCGCTCGGGCTGGCCGACGCGCCGAGGATCAGCGCGGCGGGGTCGCCGGGGGCCACCCGGACCACGAGGAAGACCACGGTCAGCGAGGCCAGAATGATCAGCAGAGCCTGCGCGAGGCGTTTCAGGACGAACCTGAGCATCAGCTGCTCCCGGGGTCGGCGGCAGCGGGCTGCCGGTGGGTGGAGGAGCCGCGGACGACCAGGTCGCCCGGAAAACTGATCCGGGCCCGGGGCGCTGCGGACCCGCGCCGGCCGATCCGGGCGACGAGCTGGTCGACGGCGGCGGCGCCGACCTGTTCGGCGGGGAGTCGGACGCTGGTCAGGCCCGGGGCGAGGTACGCGGCGAAGGGATGGTCGCCGAAGCCGACGACGGCCACCTCGTCGCCGATCACCCGCCCCGCCTCGCTGAAGGCGCGGTAGACGCCGAGGGCGAAGGAGTCGTTGCCGACCAGGATGCCCGAGCGCGGCGGGACGTCGGCGGCCAGGTGCTGGGCCAGCTCGTACGCCTCGGCCGGCTCCCACGGCAGTGTGTTGGCGGCGCGCCGCCGGGTCGGTACGCGCAGCTCGCGCACCGACTCCGGCGGCACCCCCCGTTCCGCCAGCGCCCGATGGAACCCGTCCACCCGGGCGCGCACCGTGGAGATCTGCAGGTCCTCCTCCAGGAGGTAGACCTGCTCGACGCCGGTGTCGAGCAGGTGCAGGGTGGCCTCGTAGGCGCTCCGCTCGTAGTCGATTCCGACCAGGTCGCAGTCGAGTTCGGGCAGGTCCCGGTTGACCAGCACCATCTCCGTGCCGGCGGCCATCAACCGCCGCCAGTGCTCGACCTCCGGCTGCACCGGTACGACGAGGGCGCCGTCGACGCCCCAGCGGCGCATCGAGTCCACGGCCCGCAGCTCGTTGGTGTGGTTCTCCTCGGAGACCACCAGCAGCATCGAGTAGCCCAGCACGCTGCCACGCTGCTCGACGGCGCTGATCATGCGGGAATAGAACGGGTTCGACGGGTTGGTGATGACCACCCCGATGGTCATGGCCTGGCCGAGGACCAGTGACCGGGCCATGGTGTTCGGGACGTAGCCGAGCCGGTCGGCCTCGGCCTTGATCATCGCCCGGGTCGCCTCGCTCACCGCGCTCTTGCCGGCGAGCGCGCGGGAGACGGTGTTGACCGACAGCCCGACCGAGGTGGCGATGTCTTGCAGCGTGACGCGTCGAGGTGAATTCATGGTGACGTCGAGCGGCTTGCGGGGGACCGCTCAGCCTCCCATCAGCACTGTGGACAGATCTGGTTGGTTGCTGGGTACCGGCGTGAAGCCCCGCACCGTGTCCCGCACCGCGTACGCGGTGGTGATGGTCGCCGGGAAGATCCCGACGGCATCGTCCCAGATCGTTTTGCACGCCTGCGCGTACAGGGCCTTCCGCTCCGCCTGGTCCGACGAGCCGCGCGCCTTGGCCAGCAGTTCGTCCAGGGCCGGGTTGCGGTAGCCCATCCGGTTGGCCTTGGAGGTGTAGAGCCGACCCAGGGTGAAGTCGGCGTCGCCGGTGGTGACGGTGTTCGTCTGCAGGTCCATGTCCCAGTCGAGCTTGTTGAGCCGCTCCAGCCAGGTCGCCTTCTCGACCTGCTGGGCCTCGACCTTGATGCCCACCTTGGCCCAGCTGGCGATCATCGACTGGGCGAGCTGGGAGATCAGCGGTCCGCTGGTCGCGAACCACATCATCGAGGTGGTGAACCCGCCGGCCAGGCCGGCCTCGGCGAGCAGTTGCCGGGCCCGGTCCGGGTCGTAGGCGTACGGCTGCTGCGGCGCGGCGCCGAAGACGGCGGCCGGGATGGGCGCGTCCATCACCGTCGCCGACTCCCCGTACAGGTCGCGGATGATGTTGCCCATGTCCACGGCGTGCCACATCGCCCGGCGAACCCGGGAGTCGGTGAAGGGCTTGCGGGAGCAGTTGAACCAGTTGAGGAAGTACACGTAGCTGGGCACCCGCTCGACCTTGACGCCGCTCTTGCCGGCCACGTCGCGCACCTGGTCCGGCGGCACCGGCCAGAACGCGTCCACGTCGCCGGTCAGCAGCGAGGTGATCGCCGTGGAGGTCTCCGGGATGTACGGCAGGTCGATCGCCGGGCTCTTCGCGGCCTCGCCCCAGTACTTGTCGGCCTTGACCAGCCTGAGCTTGGACGACGGGGCGAAGGAGTCCACCCGGAAGGGCCCGCTGCCGACCGGCTTGCGGAAGAACTCCGGGTCGTCGAGCCGGTTTCCCGGCGGGATGAACAGCAGGGTGAGGTTGACCAGCAGGGTGCCCAGCGGCCCGTCGGTGCGGACAGTGACCGTGGTCGGGCCGGTCGCCTCGGCCGACTTCACCGACGCCCAAAGGGCGGAAAGGTTGGTGGTCTTGCTGGTCGCCTTCTTGATCGAGGCGACCACGTCGTCCGCGGTCAGCTTGGTGCCGTCGTGGAACGTCACGTCGTCGCGAAGCTCGAAGACCCAGGTCTGCGGGTCCGGCCGGGTCCAGGACCTGGCCAGCGCCGGGGCGTACGTGTCGCCCTGGCGGCGCACCAGGGTGTCGAAGATGAGCCGGCGCGCCATGAGCGCCGGCTCATCGACGGTGGTGTTGGCGCTGAGCGGGTCCAGGTCGGTGATCGGCTGCGCGAAACAGACCTGGAGGGCCGCCTTCGCCTTCTCCGCGTCGCCGCCGGCCACCCCGCAGGATGCCAGGAAGGCGCTCGCCGCTCCGATGCCGGCGATGGTCAGGAAGCGCCGGCGGTTGATGGTGGTGGTGTGGTTGTCCATCGCCTTCTCCTCAAGGGGTGGGCCGTCGGCGACGCGGAGGGCGTCGTCAGGCCTTCAACGCGAGATAGATGAGGGTGGGAACCTGGGTGTCGGCCGCATCGCCGTGGACGGTGACGCGCAGCCGCAGCCAGCCGCCGAACTCACGGGTGACCCAGCTGAACACCCCGGTCGCGTCGACGGTCGTCGCCGGCTCGTCGAGGTCGCACCAGTACAGCCCGTCGGGAGAGACCTGGACGGTGCAGTCGAACCCCCGCACACCCGCCGGCAGGTCGAGCACCCGCAGGAACCAGCGGGCCTCGCGGGCCCAGGCCACTTCGTACGGTTCGGTGGTGTAGTGCGGTCCGGTAATGCCGTCGCGCTCGAGGACCGCGGTCATAGAATTGTGCATGGAATTGGCCTACCAATCCGTCGAGATAACGACGGAGTCGAGGTACACGAAATTGCGGACATTGGTGTGCGTGCGCACACTCACGTAGAAGTTCAGCAGATTGTTGAGTGATCCATACGTCTCGCTGTATGGCGGAACGGGAATGTCGGACAAATTCATGACCCGGTCATTGACCTGAAGTTCGACATTCTTTCGGGTGCTGGTGTCGATCACCCAGCGCAGGTAGTGCCAGTTGACCTTTGTCGGCACCTCGTTGTAGCACAGTTCCTGCGGCTCGCCGACCGGGCTCCAGTCGTCCGGGTTCGGGGCGGTGAAGTCGGCCATTCGCGGAAGCTTGAGCTTGCCCTCGAAATGCTCCCGAGGGGTCGGCTCGGGGACCGTGGGGTAGACCCACTGCCGCTTCAGGTTGTTGTCCAGGTCGGTGTTCAGGTAGCGCATGACGGTGTGGTACCGGGTGCCGTCGCAGATGTCGGTGGCGACGGTCAGCGCGCCGAACTGGGTCTCCGACGGGTGGAAGTTGGCGTCCCACCCGGCGCTGCCCGCCTGCTCGTCGGCCCGATTCTCGGCCGACGCCGCCTCGGCGTTGTAGGAGAAGTAGGTCTCGAACTGAACCTTCCCGCGACCGGCCATGGTGAGCCGACGGATGGCCACACCGGTGTGGCCGGTCAGCGGCTTGGTGGCCACCTTCAGCGCGTATGTGCCTGACATGGCGCCGTGCGTGCCGATGTCGAAGAAGTTGCACGCGCTCAACTGCGGCGGGCGGAAGTCGCGCATGTGGTCGTCGACCACCGACAGGTCACCCTTATGGTCGTGGTTGCCGATGAGTTCGGTCCAGCCGTGGGTGCCGGTGTTGAAGTCGTCGTAACAGAGGATTCTCGGCAGCGGGTTGAATCGGGACAGTCGCACATCCGAGGCCAGATTGGCCCGGCGGATCTGCTCACCGATGTCAACGGTTTCAGGTGCCTGGGTCACACTAACTCCGCTCGTCACCATTAACGTTAATGTAGCTCTTACCGACAGAGCGCGTTAACGTTGAGATTGCCCGTAGGTTACGGGCGTCGCACAGGGGTGTCAAGAGTCGAAAAAGGCTGCTCGAGACGACCGGCGGGGTGTGCGGTCACGGTCCATGACACCATCGGGGACGGTGCGTTAAAAATCAGCCCGACTCGTGGCCGGGTGTCGGATTCGTCCGCCCGTCGGGCCGCCTGGAGAGCGTTCAGTCCTAGGCCCTGAACGGCGGCCGGGAGCCCGGGGTCAGGGGCCGGCGGAGAGACCGGCCCCGGACCCCGGGCGAGATCGGCACTCCCCCGGCACCTAGCACTCCAGCCGCACTTTCAGGTTCGGAGTCTGCGCTGGTAGTGGCTGGTTCGGGCAAGGCATTGGTGCCGGCGCCGCCACGACGTCGACCTTTCGGACTGGTGTCCGTGGATCTTGTGGTGGGCTGGGTGGCGGGTCTGACGTGATGGCGCGCATCGCGCGCCGGTTCGGACGCGTGGAACCGCGCCGCCGAGCCAGGGGTTACCTACTCGGACTGCTGTCGCCGCTGGCGGGCAAGAACCGCTGGACCATCGCCGAGGCCGCCGGGGATACCACGCCGGACGGGATGCAGCGGCTGCTCAACGACTACCAGTGGGAGGCCGACGCGGTCCGCGACTACATGCGTGAGCACCTTGGCGAGACTGTTGGCGTCCTGATCGTGGACGAGACCGGCTTTCTGAAGAAAGGCGTCAAGTCCGCCGGCGTGCAACGGCAGTACTCCGGCACCGCCGGACGAATCGAGAACTGCCAGCTCGGGGTGTTCCTCGCCTACGCCAGCAGCAAAGGACGCGCCCTGATCGACCGGGAACTCTACCTGCCGCAACGCTGGTGCGACGACCCAGCACGGCGCAGCGAAGCCGGGATCGGCGAGCAGGTGGCGTTCGCGACCACACCCGCGCAGGGCCTGACCATGCTGACCCGGGCGCTGGACACCGGGCTGCCAGCCAAGTGGGTCACCGCCGACGAGGCCCACAGCAAGGACAGCAGGTTCCCCGCCGCGCTGTAACGACGCCACGTCGGCTACGTCCTCGCCGTCGCCTGCCTGCAACCAGAAGATCCCACCGAGACCGGAAGCTCCCACGCCGACACCCTCGCCACCCGAACCCGGATCCGGCGTGGAAGCGCCGCAGCGGCGACGGCGTCAAAGGCCCCCGCCGCAGCATCACCGACCCCACCGAACTGGCTGCCACTACCAGCGCAGACTCCAAACCTGAAAGTGCGGCTGAAATATTAGCCGGCGACGGCGTACATCGCCTCGAAGCTGGCCCGGTACTGCTCGCACACCGACTTGATGTTGGTCTTAACCATCGCCTCGTCGTTGCGGCGCAGCGAGGTCCGGTTGAAGTTCGGGCTACCCGTGATCACCCAGTGCCCGCCCTCCCCGCTCTCCAGCAGCAGGTACTTGGAGTGGATGCGGCCGGGCAGGGTCGCGCCGTTGAGCTCGCGCAGGGAGATGTTCGGGTGGGCCGAGAGCAGGCCGTAGACCTCGTCGTCCATCAGGCCGTGCACGATCCGGACCTGGCAGCCCTGGTCGGCCAGCTCCGCGATCCGCTCTGCGATCCCGATCCGGTAGCTGTCCCACTCCGACATGCCGATCCGGATGGTCGCACCCGCGCCGCAACCGATGCCGGCCAGCTGCTCCACGATCGGGTCGCCCTCGGCGCGGGGGTAGAAGAACGCGGTGACCGAGCCACCCGACATGCCGGTGGCGACCGTGCGGTAGTAGTCGTCGTCGCGCCGCTCGGCCGCCAGATCCTCGAAGTACCGATTGTAGGCGGCGTACAGGTGGCGGTTGCCGACCAGCGTCATCGCGTTGTTCCAGTAGGTGGCCGAGTTGACGTCGGTGAAGTTCGCCGAGGACTGCACGACGACGTCGGACCGGCCGCCGGTCTCGGAGAACAGGTAGAACTTGTTGTGGTTGCCCTTGGTGCCGATGCAGGCGGCGGTGTTCCCCTCCGGGGAAAGGTTGCTGCAGACGTGCAGCCACGATCCCCGCGACCGGTCGGTGCCGAGCTCGTCGCGCAGCATCCCCACCGCCGGGTTGGCCACCTGCCACCCGTCGAGCACGACCTGAACGTCGACGCCCCGCCGGCGGGCGGCGACCAGCTCGCCGGCGAAGTCGAGACCGGCGGCGCCGGAGATGACGAAGTGGGCGATCCGGATCCGGGAACCCGCAGGTGCCTGCTGGACAAGACCGCAGATCTGGCGTACGACCGCGGTCGGGTCACCGGCTGCCGGGTTGTTGAACACCGCCCCGGTGCTCACCGGGTTGATCGGCGCCTCATGGCAGGCCGAGGCGGCGGTCGCCGCGGAAGCGGGGGCCACGGGCAGCGCCGACAGCAGCACTGCGCACAGGGCGGTCGCCACCATTGTCTTGGTTCGCATAGTGTCTCTCCATTAGGGAAGCGGCACGGAAGGCTCGGCGACGACGGCACGAGCCGGGGACGCACCTGACCGGTGCTCTCGTCCCGGATCTCGCGACAGCTAACCACGGCCGGGAGGCCAGGCCGTTAACGTTAATGTAACGGCCTGTGAGCATGGCCCGGTCTTCGTGGCAAAACCGCTTGAGCCGATGCAGGTTCAGCACGCCGGGCGACTCCATCGCGCTCACGCCGGCCATGTCCGGACAGAAGGTCAACGGCAGAGCCTGTGGTGCATGCCGGTGAAGGTGAGCAAAGTACGGGCTCGGCCAGAGCGGGAAATCAGTGATGATCACCCAGCGGCGTGCCGTCACGGTCGGTGGGGACGTCATCGGGTGCCCTCCAGGCTTGAGCGCCACCAGGCGACGGCGCGGCGGCATCGGTCCAGGCAGACCTCCGGGCGGGCTGGGTCGCTGCGCGCTGCCCAACGCGGCGTAGAACGAACGGCCTGCTCGCCACGGATGATGGTGAACCAGCCCGGCACAGCGCCGAGGTGCTGCTCACCACCTGGCATTCCGATGACGGTCAGGTACCCGGCGGCCTGGTCGTCTCCGCTCGCTGCGGCGGCTAGCCGTACCTCGCCCGCGGTTCTGCCGGCCCGCCCAGCAACCCCACCGGCCCGTCGCCAGACCGAGTCCTCCGACTGCGACCGGCCGGCAGCGTCAGCGACTGCTGACGCGATCGCTGCGTGGGGGGAACTGACGGACCGATTGGTCGTTTAGCCCAGTGCGAACGCCAAACGCGAGTCGGCGCAGAGCCGCGCGCACCAAAGGAGGACTCGTGCGACCAACGCACCGGCTGTTGGCGCTGCTCGGGATCACCGCGGCGCTTCCGCTGGCTGAGGTCCTCATACTGCTGCTGATCGGGTTCACCCCGGCAAAGGGACTGGCGCCGCAGATCACGGCCGTCTGGCCGTACGACTCCTACCACGACATGCGCTGGCTGCTGGTCTACCACAACTCCTGGCTGATGTTCGGCTCCGGCCTGCTCGGCCTGATCGCGCTGCGTGGGGTGCTGTCCGCGACGATAGTCAGCCTGGCCTGGCCGACGCGCACGCCACGGCCGCCGTACCGCGCGCTTGTACTGCGCAACGTCGGGGTAGCGGCGTTCGGGGCGGTCCTCGTCCTGCCGTTCGCCGCGTACTCCGTCGCGGCGTCGGTGCTCTCGCTGTCCTGGTTCCTGTTCGCCTCGCTGATTCCGATGCTGTTGCTCGCCCCATTCCTGCAGCGGATGTCGGTGGGCCGACGCCTGTGGCGCGGACTGCCGTCGGCCGAACTGGTCGGCTGGTCGCTACTCGACTTCGCAGTGATCACCCTTGGCGGCGGGCTGGTGTGGCGCACCCCGGATGTGTGGACGCCACTCGTCGCCGCAGCCACCGGCGCGCTCAACGGCCTGCTGTGGCAGCAATCGGTGCGCGCGGCCGTCCTGCAGAAACGGGTACGTTGGCTGCGGGTGCCGGTCGTGCCGATCGTTGTGGTGCTGGCCCTGGCCGTCCCGCTGATGTCGCAGGTGCTCTCCCAGCCCCCCAACCAGGCCAACACGTTCATGCCGCCGATCTTCAACCGGCCGCTGCCGCCGCAGGTGCCCTACGCGGTGATCCTGCTGGCCGGACACGACTCTGCGTACGACGGCCGGCCCGCGGCGGATCCGAACATGGAGCTGTTCTCGTACCTCGGCCTGGACTCGGGTGGTCGTCCGCTGCCGTACCGACCGGAGGCCACCCACCGGTCGTTGGAGTCCAGCTCGCAGTTGCTCGCCGCACAGGTCGAGGCAGTACACCGGCGGACCGGCCGGCCGATCGCCCTGATCGCGCAGAGCGAGGGGGTGATGGTGGCCCGCACCCATCTGCGGAACCGGCCCGACTCTCCGGCGCGGGCCCTGGCGATGTTCAGCCCGCTGATCCGCGTCGGGCGGGCGTATTATCCTCCGCCGGAGGCCAGTACCGGTTGGGGGCTGGCCACCGGATGGCTGCTGCGGGTGATGTTCCACGTGACGACCATCGGCAACCGAGGCCCCAGCACGCCCGATGAGCCGTTCATCCGTTCGCTGCTTGATAATGCGCCCTTCTACCGCTACCAGATTCTGTGCCCGATCCCGGACGTACGCGTTATCGCCTTCCTGCCCACGACGACCGCAACCGAGGCCCCACCCGGCCAGGCGATCAAGATCCCGGTGGTCGAGGTACCAACCTTCCACGCAAGGGTCATCGGCCGGGTAGACGCCAACGACATGTTGATCGACTTCCTCGCTGGTGCCAACATCAATCGCCCTCGCCGCGAGTTCGGCCCACTCCAGCAGCTAGGGGATGCCTGGCATGCACCGTCCCTGGCGATCCAGGTCAATCCGGTATGGCGGCCCACCGCGCCTCCCGGCCCGCCCTTCACAATGGCCCGATTCTGCCCATGAAGAGTTCGTCTCAGTGAGCGTTCGCTGCCGGCATTCGCTCTTGCCAGCAGGGCCAGCAAGACGTGACCGACTGCGGCAGAGCCTGGTCGCGCGGTCGACAGCCGACTGCCTCCTCGACGACGAGAGAAGTTCATCACGGCCCTTGAATCTCGGACGTATGAACCAACCGATCTTCCAATCCGCCGCTGCCCGCCCAGTGAGCCGCCGCTCCCTTCTCGCCGCCGGACTCGGTTCGGCCGCTGTGGCGATGACTCCGGGACAGGCCTGGGCCGGCACCGGACCACGCGCCAAGCATGTCGTGCTGCTTGCCTGGGACGGCTTCGATCCGGCCTACCTGGACCTCGTCGAGACGCCGCACCTCAGCGAGTTGGCCCGGCGCGGCAGCCTCGGCACGACGACCGGTTGCTTCCCGTCAATTACCAACACCTCGTGGGCGACGGTGGCGACCGGCGCGTGGCCACAGACTCACCTGAACACCCCGTACTTCCTCGACCCCTCTACGGGGCGGGCGGTGAGCCAATCCCGCACGCTCGAGGCTGAGAGCATCGCCGAGGCAGTCACCGCCGCCGGCGGGACAGTCGCGTCAGTGCAGTTCTTCATTGTCCAGAACCACGGGACCGTGTACGGCGACCCCCGTGGCCTCTACCTGCAGCCCGGCGGTCCTAGCTCCACCCGAATCGACCTGGCGATCGATATCTTGAACGGCCGTCCGGTGCGGTCGGGCTCCCAGATGGTGACCGTCGAGGAGCCGCCCACGCTTCTTGCCGTGTACTGCGATGAGCTGGATGCGCGAGGTCATCAGGAGGGTGCAGAGTCGGCGAACATGCCTGGAGTGCTTGCGACGCTCGACTCCCATCTGGGCAGACTGGTGCAAGCGACGAAGGACGTCGGTATCTACGGCGAGACCGCGTTCGTGGTGCTGGGCGACCATGGCATGACCACCTTCACCCGTGGATTCGGCCGGCTCGCACTTACCGCCTTGAGCAGCGCAGGGTTCACGCCCGAGTTCGTCTCCCCCGGCTCCGCTCCTCTCCCGGAAACAGACGTGGCGATGGTCGTCGGCGGCGTCGCCAGTGTGCATCTGTTGGGCGCAGCCCGAACGGTCGACGGCGTTTCCCGGGCCAAGGCCGCACTCGAATCGGTGCCACACGTGCAGCGGGTCTACAACCGGGCCGGCCTTGACGCCTTCCACGCCAGCCCGCTACTAGGTGACCTCGTGGCCGAGCCCGTCGCCGGCTGGTCGTTCGCCTTGGACGACCCGGACGGCCCGCGCGGTTACCACGGCCGCACCGGCGAGATGCAGGCCGCTCTTCTCCTCGCCGGTCGCGGAGTGCGCCGAACCGTGCCGCCCCTGCAGGCACGGCATGTCGACGTTGCGCCGACGATCGCCGCCCTGCTCGGCATCGCCCCGCCGGCCCAAGCCGAGGGGAGGGTCCTCGCCGAGGCCTTGCACCACCAAATCGTTGGCGACTGACCCGTCCGAGCGGGCGGCGGGCCAACCGGCCAGCCGCCTGCTCACTGTCGGGTAAACCTCGCTACCCGACCGGTGCCCCCGTGGTTACGCGCCGACGCCGAGGAAGTCCCCGACGATCCACCGCGCCGGCTCGTGGTGCCGGCGGGTCGCATGCACGTACACGTTCATCGTCGTCGACACGCTCGCGTACCCGGCCGTCGTTCGCAGCGCAGCCAGGTCGACGCCCTCCGTCGCCGACAGCGTCGCCGCCCAGGTCAAAGCCGCCCATCCGCCCGGTGAGTCGTCGAGGCCGACTGCTCATCCGCGCCTGCCGCCGTCCGGGTTCGGCCGAGAAGGGTCGCGGCCCCGCCATCGTATTGATGGCGGGGCCGTGGCCTGTCCGTGCGGGACGGGCCAGGCTCGGCCCGCACTGAGCGTCGGATCAGGTGCAGGTGTGGTCGGGTTTGAGAGAGAAGCCGATCGTGGTCGCCTTACCCGCGGTAATCTTGACCGATTGGGTCTGCGGCACCCAGCCGTCCTTGGCCGCGATCACCGTGAGCGGGCTCTCTTTGGCGTCAAGCCAGAACGCGTACTGACCATTCCGGTCGGTCTTCAGCGTGCAGCTCGCCGTCTTCGAGGTGATCTGCACGGTCGCTCCGGCCAGCGGGGCCGACGTGCCAGTGCAGCCGGCCCCGGTAACCGTCCCGCTGATCTTTCCCCAGGTCTTGGGCGCGTCCACCACGAGCGTCACCGGCACCGAGGGGATCGCCCCGTACGGGGTCTTCGCGCCGATCGAAAGCTGCGCGGTGAACGTACCCGGCCGGGCGATCTCGGCGATGTTCGCGTTGAAATTCACGTTGACCTCCACGCTCTCGCCCGGCTGGATCGTCACCTCCGTCCTGTCCACTGAGAGCCAGGGGATATCGGTCGTGTCGGCGCACTGGTCATAGCCGGGCAGCAGCTCCGAGTTCTTCGTAGCGTAGCGGTTTCCGGTGGAACCTCCGATCTTGTAGAAGCCGCAGGCGGAGCCGCCGCGGAAGAGAGTGCTGTTGGAGTTGGGCAGCGCGGTCCAGGTATCGGAACCCGGGTCGTGGGCGAAGCCCTGGTTGGTGAGCGTGGTGGAGCGGTTGGTCACGCCGCCGGACACGAGGAGCTTGCCGGCTGCCACCGAGTAACCCATCGCCCACAGGTCGATCGGCAGGTCGGCGACGGGAGTCCAGCTGCGGGATGCCTGCTCGTAGCTGTGGGCGTGCTTGGTGCCGGGTACCCGCCCGCGCAGTACAGCTTGTCTCCGATGGCGCCGCAGCCGAGTCAGGAGATCCGCTCCGGATACGCCGTGCCCGAACTCCAGGAGTTCGCCGCCGGGTCGTAGACCTGCACGTCCGTCCAGCCGCAGTCGGACCCGGCCGAGCAGCCGTCGACGATGTAGATCTTGCCGTCGAGTACGGTCACGGCCGCGCCGGCGTGCGGCTTCGGGTTGTCGGCGCGCCTCCCGGGCGACGCTCAGGTTCGGCAGGGCACTCCACGCCTGGACGCCTGGGTCGTAGACGTAGGTAGGTCCTGCTGGCCTGACGGGCTCAGTCCGACTGACCAGGTTGGCCGACTCAAGGTTCAGCCCGCGTTGGCGCCGCCTGGTGGGCAACGGCCTAGCGCCGGTCTCTTCACCGCAATAGCGCGATTCACGTGACCCGGTCGGATCGCCGCGATCAGTCACGTGCTGGCGAGGCGGCGTGGCATGGTGAGACCGCTTGACGGATCAGCGAAGCGGGGTTGGCGATGATGGTAGGCGGTCAGGCCGACCTGCTCCGCAAACCCGGAAGCCCCCAACAGGCGACCTTCCTGGAGCTCTTCTTCGACCTGGCCTTTCTTTTCGTGATCCAGCGGATCGCCCTGCGGATGGCCGAACAACTGAGCCAACCTGGTGTCGCCGACCGGTGGACCGCTGCCCCGACCATGGGCAAGACGCTGTTGCTGCTGATGCCGCTGACCTGGCTGTGGACCCTGGCCGCCTGGACGACGGCCCGGTTCGACCCGCGCCGGCTGCCCGTGCAGGCCATGGTCATCCTGCCCATGTTCGGCGTGCTGATCATGTCGGCCGCGCTGCCTACCGCGTTCGGCGCTGGCGGCTTGGCTTTCGCCCTGCCGTACGTCATCATCCAGATCGGCCGGTCCGTCGTCTTCACGACCATGCTGCGCGGCCACGAACTCCAGGGCATATTCGTCCGCGAACTCGTCTGGTTCACCCTGACGGGCATCATGTGGACTGCCGGCGCACTCACCCACGACGAGACCCGGGTACTGCTGTGGCTTGCCGCCGCGGCCGCGGACTACCTCGCGGCACGGCTCGGCTGGCCCCTGCCGAAGCTCGGCACGCGGCGTGTCACCGTGTGGGCCGCCGCCGGCGAACACCTGGCCGACCGCTACCGGCAGTTCCTCCTGATCGCCCTCGGCGAATCCGTCCTGGCCGTCGCCCTGGCCTACACCAGGGGGCTGTACAACGTCGCGTCGACAGCGGCGTTCGTGATCGGTTTCGCCACCACGGTCCTGCTGTGGCGGATTTACTTCTACCGAGCCGGGCAGATCCTCGCCGACGCCATCGCCGCGTCGAAAAACCCCATCCATCTCGGCCGGGTAGCTGCCTTCACCCACTGGGTCATGATCCTCGGCATCATCGTCACCGCCGTCGGCTACGAACTGGTCATTCCCGAGCCGCTCGGCCACACCATGCCAGCCTGGGCCGCGGTCATCCTCGGCGGTCCCGCACTGTTCGTCGCCGGCCGCGCCCACTTCGAGTACGTGGTGTTCGCCCGCGTCTCCCGTCCCCGGCTGATCGGGGTTCTCATCCTCCTCCTGGCAGGCCCCGCGATGGTCCTCCTCCCACCCCTGCTGGTCTCCCTCACCGCAGCCCTGGTCCTGACCGGGATCGCCGCCACCGACTCGGCACGAGCCCGGGGAAAGCCACTCGAAGCCCCGTCACCACCGAGATGAGTGTTCGGCGCGAGCGGCCATCGATCCGTGGTCGTGGGCCGCAAACGACTTCCTGCACCCACTCGCCGCAGCCCTTGGCCGTGGGCGACCTTGGCAAGCATCGGCTCGTCCGGGACGCGCGAGGCACGCCACGGCAGATGGAGCTCATGGACGGTCTGGGCGATTGGACCGTGCCGTGGGCCAAGTGGTGAGCCTCGCTCTCTGGCCGATTCGCGACCAGCGTCTGCACCGGGTACCGGCGACCGTGCTTGAGCGGGATGGCGACTACGGGGATTACCCTTCGCGGGGCTGGGTCATGCCGAGAATGTTGCCTTCGCTGTCCTTGAACCAGGCGCCGCGCATCGTCGGAAACTCTGCGACACAGTTGACCGTCTTGAGACCAGGGAGCTCGTATTCTTCGAACGTCACGCCGCGCCCCCGGAGGTCCGCCATTTCGGCGTCGAGGTCGGCGACCAACCAGGCCGCCAACGTGTGGGGCGCCTGCCCGGCGTTGGAGGTGGGATAGATGAAGAACTGCGTTCCACCAGACTCGAAATGGACGGCGTCCTCGGCCTCCCGTGAGATGGTCAGGCCCAGGGTGTCGCGATAGAAGCGCTTGGCCCGCTCCATGTCGCTCGCTGGAATGGCCGCCTGCACCGGTGCGTCTGTCAACATGATGGCCCACCTCCTGCGACAGCCTAACCAGCACTAGGCCGACATGCTTCCGCTTTGTCCCGCTTTGGGTGCCGCCATGGCCGCTTGGAGTTCGCCGCGTGCCGGCTCGATCTCATTGGTCTCTTCCCGGTTCGTCCCGCCCGGAACTGCGGAAACCGGCCCGGCCGTAGCCAGGTATGCGAGATGGTGGGTTCCGCGGAGAGCCGGGTACGGGGGTTCGGGGTGTCGACCAAGGAGGTCATCGGGACGATCGGCGTGCTGCTCGACCTCGCCGGGGTACTGGTCATTGCGGTCGGCGTCACCATTGCCACGGTCGTCTTCGTGCTCGGCTGGTGGCGGACCCGTCGGCTCATCGACGTCTACCGGCCGTACCGGCAGGGCGTCGGGCGGGCCATCCTGCTCGGCCTGGAGTTCCTGGTCGGCGGCGACATCATCCGTACGGTGGCGGTCTCGCCCACCTTCACCAGCGTCGGCGTACTGGCCCTGATCGTGCTGGTCCGGACCTTCCTGAGCTTCTCGCTGCAGCTGGAACTCGACGGCCGCTGGCCCTGGCAGGCCAACGCACCGCGCCGGGACCGCCTGCGGAAAAGATGACTGCCAAGCCGGCTTCGGTGGAGATGCCGGCTGGGTCGAGGAGGGTGATCTTTCCGCCGGCCGAGGCGGATGAGCCCGCGGTCGGCGAGGTCACCAGGTCTTCATCGGTGCGATGGCCGCGATCGTGTCCATCTCCGTCGGGGACAGGTCGGCCAAGATGTCGACCTCGGACAGGCAGCAGGTGCGGTCGTAGCCGGCCGCGATGCGTTCCACGTGTGCGGCCTCCTCGCGGCGCCCGGGCGCCCACTGCGGTGACACCGTGCCCCGGGCTGGTTGGTGCAGGGCGTTGAGCCGTCGAGCCGACAATACGACGCCGCCTCGTCGACGGTGTGATGGCCGTTCGGCGCACCCCCCGGATCGCGGTGGCGGCGGCCCGCCGCAGGTCGAGTTGGCCTTTCAGCCGTCGATGCCTTGCCGGTGGTGACAGCGTGTCTGCGGGCTGACGTGGGTCACGCGCGCTCGTGTCTCAACCAGGATCGGGTTTCCCGAGGCGAGCTGCAAGTCAGTGTGTTGCGGGTGGGATGCTCTGCTCGTACTGGAAGACGTTGTGGGGGTCGTACTTCGCCTTGATCTTGCGCAGTCGGTCGAAGTTGCGCCCCCAGTAGGCGGTTTCCCATTCCGCCATTCCGATGTTCGGCACGTTGACGTAGGCGCCGTTCACGTAGGGCCGCAGTTCCTGGCTGAACTCGGCGATCCAGGCCTGGGCGATCGGGGTGATGGCGTCGCCGCTGTCTGGCTCTCCACGAGTGCCCCAGCCGACGCCGGGCTCGGAGTAGAACAGCGCGTCGCGATGCCGGAACGCCGTGCCGCCGAAGGGTTCGCTCGTTTGAGCTCCCGTGCCGAAGGCCTGGGTGAAGAAGTTGCTGTCCTCCGAGGGGGCGTCCTCCATGAAGGCGCGGATCACGCTGATCGCCTTCTTCGGGAACGGCTCGCTGGTGAACTGGGAGAAGAACTTCCAGTTCGCGGGCTCGTCCGCGGTCGGTATCTGGAATCCGGCATAGGTGTCGCCCCAGCCCCCGGTCTGCACCGTGACCTCGGGGTTGCCCACCGAGAGGACCGGCTCCAGCAGCTTCTTCGCCTCCGCCTCCGATCCTTCCGCGAGAACCCCGAACAGCAGGATCTGGGACTTGTGGATCTCGAGTTGGGTTCCGAGGCGGTTGTCGGCGAACGGTGCGGTGCGCTGCCAGGTGTCGAAGACCCCGTACAGGTCGTCGAGGCCCTCCCACGTCGCCTGCAGGTAGGCGACACTCTTCAACGGAGCCACCTTGTAGGTGAGTGAGGTGACGATCCCGAAGTTGCCGTTTCCCGCTCCGCGCAGCGCCCAGAGCAGGTCCGAGTGCTTCCACGGATCTACCTCTATCGCCTTCGCGCCGGACGACCGGCTCACCACGCGCATGACGCTCGGCGACTACGCCGACGAGACCACCGCCGACACCGGGCAGGCGCCCTGGAGCCGGCTGGCGAACACGTTCACCGGTTCAGCGTCCTGGACGCTCGGCGTGCCACGCTCAGAGCGACACGCCGTTGGTGAGTCCGCGCAGCGGTACCGCCTGACGGGCCCGCACGGCACCTGCTACGACCACCGGATCGCCCAGGTCAACGGCACCATCACGGCCGACGAACTGCGCTGCGGGTAGCAGCGGGCGCGGGCGGGGTTACCACCCGCCCCCGCGACCGGCTGCGTGGTGGGGACTACTGGCCCAGGTAGCTGCGGCCCTCCCCGACACTGGGCTCGCTCGATCGCAACGGGTATCCAAATCCGATGAGTGCGTCGGCACCCCCGTGTGGTCCGGGGTGCCGACGCTACTTGTCACCGCCGGCGGCCCGTCACGGCAGCTGCTTCGGTGGCGACGATCGCCGTCAGGCTGATCTGCAAGCGGCGGCCCGGCAGGGTGAGGTAGTTGGGCGCGAGTAATCGGGCGACGATGCCCGCGATGAACGGCACCACGGCGATGGTAGCGACGTTCACCACGCGCTCGGCAGTCTGTGCCACGACGCCGTGCAGGACAACTTCGACGACCAGGCCATCCGGCCGCTAGCCATCCCGGCAAAGATCAAGAAGGGAGACGTGGTCCGAGTCACCTGCACCCACGACACCCAGCTACGCAAGATGCTCCCCCAGCTTCAACCACTTCCACCCCGCTACGTCGTATGGGGCGACGGAACCGCCGACGAGATGTGTCTCGGGTTGCTCATCGGTACCCGGTCGTAGATGCCGAGTAGCCCCCCCAGGGGGGGGATTTCACCCCCGGGCCCTCACAGAACCGTACGCAACAGTCTCCCGGTTATACGGCTCTTGTCGTTGTGTTCACCAGACGGTGGGGGCGTAGGTGTGGCCGCGGCTGGCCTCGCAACTGCGACGGATATCGCGCGGTACTGCACGTGGCTCGGTCGCGACCTGCGCTACGTCGGGGGGCACTGGAACCGCACGGACGGAGCCGCCCACCATGGCGAGGACGCCGGAACGACCCACGAACTGCCCGCGCTGGGCGGGCGCGCCGGCCGGATCAGTCTCCGGCCGGCGCGGACTGTCCGGGTGGGGTGGTCAGAGTGGGTTACAGAGGTTGAGCCGCTCCAGGATCGCCGCCTGCCCACGGACCTCGCTGTTGGTCGCGGCCGGATCCAGCCGGACCGCCTCAGCGTGCCGTACCACCTCCAGGAAGGTGCTGTCGGCGTGCAGATCGCAGTTGGTGTCCACCCCGTCCGTCACCCCGAACGGACCGTGCGCGAAGTTCAGCCACGCGGTGAGGAGTTCGCGGTCGAACTGCTGCCTGGCGGTCGGCAGGAGCCGCAGTGTCAGCACGTCGCGCGCCTTGGCGATGGTCGACGCGTCCTGGGCCTCGCCGAAGACACCGCTCATGTGCTGGGCGATGTCGAGGTAGCACTCCAGTACGTCGTCCGGCAGGTGCTCGGGCGGTAGCGACGTGACCAGGAACTCGACGTACCAGACGGTGGCGAGCTTCTTCAGCAGGCCGTTGTCCTGGACCACCACGGCGACCTGGTCCGACCCGTGGCCGCCGTCGTCATCCGTGGCTGCGAAGCCCACCTGGTAGACGCAGGCCCGCTGGTACGTGACCGCGGCGTTGTCGGTCACGTCCCGCGGCTGCACGCTCGGGCTGTTCGGCGGGTCCGTGTTCGGCGGGTTGACCAGCGAGGTGGTGGTCCGGTCCGGCGACGGGCCGCCGTTGCCGTAGTCCCAGGTGATCGTCAGGTCGTCACTGCCCGGATCGGTCACCCGTCCGGAGAGCCCCACCTCGTGGTGCGCGTGCGTGACGATGGTCTTGCCGGCCGGCGTGTCCACCGCGGTGGACTTGTCGATACGGGCCGTCGGGTTCACGTTGGTGATCGTCACCGGCGCCGACTCGCACGTCGTCGTATCGTCGTCCTTGCCGCAGACGGTGACCGTGAACGTGCCGTTGTCGCCGTACCCGTGGGTGGTGGTGAACGACAGGGTGGCGTTCGGCGGGTTGTTCTCCACGGTGCCGGAGACCGGCCCGCTCGTACCGTCGCCCCAGTCGATGGTCGCGGACAGCGGGTCGAGCCAGCCCGGGTCGGTGATCGTGCCGGTCACGGTCACCGTGCCACCCTCCGGCTTGGGCCCGTCGACCGTCGCGTCGACCTGCGGCGGCGCGTTCCGCACGGTCACCGTCGTGTCATCGGTGGCGGTTCCGGCGGGACCGGTGACGCGCAGGCTGATCGGGAAGACCCCGTCCCGACCGACCAGCCCGAAGGACGGGTTGGTGCCGGTCGCGTCGTCGTACGCGCCGTCGGCGTCGAAGTCCCAGGCGTACGCCGTGGCGTTGGTGCCGCTGCCGGCCAGCGTCACCGGCGTACCCTCCACCGTCTGGTACGGCCCGCCGGCGTCCGCGCTGGGCGGCTTCGGGATCGCCGGACCCGTGGCGGCAAGCAGGTCGATCCGGGGCGCCGTGACCTGGTTGCCGCCGCTGGCGTAGGTCACCGGTACGCCGGTGTCCCGCAACGCCGCGAGTTGCTGCGCCGGGGTCCGGCCGGGCAGCGCCTGCTCCAGTACAGCGAACGCGCCGGCCACGTGCGGGGCGGCCATCGAGGTGCCCTGCAGGTTGGCCCAGCCGTTGTCCGGTACCGACGAGTCGATGGCGACCCCGGGGGCGAACAGGTCGAGGAGCGTACCCCGGTTGCTGAAGTCGGCCACCGCGTCGGCGTCGTCGGTCGCGCCGACCGTGACGGCGCTGGAGATGCAGCCCGGCGCGCCAACCGCGGCACCGAAGCCCTCGTTCCCGGCCGCGATCACGGTGGCGATGCCGGCCGCGAGTAGGTTGTCGATGGCGGGCTTGCGCGAGTCGTTGTCGCAGGCGCTGGTGTGCTGCCCGCCGCCCAGGCTCATGTTCACCGCGGCGATGTTGTGGCTGCCGCTGAGGTCCAGCACGCGCTCCAGCCCACGGATCTGGTCGGAGACGAAGCTGCTGATGCAGGGCGCGGGATCGGGGTCGCAGTCCGCCGCACTGTTGAACCGGGTGAAGACCTGGATGGCGATGATGCCCGCCCCGGGTGCCACCCCATTGCCCGGCGCGCCGGCCACCCCGCTGGCGCTGCCCGCAGCGATTCCCGCCACGTGCGTGCCGTGGTCGCAGAGGTTCGCGCCCCCGCTCTGGCAGGCGGCCGTCAGCGCGTCGGCGGCGCCCGCGCCGGTCTGGCCGGTCTGGCCGTTGGGGCAGAGCGTCTGCTGGTTGGTGTCGCTGCTGGAGTAGCAGGCTTCGGCAACGATCCGGTTGCCGAAGAAGGGGTGGTCGCGGTCGATTCCGGTGTCCAGGATGGCGACGGTCCGGCCCGCGCCGGTGAACCCGAGCCCGTGTACGTCGTCGCCGTTGATGTGGGGGACACTGGACCCGAGTGACGCGCGTTCCGGCACGTCGAGTTGGATCCCGGTCACCTGCCGGGACCGGGTGAGCTGCTCGAGCGCCGCGCTGTCGGCCTGCAGGGCGAGTAGCGGAAACCGGTGGTATTTTGCCTTGGTGGTGAACCGGTGCCGGCCTTCCGCCAGCGCGGCGAGTACGGCGTCCTGGTCGCCCTGCCGGGCCAGCCGTACGATCACGCGTTGTGGCCCGTCCCGCTCGGCCTTGGCGATGAGCTGTCTCTCCTGTGGGTCCGGCGGGGTAGGCCCGGCGGCCCGGCTCGCCGCTGGTCCGAATGCGAGGGTGACGGCGGCGATCACGACGGCCGACAGCGCGTGGAAGATGGGTCTCTGGTGCACCGTACTCTCCTAGCGTTGGGGTTGGGCCGGCATTGGCACGACCGGTCGGTGAATGCGTGACCTCCGTTCGGGCTGAGCGGGCGGGTGCCCGCCGGTGCGAGCTGCTCGCGGTTTCCTGGGCGCCCGGCTAGCCGGTGGCGGTGCCGTCGGCCGCGTCCTGCTGGACGGACCCGACGAGCGGCGACGCGAGCAACCGGAGCAGCGCCGCCTCGTTGACGGTGAGCGCGAGCTGCGGGGTGTGCTCGTACCTCGCGTGCACCCGGGCCTGGAGCGGTCGCAACTCGTCGAGGAGACGGTCCTGCGCGGCCGCGATCGCGGCGCGTTGACGCCGTACCGCGTCCGGCCCGGACAGGTTGGCCTCTGGGGTGTACGGCGCGGCCAGGGTGACGATCACCCGTAGCGTCCCGTCTCGGCGTACCGCGTCGATCAGGGATCGGCTCGGCGCGGGCGCCGGTACGCCGGGCGCGCTCGGGCCGGGGCCGGGCGCGGTTGTTGTCGTTGGCGGCGGGACGGCGCCCGGCGACGGTTCGGTGCCGGGTGGGTCGGTGCACCCGGCGGCCAGCAGGAGAATCACGCCGGCTCCGACCTGGAGTTGTCCCAGCCGAACGCCCATCTTGGACCGCCCCCCGCCAGCAGCAGCACGCCTACCGAAAATCCGCCTACCAAGCGTCCGACACTTGATCACTGTCAGTGACACCTATCAAACGCCGCCAGATTAACACTTTCCGATCGGATGCCACCGACCTGTCTTTCGTCGGACAGAACGGTGCTGGCTGCCAGAAACTGAGCCACGCCGGTGAGCGTTACCCGTTGAGTTCGATGATGTTCCGACGCAACCGACGTCCGCGGGGCCGTCTCCCATGTCACGGGGCTGCCGGGCCGTCTCGTCTCGGTGACGAGAGCCGGTACCGGATGACGAGGATGAGTTATGCGAGTGTTCGTGGCGGGCGGGACCGGGGTTATCGGGCGTCGTCTGGTGCCGCAGTTGGTGGCCCGTGGCCATCACGTGACCGCGACGACGACGAGCGCGGGCAAGCTGGGGTTGCTGGAGCAGATGGGCGCCGAGGGCGTCTATCACCAACCGGCTGCGCAGCGAGGGAATCGACCACCTGCTGGCCGCGGCCGAGGCGACCGGTGTCTCCCACGTCGTCGCGCAGGGCCACGCCAGCATGAACGGAGTCCGCGACGGCGGCTGGGTCAAGACCGAGGAGGATCCGCTGGAGGTGGTCGAGGGGACGAAGGCGATCACCCACCTCGAGGACGTGGTCGTCAGGGCTGGCGGGGCGGTGCTGCGCTACGGCGGTTTCTACGGGCCGGGCGCCCACGACGATCAGATCCGTCTCGTACGGAAGCGGCTGATCCCACTCGTCGGGGGTGGCACCGGCTACGTCTCGTGGGTGCACGTCGACGACGCGACGAACGCCACCGTCCTGGCGGTGGAGCAGAAGGCACAAGGCGTGTTCAACATCGTCGATGACGAGCCGGCGCCGGTCAGCGTGTGGCTGCCGTATCTGGCGGAGTGCGTCGGGGCCAAGCCGCCGCGGCGGGTGCCCGCGTGGCTGGCCCGGCTGCTGGCCGGCGAGATGGCAGTGGGCGTGATGACCGAGGGGCGTGGCTTCTCCAACGCCAAGGCCAAGCGGCAGCTGGGCTGGGAGCTGCGCTATCCGTCGTGGCGGCAGGGTTTCAAGGAAGAGCTGGCGTGACTCGGACCGAGGAGTTCGAGGAGCTGCGGTCGCTCCTGTTCGCGATCGCCTACCGGATTCTCGGCAGCGTGGCCGAGGCGGAGGACGCGGTCCAGGAAACCTGGTTGCGCTACGAGTCCTCCCCGACCCAGCCCGCGTCGGCCAAGGCTTTCCTCTCGGCCGTGGTCACGCGGGTTTCGATCGACGTGCTGCGCTCGGCGCGCGTGCGGCGGGAGACGTACGTCGGGCAGTGGCTGCCCGAACCGCTACTCACCGACCCCTATGAGGATCCGGCGCGGTCGGCGGAGTTAGCGGACTCGGTGTCGATGGCGGCGCTGTTGCTGCTTGAGCGGCTGAGCCCGCTCGAACGGGCGGTCTTCGTGCTGCGGGAGGTGTTCGGGTTCGGCTTTGCCGAGGTCGCGGTGGCTGTCGGGCGGTCAGAGGTGGCGTGCCGCCAGCTCGCGGTCCGGGCGCGGCGCCACATGGACGTCGGGCGTCCTCGGTTCGAGGCGGACCGCCGGGAACGCGAGGAGCTGGCGGCGCGGTTCTTCGATGCGCTCCGGGATGGCGACGTCGACGGACTGAGGGAGTTGCTCGCTGCCGACGTCCAGATGGTCGGGGATGGGGGAGGCAAGGCGCCTGCGCTTGCCAGGAGCGTGGTCGGTACCGACAACGTGGCCCGCGTGCTCGCATCGAACTTCCCAGCACTCCTCCGGACCGACGTGAGAATGGAGCGACGCGAAATGAACCGCCAGCCGGGCGCGATTCTTCGCGATCGGGACGACAACGTGGTCGGCACAGTGACGCTCGATGTGCTCGGCGGGCGGATCCAAACAATCCGCTCGGTGGTCAACCCCGACAAACTCGGGCACTTGGGTCCGGTGGCGGACGCGTGGGCAGTGGCACGCGAGGTGAAGCAGGCTCGCCGCCAGAACGACTGAACCCGTGCACTCAATTCGGCACGACAGCGCCCTCGGCGGCGGCGACGGCAGGACATCCTGACGCACAGTGACGGAACCTCGCGTGTCCCGACGGGCGTGCCCTGCGGCAGATGTGTGTCCCCCGACAGTCTGATGCGCTATCGGTAGTCGGTAGTCGGTTGGCGTGCCCGGCGGGTCAGAGATCGGTGCTGCTGCCGTCGTCGGCGAAGGCCTCTACGGCGCCTCCGTTGCTGCCGAAGACCACGATGTCGACGTCCTCTGCCAACGGCTCACCGATGCGGTCGGCACGCCTGTCGTCGTGATACAGGTTGCCGATCACACTATCCAGCGGGTGTAGAAAGTAGCCGTTGGTGATGTCCGGCAACGACACCGGCCCGACAAATCGATACAGGGCAAATAGCTCACGGCATGCGCTCGCGCAGCGCGGCCAGTTCTGCCGCGGACGACGGTGGACCCACACTTTGGTCATCCGCCTCGAAGGGGTACGTCGCCAGGACGTCCCTCAATGCCTGCGCGACGGCGGCTTCGACCTGCGCCGCCCAACCGGTCAGCCACTCCTCGTGCAACACCGAATGTCGCCTCATCCACTCGCCCACTTCGCGCCGATCATCCCAGCCGCCCTCACGACGGGCGTTCGTGATGGGTGAGCACCAAGACCGGCGTGTGGAACGGTGGTTGTCCCCCCCACCATCCCCGCCATTCGTGGTTCTCCCAGGGGCCACGCTGGGGGCCGAACTTGTGCGGCGGTGTTGTCATGATCACATCCTGCTGTCGCGCTGTGACGACCCGGGGTGGGGCGGCGGCGCTGTGTCAGGGTAGGGCGGTGAACGAGCCCGCTGATCCGCCTTTCACGCCGGCTGCGGTGCCGCCCGGACGGGTACGGCTGGTGCTGCAGGAGTTACGGGCCTGGCGTCCCACCCTGGCCCGCCTGCTTGGGCTGTTGCGCAGCGCGGTCACCTCGTTAATCGTGCTGGCAGGCACGCTCTGGCTGATGCCCGGTGTCGACGCCTACGGATTGTCCGCCGTACTGTGGCTGGTTGTCCTGGTCGCGTGCGTCGGCGCGCTGCTGCGGCCCCTGCTCCTCGCGCTGGCCACTGTGCTCGGTGGCCTGGGTGCGATGGTGATCGGCGCCAGCGTGCAGACGATCGTGCTGTACGTCGCGCTGCGGCTCGCGCCTGACGCCAAGATCTCCGGGTTGCCGGCGGCGTTCGTGGCATCATGGATCGCCGCGGTGCTGGCCACGCTCGTCAACTGGTTGACGGATTCGGGCACCGACGACGCGTTCGTCAGCGAGGCGCGGCGGGTGATGCGCAAGGTACGCCGGGCGGGTGGCGGAGGGGGCACACCGGCCGGTGGGGATGGGCTGCTCATCGTGCAACTCGACGGGGTATCCGCCCCGTTGATCCAGTGGGCGGTACGGACCGGCAACCTGCCCACCATCGGCCGCTTGCTCCGCGGCCGCAGCCACCGGCTACGCACCTGGCACACCGGGATGCCGGCGACGACCCCGGCGGCCCAGGCCGGCATCCTGCACGGCGACGTCCGATCGGTGCCGGCCTTCCGCTGGTACGAGAAGCAGAGAGGCCGGCTGATGATCACCAACCGGCCCCAGGACGCCGCAGAGGTCGAGCGCCGGCTCTCCGATGGCCATGGGCTGCTCCGTGACGGCGGTGTGAGCATCAGTAACGTGTTCTCCGGCGACGCACCCACGACCCTGTTCACGATCAGCCGGGCGGCGCTGCCCGGCCGGTCCACCCGGGGGTACGCGTCGTTCATGACCTACGGCTTCACCCGGGCGATCGTGTTGGGCCTCGGCCGGGTACTCAAGGAGCTGCACCAGGCCCGCGCGCAGCGGCTACGCGACATCCGTCCCCGGGTCGGCCGGTCGGGAGTGTTCCTGGCGTTGCGGCCGCTGGCCGGCATGCTGCGCGACGTGAACGTCTCGTTGATCGCCGAGCAGATGGCGCTGGGCACCCCGGTGATCTTCTGCGACTTCGTCGACTACGACGAGGTCGCCCACCACGCCGGGCCGGCCCGGCCGGAGGCGCTGGAGGCGCTGGGCCGGCTCGATGAGGTGCTCGGCATCATCCAGCGGCTCTCGGCCGGCTCGGACCGCCGCTACCACCTGGTGGTGCTCTCCGACCACGGCCAGAGTCAGGGTGCGACCTTCCGGCAGCGGTTCGGGGAGCCGTTGGCCCAGGTGGTGGATCGACTGGTCCGTGCTGGCGCCAAGGCCGGCGGGCTGACGGGGCTGGTACCAGGGCAGCTCGCGACGGCTGACGTGAGCGGCGCGGTGGAGCCCTGGGGTCCGGTCAACACTCTGCTCACCGAGATCACGGCCCGGCGCGGTGCCGGCGCGGCCTCCACTCGGGCGACCGCCCGCTCGCGTACCGCCGACCGCGAGGTGACGCTCGGGCCGGCCGGCGAGGAAGCCCGCCGGGCCGCTGGGCCGGACGCGGAATCGGTGGTCGTGGCGTCCGGCAACCTGGCGATGGTGTACCTCACCCGGCATCCGGGCAAACTCACCCGGGCCGAGATCGACGCCGCCTACCCCGGTCTGGTGAGTGGTCTGGCCGCCCACCCCGGGATCGGGGTGGTCGTCGTCGGCGGCGAGACGGGCCCGGTGGCCGTCGGCAGCCGGGGCGAGCATCACCTGCGCCACGGACACGTCGACGGTGAGGACCCGTTGCCCGTCTACGGCCCACTCGCCCCGGCCGACCTGCTACGGCATCAGGAAATGGACCACGTCGGCGACCTGGTGCTGATCAGCACGGTCGACCCGGTCACCGAGGAGGTGGCCGCGTTCGAGGAGCTCGTCGGCAGCCACGGCGGCCTGGGCGGCTGGCAGACCGACGCCTTCCTGGTACACCCGGTCGACTGGCCGGTCATCGAGGACCCCCTGATCGGCCCGGCCAGCATGCACCGACAACTGGTCGCGTGGCAACGCCGGCTACGGCTACGCGTCGACGCTACGCCGAACCGGACGGTCGAGCCGGTGCGGGCGCCGACGTGCGGCCGCTCAGACGCGGGAGCGTCGCCGGAGCAGGCCGGCGATCTGTGTAACGACCATCACCAGGGCAACCGCGACCAGGACGCTCTGCCAGGGCTCGGGGAAAACGGAGCCGCCGACGACGCCGATACCGGCATAGACCACCGACCACAGCGCGCACGCCGGCGCGTTGGCCACCGCGAAACGCCGCCAATCCAGGCCAGCCAGCGCAATGGTGAGCAGCACCGGAATCCGGCCACCCGGCAACAGCCGGGAGACCAGCAGGACCGCCACCTCCCGCTCGCGTAGCCGCCCGGCGAGCCCATCGAGCCGCTGCCCGCTGCGTAGCCAACGCAGCCGACGGGCCAACTGCTCACCCCCGCACCGGCAGGCGACATACGTGATGGCATCGCCGAGGTAGGCACCCACCGCACCGGCCAAGACAACCGCGCCGATCATGAGCGAATGCTGGTGGAAGGCGAGCGCCGCCGCCGCACTGACCGCGGCACCGGTCGGCACCACGGGCACGACAGCACCGAAGGCCACCAACAGGAACAGCGAGGCCAGCGCTCCGAGGACGTCACTCACCGCACCGGGTCCACCGCGAGTGTCTCCCCCGGCAACAGCTCCATGACCCGCGTACCGGGTGCGGTGTCGGCAACATGGTCGGCGAACCGCCGGCCCGGCTCGTGGAACATCCCACGGCGAAACGGCAGACCCGCGGGCCAGAACGTACCGAAATGCACCGGCACCGCGTACCGGGGCGCGGCCCGACGTACGGCCTCGGCGGCCTGCGCCGGATTGAGGTGACCGGAACCCAGCGTCGGGCCCCACCCGCCGACCGGCACCAGCGCGAGGTCGAGCGGAGCGAGGTCGGCCATGCCGTCGGACAGCCCGGTATCGCCGGCGAACCAGGTGGTGGCCGCGCCGTGCACCGTGTACCCGATCGCGGCGGCACGGTGCCGCGACCACGGCCCACGGCCACCGTCGTGCACCGCCAGGACAGCCCGCACGGTAACCGCGACGACCCGGGTCTCCTCGCCGGGCGCCAACTCCACAGCCCGCTGGGCCGCGTCCGCCCCCAGCCGCCGGCGCAGGAACGCGCGCGCCCCGGCCGGCACCACCAGCACGACTCGGTCCGGCAAGCGACGCAGTGACGCGACGTCGAGGTGGTCGGGGTGCAGGTGCGACACGAGTACCGCATCCGGCAGGGCGGGCAGACGCGGAACCGGCCCCCGCATCCGCCGCAGGTGCGCGATCCGGCCACCCAGGACAGGATCGGTCAACAGCCGGACCCCGGAATCCTCGATCCAGACCGTGCTGTGCCCCCACCAGGTGACCTGGACCGCAGACGTCACCCTCCCACCGTACGGGTGCCGGCCCCAGGCGCTCACGTCACCCTGTTCGCCTGGGCGGCCTGGTCTGTCATCACCCGGGCGATCGAGGTGGCCGGGGGTGTGCACGCGCCCGGACATCTGGGCGAGTTGACCCAGCTCGTCCCGCTACCCCAAACGCGCGGGCGGACGTGGCGGGGGCGACCCGGGCAACATCACGCTCTGGGGTGAGTCCACCGGTGCCCTACTGGACAGCCTCCGCGCCGCCCCGTGGGCCTCGCCCCGGCGATACCGGGTACCGGCCGGGCACGTCCACCGGCCAGTACCCGCTCGCGGTGTCTACGCCTTGCCGGCAGCCGCCGTCATGGTGCTGAGCAGGGCGTTCTTGACCAGCGGGGCGTACCCGCTCGACTGTCCGGTGCGGTTCGGGTGGTACGACTCCATGATCGGGTCCGACAGACCGTTGACCCATTCGATGGAGTCGCAGACGGCGTGACCGGTGAACGCGGCTCGCGGGTCCACGAATCGGAACGAGTGCGCGACCGCCCGGGCCTTGATGGTCTCGTTCAGCAGATCGGCGGTGTCGTTCAGCGCCGCCTGCTCCCCCGGGCTGATCCGGGCCAGCGACTGGCAGTCGCTCTCGTTGAACAGGCGCGGATACCCGACGATCACCACCCGGGCGGACGGTGCCCGTGAGCGGATCTTGTTGTAGAGCGCATCCAGGGTGCCGGGCAGGGTGTTTCGGATGTAGTAGTTGGCGTTGTCGATGTCACCCCAGCAGGTGTACGGCCAGGGCTTGGCGCACTGCGTAATGACGCTGGCGAACCCGATGTCGTTGCCGCCGACGGTGAGCGTGACGTAGCTGGTCGACGAGCTGAGGCTGCCGAGCTGGTTGTTGGAAACGTCGGCGACCTTCGCGCCGGAGCAGGCGGCGAACGTGAGGCTGGCGCCGATCTGGTTCGCGTCGAGGACCGGGTACGCGTACGGCGAGCGGTAGCAGCTGGTGCCGTCGGAGTAGTAAGTACGGGTGCCGACGCCCGAGGAGTACGAGTCGCCCAGGGCGGTGTAGAGCGGTGCGGCTGCCTGCGCGGGCAGCGCCCAGAGCACGGCCGGGGCCAGGCCGGCGAGGACGGCGATCGCGAGTGTGACGAAGCGGCTTCTGCGGCGGGGGACGACGGGTGCCATGCTTTCTCCTCAGCTGTCCACCGGGCAAGCACATCGACGAGCGTCGAAGGCTGGTGGTGATCCAGACTGTCGGCGGCAAGCGCTGACACACGCAAGAGATCAAGCGAAAGTTTCCTTCAATCGAACAAGTGGACAGAGTCCACTTGGCAGGGAGCACCAGAGCCCCTCCCTGCCGTCACAAAAATGGCACGGTGCCCGGGGAACTGGAAGAAGATGACGGATGGGGTCGAGCGCCGTCAGCCGTCCACGGTCTCGGCCATCTGACTGGCGGTACGGGTAGCACCGCAAGCGACGGTGGGTTCAGCCGGCCTGATCGTCGCACGTGCCGCCGACGAGTAGACCCCCAGCATCTTTGATCTTCTTCCCTGGAAGCCCGCGCCCACTCCTCCGAAATATTCGATATTGATCGGCGCGCGCATCTCGCTAGGGTCAGATGATGATCGAGGTGAGCGACCTGGCAAAGCACTATCGGGTGCACCGGCGACAACCCGGGCTTCGCGCCTCGCTCCGCTCCCTCGTCCGGCGCGAGAACGTCACCGTCCGCGCAGTCGAGCAGGTCAGCTTCACGATTCCCGAAGGCGAGGTCGTCGGCTTCCTCGGCCCGAACGGCGCCGGTAAGACGACCACACTGAAATGCCTGACCGGTCTGCTGCATCCCACCGCCGGCACCGTACGGGTGCTCGGGCACACCCCACATCGCCGGGAACCCGCGTTCCTGCGCCGGATCTCGCTGGTCATGGGCCAGCGCAACTCCCTGTTCTGGGACCTGCCCGCCGCTGACGCCTTCGAGGTCAACCGGGCGATCTACGGCCTCGCCGAGGGCCCGTATCGGTCGGCGCTCGACGAACTGGTCACCCTGCTGGACCTCGAACCGCTGCTGAACAAGCAGGTCCGGGTACTCAGCCTCGGCGAGCGGATGCGCTGCGAGCTGGCCGGAGCGCTGCTGCACCGGCCGGACGTGCTCTTCCTCGACGAGCCGACGCTCGGCCTGGACGTCAACGGCCAGGCGGCGGTGCGCATGTTCCTGCGCGACTACAACGCCCGGTACGGCGCCACGGTCCTGCTGACCAGCCACTACATGGGCGACGTGACAGCGCTGGCCCGCCGAGTGCTGGTCATCGACCGCGGCGCGCTGCGCTTCGACGGCGACCTCGCCGCGCTGGTCGAAGCCCACTCGCCGCACCGGCTGGTCCGGGTCACCCTGCGCCAGGCCGTACCGGCGCAGACCTGGGTGGGCCTCGGTGAGGTGTCGTCGGTCGACGGCGCCGTGGTCACCCTGGCGGTGCCGCGCGCCGAGACCGCCGCGATCGCGGCCCAGCTGCTGACCACCCTCCCGGTCGAGGACGTCGCGATCGAGGACCCGCCGGTGGAGGACATCATCCGGGCGGTCTTCGCCCATGCGTGAGGTGCTCACCGCGTACCCCCCGCTGGTGCGCAGCGCGACGCTGGTGGCCGCGACCTACCGGGGCGGGGTCGTGCTGTCGTTGCTCACCGGCTTCTTCCCGCTGCTGACGATGGCGGTGTGGCTCACCGTCGTCGCCGAAGGCGGCCCGCCGGCGGGCTGGACCACCGGCGACTTCCTGTCCTACTACGCGGCGGCGACGCTGCTGTGGAACCTCTCCGGCGACCGCGTCGTGTGGCAGTGGGACGCGGACATGCGCAGCGGCGACCTGTCCGTGCGGCTGTTGCGCCCGGTGCACCCCTTCCACCAGTACGCCACCAGCGACCTCGGCCATCGGCTGGTGTGCCTGACGGTGCTGGTGCCGGCCCTGGCGCTCGCCGCGCTGCTGGTGCCGGGCCTGGACTACCCGGCCGGACCCGCCCGGCTCGCCGCCGTCGCCGCCGCGCTGGCGTTGGCGTACGCGGTCAGCCTGCTCATGGCGTCGGCGTTCGCGTTGATCGGATTCTGGAGCACCCAGACGTCCAACGTGTGGCTGCTGTGGTGGGGCCTGGGCTCGTTCACCTCGGGCTGGGTCGCACCCCTGGCGCTCATGCCGGACTGGCTACGCACGGCTGCGGTGGTGCTGCCGTTCCGCACCGCGATGGGCTTCCCGGTGGAGCTGCTGATGGGCCGCCTCGACGCGCGTCAGACCGCGTTGGGCTTCGCCGTCGGGCTCGGCTGGCTCGCCGCGTTCGCCCTGCTGTACCGGATCATCTGGCGGCACGGCGTACGCCGCTACCAGGCGGTGGCCGGATGAGTCGGTGGACGCGGCACGCGCGTATCCTGGCCATCTGCTGGCGGGCGGCGGTGGCCACCGAGGTCGAGTACCGATTCAACTTCGTTTCCAACGTCGCGCTCAGCACCTTCTGGATGGTGTGGGCGGCGGTCGGCGCGTCGGTCTACTTCCGATTCACCGGCTCCGTGGCCGGCTGGGCCCATGCCGAGGTGCTCGTCGTCATCGGCCTGTTCTTCGCCCTCAACGGCCTCCGCCAGGCGCTGCTGCAACCCAACCTGGAGCGGATGACCGAGTACGTGCGCCTCGGGACCCTCGATTTCCTGCTCACCAAGCCGTTCGACGCGCAGCTGCTGGTGAGCCTGCGGCAGGTGCGGGTCAACAACCTGCTCGACCCGGTGCTGGGCCTGGCCCTGGCCGCCGTCGGGGTCGTCCTGTCCGGCCACGACGTGTCGGTGGCCGGGCTGGCCTCGTTCCTGTTACTGCTGGCCTGCGCCGTGCTGCTGATGTACGCCCTGACCGTGCTGCTGATGGCGCTCGCGGTGGTGCTGGTGGCCGCCGAGGAGCTCGGCCGGGTCTCCTTCGCCTTCCTCGAGCTGTCCCGCTTCCCGGTGGACCTGTACCGCAACCCGGTACAGGCCGTACTCACCGTCGTACCGGTGGCGTTCCTCACCACGTACCCCGCCGCGGGGCTGCTGGGCCGGCTCGACGCGCACCTGCTGCTGATCGCCCCGGCGGTGGCGGCCGGCGCGGTCATCCTGGCCACCGCGGCCTGGCGGCGTTCGCTGCGCTCCTACGCCGGCGCCAGCGCCTAGCACCGGCCGCCGCCGTTCGCGATCGCGTGCCGGGCCACTGCCGCCCGTTGACGGCGAGGTAGCGGAGTCTTAGACTTCCGTCGATTTGTTGACCGGTGATTGCCGGGTTCCTGCACGGCGCCGCTCGTCGCCTGCGGCCCTGTCGCGCAGCCGCCCGCGCCTGCTGGAAGGGGCGGTTCATGTCGCGTACACGGGCTTCCTGGCGAGGCGCGCGCCTCGTTCGACGACGGGGCGTCACGGTAGCCACCCTCGCCGCCCTGCTCGCTGCGATGGTCGTCGTCTGGGTGGGCGCAAGCAGCGCTCCCGCCTTCGCCGGCACGAGTCAGTTCAAGGGGGTCAACTGGGCCGACCCCAGGGACAACTACGCCGACGATCCGGTCGTACCCTCGGGCCTCTCCACATCGGACAGCTATTCCATCACGTACGCCAAGGCGACCGCGGCCATCGGAGGGTTCCAGAGCAACCTCGGCGCGAACACGGTGCGGCTGCCGATCAACCCGTACACCGTCAACGGGTCGTTCTGGTCCTCGTACACGGGCGCCATCGACGCCGCCGTCGCCAAGGGCTTCAAGGTCATCCTCAGCTACTGGGAGGGCTCCGCCCACAAGGACGGGCTGGTCGACAACACCACCTCCTACTGGAACATGTGGCAGACGGTCGTCAACACGTACGGCGGCAACAGCCTGGTCTACTTCGAGCCGATGAACGAGCCGTTCGGATACAGCCAGAGCGCCTGGGCGAACCTCGCCGCCACATGGATCAGCACCTATCCGTCGGTCCCGAAGAGCCGGATCTTCGTCAGCGGCACCGGGTACAACGACAATGTCACCAGCGTGTGCGCCGACAGCCGACTCTCCGGAACATATCTCTCCCTGCACCACTACGGCTTCTGGAACCCCAGCCAGACCAGCTACTGGTCATGGGCCAACGACCTGAGGAACCGGATCGGTTCGTGCGCCTCCCGCACCGTGCTGGACGAGTGGGGTGCGCCGATGACGACCGGGCTGAACTACAACGGCCCGATCAACGGCAACGCCTACGTCGCCTACCTGCAGGCCGACAGCGACACGCTTCGCCTGCTGGGCATGGGCGCGGTCTACTGGCCAGGACTGCGCACCGGGGACTCCTACAGCATGACGACACTCGGCGGGAGCGGGACCAACCTGACCCTCACCAACAACAACGCCTCCGGCGTCAGCCGGCTGCAGTGGGCCTGGGGCGTCGGCAGCTCCACCCCCGCCGTGATCCGCGGGGTCGCCTCCAACCGATGCCTCGACGTGCCCGGCTCATCGACCACCTGGGGTACGAAGCTGCAGATCTGGGACTGCAACGGCGGCAGCAACCAGTCCTGGCTGCTGACTCCGTCGAAGACCCTGGTGGTGTACGGAAAGCTGTGCCTCGACGTCCCCGGCGGCAGCCCTGCCGCCGGCGCCCGGGTGGAGACCTGGGACTGCAGCGGCAACGGCAACCAGCAATGGAACGTCAACAGCAACGGCACGATCACCAACGCTCCGACCGGACTGTGCCTCGACGTGAACGGCGCCGGCACGGCCAACGGCACCGCTGTCGGGCTGTGGTACTGCAACGGCGGCAGAAACCAGCAGTGGGTGCGCTCGTGAGACACCCGCCGAGAGCCGGCGGCCGGCAGCCCTAGGCCCAGCAACCATCAGCGGCTCAGCCAGATCGAGGCCCGCTTGATGTACGCGAGCTGTGCGGCGAAGGCAACCAGTGCGACCGCCACACCGAGCGCGATCGCCGACGTGACGGATCCGCTGGCCACTCCGGTCAGCAGGGTCGCGCCCAGGCCGATCAACAGTGCGTTGACGGCGCCCACCATGGCCGCCGTGGTCAGTAGCAGTTGCCAGCGAGAGGCGCCGCTGCCAACCGCCGCCGCGATCGTCCGCGTGTCGCCCCCGCCGGTCACCGCGTCGGCGAAGAAGTCGTGCTCGCCGGCGAACTGGCGGTGGTAGTAGGCGCGGATGTGCTGGATGCGCTTGAGATTCAGCGAGTTCTCCACCGTGTTCTCCACCAGCCGGGCGAAGGTGAGCAGCCCGGTGATTACCAGGGTCGGCAGCACCGCGCCGAGGTACGGCTTGATCAGGTGTCCGCTGCTGGAGACGAAGCCCAGCCCGATCAGCGCGGCGGACAGCAGTGACAGGAACACGGTCGCCCGCCCGACGGACTCGGTGATCGTGGCGCTACGCGAGGTCTGGAGCACGAAATGCTCGGTGGTCAGGGCGGTGAGCAGCCCCTGCTCGCGCGCGTCCTGGTCCATGCCGCCGCCCCTCCGGTGTTGGCCGCCCTCGCCTCAGGGAGGACAGGGATCTTCGCCGGGTCAACCCACGCTGACCGAGCCTCTGCTGTTCAGGGCCGGTCATGGTGACGGACGACAAGACCAGGCCTCGATGACGGACGGGGCGGCCCGGGACTCGTGATACGGGCCGCCCCCTCACATCCTTGAAGACGAGGAGTCGGCCTCGCGGGACATCGCAGAAATTGGAACGGCGGGACCTTCAGGCCTCTCTAGGTAGCTGGTGTTAAACGATGGCTGCCACCGGCGTGGCGGCCATCGTTTTGCATCTATTTATAGTAGTTTGCTGGGATGACGTTGGGCAGAGCGTCGCAGCAGCTGGACCTCCTCGATCCGGTCAGCCGATTCTGCGCTGAGACCCTTCCGGCGAACTCGATCTACGCGTTCCTGCACGATCACCGCGACCGGTTGTTCCCGGACAGCTTGTTCGCTGATCTGTTCGCGCAGGTCGGGCGGCGGTCGGTGCCGCCGTCGGTGGTCGCGACGGTGATGGTGCTGCAGCGTTTGGAAGGACTGTCGGACCGCGAGGCCGTCGACCGGTTCGCGTTCGATGTCCGCTGGCGGTACGCGGCCGGGGCCGGTGGCTGGGACGGCGCTTCGCGGGCCGGGTTCGCGCACACGGTCCTGGTTGACATGCGCGAACGGCTGCGCCGCTCGGCGAACCCGGACCGGATTTTCGAGGTTGCTCTCGCGGCGGCGCGGGAGGCCGGGCTGCTGGGACGGCGCCGGGTGCTTGACTCGACCCCTTTGTATGACGGGGTCGCCACGATGGACACGATCACGCTGATCCGTTCGGCGATCCGCGGGCTGCTCACCGCGGCCGGCCGCGACCTGGCCATCGAACTGCGGGCCGTGTTGACCAGCGGCGACGACTACGCCAGCACGGCGAAACCGGTCGTGGACTGGGACGACAAGACCGCCCGGGAAGCGTTGATCGACTCAAGGGCCCGGGACGGGTATGCCCTGCTCGCCGCCCTCGACGGCCGCAAGAAGCTGCCCGAGGCGGTCACCAAGGCGATGCGGCTGCTGGCCACGGTGCTGGGCCAGGACCTGGAAACCGGCGACGACGGGGTGCTGCGGATCGCCCGCAAAGTCGCCGCGAACCGAGTGATCTCCACCGTCGACCCGCAGGCCCGGCACGGGCACAAGACCAGCCACCGCGGCTTCGACGGCTACAAAGGGCATATCGCCGTCGATCCGGACAGCGAGATCATCACCGCCACCGAGGTCACTGCCGGTAACACCGGCGACGCCGGCCCGGCCGCCGACCTGATCGCCGACCTGATCGCCGACCTCACCACCCCGGCCGGCGATCAGGACACACCCGGAGCCGACGCGGCGGTCTACGGCGATTCGGCCTACGGCGCCGGTGAAGTACTCGAATGCCTGCATACTGCCGGGATCGACGCCAAGACCAAGGTCCAGCCACCGGTCGCGCCGGGTGGCAAGTTCACCAAGGACCAGTTCACCATCGACCTCGCCGCCGGCACGGTCACCTGCCCGAACCAGGTCACCATCGCGATCCGCCCGATCACCGGTCACGACCGGCACGCCGGGAAAGCCGACTTCGGCCGGGCCTGCACCGACTGCCCGCTCCGCACGCAGTGCACCGAGTCGAAGACCGGCCGGCAGATCACCATCAGCCGCTGGGAAACCCACCTCACGGCCGCCCGGACCCGACAGACCGACCCGGCCTGGCGGGCCGACTACCGCGCCACCCGCCCCAAAGTCGAACGCAAGATCGCCCACCTCATGCGCCGCCGCCACGGCGGCCGCCGCGCCCGCATGCGCGGCCTGCTCCGCGTCGCCACCGACTTCAAACTCCTGGCCGCCGCCACCAACCTGGCCCGGCTCGCCACCCTCGGCCTCACCGGCAGCAGCCAGCTCGGCCGGGCCCCCGCCTGACCACCAGCAAGGACCCCGACCAGGCGTTATCCAGCCCAGCAACAGCCCATCAGCCCCACAGCCGCCCGCTGAGCCACCGATCAGCCAGCCCAGCGACTACCCCCTTCACGCCAGCCAACGAACCGCCAAACACAGACGGGCTGACCGGACCACCGATCAACCCGCGTTTAACACCAGTCACCTAGGCCGTCGCCAGGCCACCCACCCCGGACAATGACCGGCAACAACCGGGTTCGCCCAGGGCTGACAACGTCGAAGAAGTGCCCCGACGCTGACCCGGCCCTCCCGCAGCAGCCCCGACAACGCCTCGCGGTAGCCGTCGAGGAAGCAGAACAAACACCGCCCGATCAGCGGTCGCCTCCCCACCATCGGCGGGCATGACCGCCACGTCCACCGCCACCCGGCCAGGGTTGACCTGCCCGCCGGACCCGCAAACGGCGCGAGAGCGTCGCTGAACGCCCCGGTCAGCCCCGTGGCACCGGCGAGGTCGACCAGCAGCCGAGCCCCGGTAAACCCGACGACACCCCACCCGTCAGCAGTGGCACGATCTCCGGACGCGACCCGGCCACCTGCATCGAGAAAAGTTCCCTCCGCGGCACAAAGGCGCGAGGTTGGCGCCCGTACGGCCATCGGATCGGGAAGGATGCCGACATGGGTCCGAATGGTGCACGGCACGCTGTCGGAGGAGTCCGGATGACCGAGTTGTTCCCGCCGATCCCGCTGTCCGCGTGGGCGGACTCGAAGGAGACCGTCCACCGGTTCGCGCAGATCGTCGGCAAGATCCGGCTGGACCAGGCACGGCCGCGCAACCACTGGTGGCACGTGCCGTTCCATCTGACCGGCCGCGGCACCACATCCCGACCCATGGGCCGGGACGTGATGTTCGCCATCGACTTCGACTTCGTCGACCACCGGCTGGTCATCAACACCCTGGCCGGCCAGACGGTCTCCTTCCCGCTGCCCGGCCTGTCCGTCGCCGCGTTCCACGAGCAGCTGTTCACCGCGCTCGCGTACCTCGGCATCCGCGCCCACATCCGGGCCACGCCCTACGACCTGACCGACAGCATCCCGTTCGCCGAGGACACCACACACGCCGCGTACGACCCGTACTGGGTCAACCGGTACTGGCAGGTACTCAGCCAGGTAGGGCTGGTGCTGGAGGAATACGCCGCCCGGTGCAACGCCAAGACCAGCCCGGTCCACCACTTCTGGCACACCTTCGACATCGCGGTCACCCGCTTCTCCGGCCGACAGGCACCGCAGCCCGACACCGTCGACCCGGTGACCCGCGAGGCATACTCGCACGAGGTGATCAGCGCCGGCTTCTGGTTCGGCGACAAGAACATCCCCGAACCGGCCTTCTACTCCTACACCGCACCCGAGCCCGACGGCCTCACCGAGGAACCACTGCGACCCGCGCAGGCACACTGGACCGAAAACCGGGGCGCACACCTCGCGCTGCTGACCTACGACGACGCCCGCGCCACCACCGACCCACGCGCGACGGTCCTCACCTTCCTGGAGAGCGCCTACCAAGCCGGCGCCCACCGCGCCGGCTGGGACACCAGCAAACTACGCACCCGGTACGCACCCTGACCACCGGCACCAACGTGACCGGAGTCTGCCGTGCCACCAGCCCAGCAACATCATCAACCGGCCAACGGGAGCGGCTCAACCTGGACCACAGCGGGTGGCAGCCGTCAAAAGCCGTTTGAGAACCGGGGCTGGCCGTCCGGCGTGGCGTCGATGGGTATGGCGAAACTCCTGGTAGGTGCGTGGTTGTCGAGGCCCGACCCGCCAGGAGTCCCCGGTGGCATTGTCGCCTGCTGCACCTGCTTGTCGTGTCCGACCGCCGTGAACGCCTCGGTGGGCACGGTGTGTGGGGTGTACCCGTTGACGATCGGCGACCGGCCGTGGGCGCTGCTGGCGCCGCTGTTGCCGGCGCCGCTGTTGCCGGCGCCGCTGTTGCCGGCGCCGCGATCCGGTACCAGCCGAGGCCGACGTCCTGAGCTGCATCCGCGTCGCCGGGTCCTGGATGCAATCTTCTACAAGATGCTCACCCCTGCCCTGCTCAACGCATCCCGGCCAGGATCAGCCGACCTTGCTTCGGCCCTGGCGAGGCTCCCTGGTTCCGCAGCCTGTAGTTAAACGATCATGCAATTTGGTTCTTTGCCAGCACCCGGGCCTGACCGGAGTCGAAGTCGTCCTGAAACTCCGAGACTTGATCGACGTATTCAAATATTTACATGTAGCATAGCAATGGCGTCGTGAGCGCAAAGTGGACATTGTAGGTCCCTCGTGGATAGACCATCGTCCTTGGGAGGCATGTGTGCGATCCGATCCCGTAAGCAAAAGATTCCCGTGGTGGCCGCACGTCGGCCGGATTCGGCCGGTGCGACTGTTGGTCGTGGCGCTGGCCGCCGTATTGATGGTTCCGCCAGGTTCGGCCTCGGCCTCGGCCGGCGGTACCGCCGGTACCACCGGACAAATGCCGGCATCGCTGAACGCGGGGGCTGGTGTGCCCACGGACACGACGGCCGCGGTCGCCTCCGCCGCCGCCACGGTCTGCGCCAAGGTGGCCGCCAAGGCCGGCTTCTCGTACACCGCGAACGTCAGCACCTCTGCGGGCAACGTCCGGCAGATCGTGGTCGCCGTGGCGGTCGCCATGGCCGAGTCAAGCTGCAATCCGTCGGCGACGGGCCAGAACCCCGGCTCAATCGACCGGGGCCTGTGGCAGATCAACAATTATTACCACCCCGAGGTCAGTGACGCCTGCGCCTACCAGGTCCAGTGCAACGCCAACGCGGCGTGGAACATCTCCAACCACGGCAGTAACTGGACCCCGTGGTCGACGTACAACAACGGGGCGTGGAAGAACTACCTGGACACGGCGCGCAGCGCCATCACCGGGTTTTCGTTCCAGCTGAAGAACCGGGGCGCCGGTACCTGCCTGGACGCCATCTCGTCCGACGTACGCAACGGCGGGAGGATCGCCCAGTGGCCTTGCAACAGCAGCGACAGCTACCAGCAGTGGCGCGTGGTGGTCGGTGCGAACAACTACAATCCAGTGCTCCAGAACGTCGGTACCGGCACGTGCCTGAACGCCATCTCGTCCGACGTACGCAACGGCGGGAAGATCGCCCAGTGGGCCTGCAACACCACCGGCGATCCCTACCAGCGGTGGTGGTTCGCGGGCAGCGGGCAACTGAACACCAACGGCGACGCCAACGCCGGACTGCACAACGTCGGTTCCGGGACCTGCCTGGACGCCGACGCATCGGACGTCGGCCAGAACGGGACCATCTTCCAGTGGGCTTGCTCCGGCAGCGACCTCTTCCAGCTGTGGAACTGACCGCGTGACAACAGGCCCTGCGGGCTGAACTGCCCGCGGGGCCACCAGCAACCTCCAGCGTCGACTGAGGTGCCACGGGTTCTCCGGACAGGGACCCCAAAGTAGAATTGCCCTGCCTGGAAGGACGACTATTGCCACTCGCGAAGAGGAATTTCTCTCCCGAGTTCCGCGAAGAAGCGGTGAAGACGGTGATCGAGGACCGGCACGACCGGCCCGAGGGCGATCTCGTGACCCGGCGACAGGTCCGCGCCCGCAGAACTTGCAGGTTCGCACTGCCGGCCTGTTCTAGCTGCTCTTGAGGTTGCCTCGCCTGCAGCAGCGGGGTCAGCGAGCACCTGCTCGGCGACCCGCTGCAGCGCCCCGGTGAACTCCAGCAGCCACACGCGGACGCGGGCAAGCACGGCACCGCTGGCCGTACGCCCGGCGGCTGGAGTGGGAGCGGACTGCGTCCCTACCGCGACCATCCGAGGCATCCACTCCGAGCCGGACCACAGGGGGAGGACACCCACCTTTGTTCAGTACAGCGAACACTGTACCGTCGGGATGTGGAGACGTTGACGTACGGACAGGTGCTGGCCCGCTTCGGCCACGCCCTGTCCGATCCGATCCGGGCGCGACTGCTGCTGGCCCTGCGCGACGGGCCGGGCTATCCGGCGGAGCTGGCCGACCTGCTCGGCACGACCCGGCAGAACCTCTCGAACCACCTGGCCTGTCTACGTGGCTGCGGCCTGGTCGTGACGATTCCACAGGGCCGGCGGACCCGCTACGAACTGGCCGACGCGCGCCTGGCGCACGCGCTGGGTGACCTGCTGGGCCTGATCCTCACCGTCGACCCGGCTGCGTGCGAGGACGCCGACGAGAAGGGCTGCTGCTGATGACCCTGCCGTTGACCCAGATATCGGCTGGACCGTCCCCCGCCCGGCGGGCGGTGCTCGCCCGGCGGGTACGGCTACTCGTCGCCGCCACCATCACCTACAACCTCATCGAGGCAGTCGTGGCGATCACCGCCGGCACTCTCGCCTCGTCGACCGCGCTGATCGGCTTCGGCCTCGACTCCGTGATCGAGGTGTCCTCCGCCGCCGCGGTCGCGTGGCAATTCGCCGCCCGCGATCCTGAGGCCCGGGAGAAGACCGCGCTGCGGGTCATCGCCGTGTCGTTCTTCGCCCTGGCAGCCTACGTCACCGTCGAGTCGGCACGCGCCCTGCTCGGCGGCGCCGACGCGGAACACTCCCCGATCGGGCTCGTCCTCGCCGCGGTGTCGCTGGCTGTCATGCCGGGGCTGTCATACGCGCAGCGCCGCGCCGGCCGGGAACTGGGCTCCCGCTCGGCGGTCGCCGACTCCAAGCAGACCCTGCTGTGCACCTACCTGTCCGCGGTCCTGCTCATCGGCCTCGGCCTCAACAGCCTGTTCGGCTGGTCCTGGGCCGACCCCGTCGCCGCGCTCGTCATCGCCGCGGTTGCGCTCAAGGAAGGCCGCGAGGCGTGGCGCGGAGACAACTGCTGTGCCGTGCCGCTGACCGTTCCCTCCGCCACAGCTGGGATGTCAGACGGGGCCGACGGCGGGTGCGGCTGCCAGCCGGGCTGCTCCTGCTGCTCTGGAGACTCAAAATGATCTTTACGCGGATGCCCGCGACCGTACGCGCCGCCTTGGACGCCGAACTGACCACCGCCAGCCACACCACCGACTCTGCCGAAGCATGGCGGGCAGCCGAACGGGCGCACATTCTGTCCCAGCCGTGGCCATGGCCACACACCGTCGTGCATGCCGTGATGCTCCGGCGTTCGCTGCGCGAGCGCGATGTCGTCGAGGCGGTCGGGCAGGTCATCCGCCTCGCGGTCGCCGGACCCGGCTCGGCAACCGGCCGCTACCCGCAGGGCAACACCGGCCGAGCGCGGGTGCCGATGACCAAACCGATGCCGGTGCCGGAGGACCTCGCCGCGCTACTGGCCGGCAAACCGTAGTCGGTGGCGTGAGGTCGTTCGCGGGTTGCTGGAACGCTGCCAGCGGCGAGCGGAGGAGTGTCTCTCACCGTCACGGACCGGGCTGCCTCCATCCGCCCCCACGACCATCACCAGCGGCTTGCGAGAAGTCGGGCCCGCCAGCACGTCGAGGACCGCCAGGGGATGCCTAACGGACGCGCACGAAGACCGGGTTGGAGTAGAACCACAGGTCGTCCCAGGGGCTCTCCTTCCCGTCGGCGAGCGGTTCGGCCTCGTCGGGCGCCGTAGCGTCGGTAATCCCGACCGTGAACGCTGATGGCTCCTCGACTGCACGCAGCTGTAGTTGCAGCGCGGTGACCAGGACGTGCCAGGCGGCGAGCGCCGCGGCGTTGGGCACGGTCTGGTCCCTCCCGACGATCCTGCTCGTCGGGAGGGATCAGCGGGGCGGCGGCTGGTCGGGATCGTCGGGACGCAGCCGCCACCGCGGCCGCGCCGGCTCCTGGCCGGCAGCCGGGGGGCCTGTCGCCACGCAGGCGTGGGCCCGACAGCAGAACCGTGATGGCGTAGCCGACGAGCAGGATCGCGTGGCTACCCAGCCGGGTCAGCGCCACCTGCGAGGCGACCAGGTCGTTGATCGACAGCAGGGCCCCAGTACCAACGTCTGGTCCGTCCCACAGAAGGCGGGCCAGCATCACCCGACCGGGTTCCGTGACAAGATCTCACAACTCCGACAAAACCTCCCGTATTACCCTCGGTTAGCGCGCCAGCTGGAAGGCAAGAGTCCTTTTGGTCGAAGACTGGCGTAACCCGATCGAGAGGATACGGACCATGCACGACCTTTCTCGTCGCAAACTGCTCAAGGCGACGGCGGCCGTTGGCGCCGGGGCGGTCGCTTTCCCGGGCCTTCTGTCTGGAGGCACCCCGGCCATTGCGGCCGACGGTTCGGAGTGGTCCTCCGGCGCGAAATGCCCGCCGGCGACACTGACCGGCCGCATCGTCCGTCCTCAGGACCCGGGCTACCCGAGTGCGAGCCTCGGCTGGGACGAGCTCTTCGTTCGCTATCCGTTGGTCATCGTCTTCGCCCAAGAGACACAGGACGTGGTCAATGCCCTCACGTGGGCGCGGCAGAACGACGTCGCGCTACGGGTGCGCAGCGGCCGCCACAGCCTTGAGGGCTGGTCGAACGTAGACAACGGCATCGTGATCGACGTCAGCGAGCTGAAGTCGGCCCAGATCGACACCGCCACTCGCACCGCAACAGTCGGCGCCGGGCTCAACCAGTTGGAGGCGGTGACCACGCTCGGGAAGCAGGACCTTGCAGTCACGACTGGAACGGAGGGAAGCGTGGGCCTGTCCGGTGCGACCCTCGGCGGCGGCTTCGGCTTCCTCACCCGCTACCTCGGCATGGCCTGCGACAACCTGATCGGGGCGGAGATTGTCGTCGCGTCGGGTGCCGACGGCGCCAAGGCGATCGAGGTAGACCTGAAAAACCGCTCGGACCTGCTCTGGGCGCTCCGCGGAGCGGGAAACGGCAACTTCGGGATCGTGACCTCACTCACCTACAAGGTGACTCCACTAAAGAGTGTCGCCTACCTTCAAGCAACCTGGGAAGGCCTCGACGACCTGCACGGGGTCTTCGACGCATGGCAGCGCAGCGCACCGTTCGCCGACAACCGCCTCGGAACCCAGCTCGAGATCCACAAAACCCAGATCCTGTTGTTCGGGGTTCTCGCAGAGGGATCGGAGGCAGAGGCAAAGGAGCTGCTGGCCCCGATCCTGTCGGTTGGCAACCCCGAGGTCACGGTGCAGACCGGGGGGTGGGGCGACATCTATGCCGGCTTCCAGATACCGACCGCGGACGAGCCCGCGAACTGGAAGTTCTTCTCGCAGTTCACCACCGAGCCGTTCCCGAAGAAGGCGATCAGCCTGATCCGCGCATTCATGGAAGACGCTCCCTCGGATGACAGCAACTTCTTCACCCAGGCCTTCGGCACAGGGGCTCAAGCGAGCGAACCTCGCGGCGGCTCGGCGTTCCCGCATCGCAACGTGCTCTTCTATTCCGAGCCTGGGATCGGCTGGGGAACTCGTGGCGTGCCAGACAGCGGCGACGCCCTCACCCCGATCACCCAGGCCTGGATCGCCGAGTTCAGCCAGGCACTGCGGCCCTACGTGAACGGCGCCTACGTCAACGTGCCGAACATCGGAATGCAGGAATGGGAAACCGCCTACTGGGGAGACAACTTCGACCGGCTGCGCAAGATCAAGGCGAAGTACGACCCCCACAACGTCTTCCAGTACGAGCAGAGCATCCCACCCGCATCATGCTGACCGACAGTTCCCCTCGGGACCCAGGGCCCTGGCAAAGTCGTGGAGGGTGTCCGGCTTGAGGTGGTTGGTGTTTACGCGCCGGAGCGGGATGTTGCGGGGCGGGCATGACCCCTTCTGAGGATCATCGAGGCTCTCTACGCCTTGTTGATCTGTCCGAAGTGAGTCATGCCCGCGTTGCCATCATCGCTGATCTCATCGTTGTCGAACGCGCCGGCCGGCCTCGGTGTGCCCGGTCGCGCCGCTGGGCTGCTCGCGGCCCTGGCGGCCCTGGCGGGCCTGTCCGATCCGCGTGCTGGCGCCCTCGGCGTAGCTGTCGGCCTGGTCCGGAGCAGGCTGGAAGCGGGATCCGTCGTAGCCGAGCATCGGCTGGCGGCCGGGGACGAGGACAAACCGCATCCCGCTGCGGTCGAACAGCGCAATTCGATGTGACCGGCTCGCGTAGAGCCGGCAAACGTAGATGGTCACCGCACTAGACAACTGTCAGGACGATCTTCCCGGTTGCTCGGCCGCTGGCGCTGAACTCATGGGCCTTCCCGACTTCCTCGAGGGGTAGGACCGTGTCGATCGCGACGCGCAGCCGTCCCTGTTCGACCAGGTCGGCGAGGGCTCGCAGGCCGCCGTGGTCGGGTTGGACGATCATGAAGCCGGCCCGCCGATTCTGCCGTTCGGCCTCCGCCGCAAGGTACGCCTCGGCGGGAGATGCGAGGGACACCAGGAAGCCGCCAGGCCGTAGCGTCCGCAACGAACGCGGGCCGTACTCACCGCCGATCGGGTCCAGTACGACGTCGACGTCGCGAACAACCTCCTCGAAGGCCACCGTCGTGTAGTCGACGACGTCGTCGGCGCCGAGGTGCCGGACGAAGTCGTGTTTCGCGGGTCGGGCGGTGCCGACAACGTACGCGCCGCGCGCCTTGGCGATCTGCACGGCGAGGTGCCCGACGCCACCCGCAGCCGCGTGCACCAGCACCCGCTGCCCGGGCTGCACCTCGGCGGTGTCGACGAGAGCCTGCCAGGCGGTGAGCCCGGCCAGACCCAGCCCGGCGGCCTCGACGTGCGACAGCCGGGCCGGCTTGCGAGCCAGGTGCCTGGCCGGCGACGTCACGTACTCGGCGTAGGTGCCAGCGGCCTCGGGCAGGCGGGGCATGCCGAAGACCTCGTCACCGGGTCGGAGCCAGGTCACGCCCAGGCCGACCGCCTCGACCACCCCGGACATGTCCCAGCCGAGACGCACCGATGTACCGAGCAGCCCGCCGGTCGAGCGGTGCCACAGGTCGGTCGGGTTGACGCCGGTGGCGTGGACGCGCACCAGCACCTCCGACGTCGCTGGCTCCGGGCGGTCCACCTCCAGCACCCGCAGGACCTCGGGCCCACCGAACACATCCTGGCCGATCGCACGCATCGCGTTCATCCCATCTGTCGACAATCACTGCGCGATCAACCCTGCTCGTGACGGCCGCCGCAGCCGAGTGGCCACATCGCCAATATGTGCAAGGATCTGGCCATGGCCCACCGCGTCGTCGTCCTGGCCCTTGCTGGCGTCTACCCGTTCGAGCTGAGCATCGCGGCTCGGATCTTCGGCACTGCCACCGGCGCGGACGGTGTGCCGCTCTACGCGGTCACAACCTGCAGCCTCGACGGCGCGCCCGTCCCCACCAGCTACGACTTCACCATCACGGTCCAGCACGCCGCCGACGTCATCGACACCGCCGACACCCTGGTGCTGCCCCCGTTCGTGTGCGCACCGACCGGCCCGCGCGACTGGTTGCCCGCGCAACTCGCCGCCGCGCTCGGCCGCCTGCGCCCCGGCGCGCGGATCGTGTCGATCTGCACCGCGTCCTACGTACTGGCCGCCGCCGGCCTGCTCGACGGCCGGCCGGCAACCACCCACTGGAACGACGCCGAGCACTTCCAGCGGACGTTCCCGACCGTCAAGGTCGACCCGTCGGTGCTGTTCGTCGATGATGGCGAGGTCCTCACCGCCGCCGGCGTCGCCTCCGGCATCGACCTGTGCCTGCACCTGGTACGCCGCGACCACGGCAGCGACGTCGCCAACCGGGTGGCCCGGCTCTGCGTCGTGCCACCGTGGCGCGAGGGCGGCCAGGCGCAGTTCATCGACCGGCCCGTGCCCGAGCCGGCCACGGCGACCACTGCCGCTACCCGGCAGTGGGCACTCGGTCAGCTCCACCGGCCGATCTCCCTCGCGGAACTCTCCAAGCACGCGCGGATGAGTGTGCGAACGTTCTCCCGCCGTTTCCGTGAGGAGGTCGGCATGACACCCGGGCAGTGGCTGACCCGCCAGCGGGTCGAACACGCCCGGCGCCTGCTCGAGACCACCGACCTGCCGATCGACCGCGTCGCTGCCGAGGCCGGCTTCGGCACCGCCGCTTCCCTACGCCAGCACCTGGCCGACGCGATCGGCGTGCCACCCCTGGCCTACCGCCACACGTTCCGGGCCGCGTCCACGCCGACGACGGTGCCCACGCCGTAACGGGGCTCCATACGCAGGCCATCCGTGACAGGGGATCACCCAACCTTGCGGATCACCTACTGCCGGTGATGAGCCCGGTGGTCACGGCCCACCACAGCCCGCCTGGCAAGATCGTCGTGCGCGGTCTGACGGCCCCAGCACACCGGAACGCTATGACCCGGTTGTGCCCTGACGTCGCCCAAATGGACGCTGACCACGTCCGGTCCAGGCGTTCTCTCAAGATCATAGTGAAGCATATGGATGTACTGCAGACAGTCCGGCCTTCCGGCTAGGGGTGCGCGGCGAACGTTCATGGACAGCGCACTGGGCATCGGTCACCCGATCCACCCCTCGCCAACGGGCCCCGGGCCCCTGGTTCCGTCCAGCTAGGATGCGGATCATGACCCCGAACTGGCGCCGCCCGGCTCTGCTGCAGCCGTTCCGGGCCTGGGGATCGGTACTGGTGCTGCTCGTACTGGTGGTCGTGGCCGTGGCGATCGTGGCCGTCGGTCTGCGCCCGTCCCCCACCTCACCGGCCCGACCGGTGCTGGTCTCGACCGGCGCCTGGGCGCCGTTCGTCGGCCCGGAACTGCCCGACGGCGGGCCGGTCACGAAGTTGGTCGTCGAGGTGCTAAACCGGGCCGGCTACTCCCCCCAGGTCAGATACACGTCTTGGTCTCTGGCCGAGGACCAGGTCCGGTCCGGCGCCACCGTCGGGGCGTTTCCGCTGGTGAGCAGCGCGTCGCGGCGGAAGGACCTGCTCCTCTCCGAGTCGCTCATCGACTTCGAATACGTGCTCTTCTACGACCGTCGCGCGGGCGAGCCGCGGGTCACCACCGCCGCGGACCTGCGCGCCCTGCGTGTCGGCGGCATCAGCGGGTACGACTACTGGAACGACCTGGAGTCCGCGGTCCCCCGAATGGTGGAGTTCGGCTCGACCCGGGAAGGCGTCCAAGCGCTGGCGGACGGCCGGATTGACGTACTCGCCGAAGGGTTGCTCCCCGGCCAGGCGGCGCTGGCCGACCCGTCCTTCGCCGGGGACGCCCGCGACTTCGGCTACCTGCAAGGCGACAATCCGCTGGTGCACTCGGTGCAGGGCGTGTACTTCATGATGGCCAGAACCCCCGAGGCCGCGCCCGTGCTGGAGAAGTTCAACCGGGTGCTGGCGGAGCTCCGCCGGAGCACGGAATACGAGCAGTTCGTCGAGGGCCTCCAGCCGTCCGCGTTCCGGGACGTCACCCTGACCCCGGTGGGTGAGACCGGGCTGGTGGAGCTGCTCGACGACAAGGGCAACCTGGTGCTGGTCGCGCCGCAGGGCACGCGGGCCCAGGTGCTCACCTGGCCCGAGCAGTTCGTCCGCTCCGCCGGCACACCCCGCGGGCGGATTCTCGTTCGGGTAAAGGTCACCAACGGCCCGGCGCGAGGGCGGGTTCTGCACGTCGATGCCCGAGCCCTGCTGCTCGAAGCAAAGGCGTCATGACCCAGCTGCGGATCCTCGCTCCGGTGGTGGTGGACTACTACGCCGTGCCCGGCGCCTCGCTGCGCGATCCCCTCGGGTACGCGCGGTTCTGGGCCGCGCAGCAGCCGGCAGTCGACGAGCTGGTGAGAGTTCTCTCCCCCGCTTCCACGGACGAGCCCGGGCCATCGCCCCCGACCGTCGTGTTGGAGCACACCCGGACCACGAGCTCGCTGAACCTCTACCGCACCATCGACGACCACGCGGTCGAGCGCACCTTGTGGATCCTCACCGGCACGCTGCGCCCGGAGCACCTGCCGGACGGGTTCACCGGCGCCACCGACACCCTGCACCGCGGGGTCACCGAGATCAGCTTCCGCCTGTTCGACCACGGCCTGATGCTGCTGGAGATACTGACGGACGTGGGACCGCTCGCCGAGCACACCGACGGACTCGAAACCCACCTCGACGGCATCCAGGCCCGGGCGGTGGCGATGGGTGAGCAGGTGGCGCGCGAGGCTGTCCGCCGGTACGTGGACCCGGTGCTGGACCTGTTGCGCCGGGCCGACCGGGAGGAGCGGTTGGTCGTCGCGGCGACCCCGGCCGGCGACCCGGTAACGGTGGAGTTCGGCGAGGCGCTCTGGGTCACCCGTAGTCTCGTGGTCGACCCGTCCGAGCCGGGCGCCGAGCGGGCGGTGCGGCACTGGGTCAAGGACGTGGTAACGCCCGGGGACGACGGCGATCCGGCGGACCGACTGCTGAACGCCGACCTCCATCACCTCGTCCGCTGGCTGAACTACGTCTTCGTCGACCGGACCGGCGCGGGCGGCCGGATGCTGCCCGGTGACCCGTTCCGCGACCAGTGGGACGCGCTGCGGTACGCCCAGGTCTTCTACGGGGTGCTGGACCGGATCGACAGCCGGCTGTCGAAGATCCTCGCGGACTCGGCGGCGGCGGGCTCGCGGTGGGAACTCGAGCGGCTCAAGGGGCATCTGATGAGCCTGAGCCAACGGGCCGAGCTGATCATCATGGAGCGTTGGGAGCTGTCGAAGTACCTCAAGCGCGCCGTACGTGCGGAGATGGACGCGATCCTGGAGTTCTGGGACTACGAGAGCCTGCTCGAACAGCCGGTGCGGTTCAAGATCGGGATCTGCGAGCGCCAACTGGCGGAGCTCGCCGCCCGGCGTACGGCCCGTTCGGCGATGTTCACCGACCTCATCCTGTTGGGCATCGCGGTGACCTCGATCCTCGGCACGGCGTTGACGGTGACCGAGTTCGGCCGGTCGATCGCCAACGACCCCGAGATGGCGGCCTACGACCTCGGCAGATCCTCCATCGTGGAGTGGATCGCCGCGCAACCGGCCGACGCGATCGTCGTCTCCTCCGGGGTGGTGTCGGTGCTGCTGGTGATCCTGTACCTGTTCTTCCGGCGCGACAAAAGCGCATGAGAACGGCTCTGCGCAGTCGCCCGATCCGTACCTTCGCGATCACCCAGTTCCTGCTCGAGGTGCAGTTCTGGTTCCCGGTCTGGCTGATCTACCTGCTGGATCTGGGCTTTCCGCTGACGACGGCGGTGCTCGCCGACGGCGTGTTCCGGATCATCGTAGTGGTGTGCGAACTTCCCGTCGGGGTGGTCGCAGACCTGATCGGGCGACGCCGCACCTACCTGACCCTGGCCGCCGGCACGGTGCTGACGTTCGCCGCAATCACCCAGATCCAGTCCGTGGAGATGCTGTTCGGGGCATGGGTGCTCTGGGGCGTGCTCTGGGCGCTGACCTCCGGCGCGGCCAGCACCTACCTGTACGAACTGTGCGACCAGGACGAATTGGAGATCAGCCCGGCCAAGACCTTCGGACTGGTGCGGGCGGCGGGCAACGCATCCGTACTGCTCTCGCTCCTCGCGGCCGGCCACCTGTACGAGGTGGACCCCCGGTTGCCATTCGCCGTCACCGCCGCACTGGCTACGGTGGCGTTCCTGCTCGCGCTCACGCTGCCGGAGATCCGCGGGCCCCAGGTGGTCTCCACGTTGTCATCGGTGGTGGCGGACATCCGTCGCGCGGCAACCGATACCCGGATACGTCGGGCCGGGTGGCTGGGCATCCTCCTGCTGCTGTTCGGGTGGAGTGCCCGCATCCTGTTCCAGCCGCTGGCGCTCGAACTGGGCCTGCCCGCGAAGCTGACCGGATCGATGTACGCGGCGTTCGCCGCGGCCTCCGTGCTCGGTGGGTTGACGGCCGGGTACGTGGGGCGGTCGCACCGCCGGCCCGCCCTGGCCGCGGCGTTCCTGCTCGTCCTCGCCGCCCTGGTGGCCACCGGTCAGGTGCCGTGGCTGGGCCCGTTTCTGTTCCTGCCGTTGATGGGGTTCGGCTACGCCCTGGGCACGACCGTCTTGGAGGTGCTGACCAACGAGGTCACCCCGCCGGCGGTGCGGGCCCTGACGTTCGGCGTGATCAGTTGCCTGAGCGGGCTGGGCATCGCCGTGGCCCGCCCCGCGCTCGGGATCCTGGCGACGGACCACTCCACGTCGTTCGCGTTCCTGACGTGGGCCGGCGTCGGGGTGGTGTTGGTGGGCCTGGCGGTGCCGGGAATCCGCCGGCTGCACCCGGCGGCGGACATGCCCCTCGGCGGCCCGCCCGGCGGAGCCAGGCGTACCCAGCAGCGATTCCTCGGCCGCCCCGACCCACCACGTCGGCCTTCGCCTCGCCGGCGAACCCAGCAGCCATCCTCTTGACCGTCCGGCCTGAATTACCCCAAGACATACGCGGCCCGGTGACCAGCGCCTCACCTACACCAGGCAGACCTCACTTCACGGCCACGTGCATCCATCGTCTGTCTGTGCATGACCTACGGGAGATCGTCGACGCGATCTTGTACGTCAACCGCACCGGCATCGCCTGGGAGTACCTGCCGCACGACTTCCCTCCGTACAAGACCGTGCACTCCTACTTCACCCGTTGGGCTGCGGACGGCACCACCGAGACGATCCACGGACTGCTACGCGGGAAGGTCCGGCGGGCAGTGGGCCGCGACACGGAGCCCACTGCCGCGATCATCGACTCGCAGAGCGTCAAGACCAGCAGCAACGTGCCCGAATCCAGCCAGGGCATCGACGCCAGTCGTGACGTCAGCCGTTGCCCGAGCGGTGGGCCATCGAACGCACCAACGGCTGGCTCATGCTCCACCGTCGACTCGTCCGTGACTACAAAACATCACCAGAACACTCCCGTGCCCACATCCACTGGGCCATGATCGACAACATGAGCCAGCGCCTCACCCGCGGTATCAGGGATGCTCACCGGCGAGCTGCTCGGAGCTGTCATGCCGGGGCGGGCTGGGTGGCGATCACTCGTCCGTCCTGCATCGCCACCGTCCGGTCGGCCAGGTGCAGGTACTGCAGGTCGTGGGTGACCATGACGGTGGCCACCTGCTGCTCGTGGGTGATGTCGCGCAGCAGGGCCACGACCACCTCGCCGCGATCGTGATCAAGAGCGGAGGTGGGTTCGTCGACCAGCAGCAGGGCGGGACGTCCCATCAGCGCGCGGGCGACCCCGACGCGCTGGCGTTCCCCGCCGGAGAGTTGGTGTGGTCGCTTGTGCGCCTTGCCGCCGAGATCTACCCGGTCAAGCATCTGGCGGGCGCGAGCCTCAGCCGGGCGTCGGGATGCGCCGGACAGGTGCGCGACGAGCAGGAGCTGGTCGAGGGCGGTGAGTGAGGCCAGCAGGTTGGCCTGCTGGAAGACGAATCCGATGCGTTCCCGGCGGAGCCGGTCGCGGCCCTTCTGGTCAAGTGCGGTGACGTCGGTGTCCTCGATGCGTACGGTGCCGGATTCCGGGCTGGTCAGGGCGCCGGCGACGGCCAGCAGGCTGGACTTGCCGGAGCCGGACGGGCCGGTCACCGCCACTAGTTCACCTGGTGCGATCCGCAGGTTGACCGCGTTGAGCGCGACCAGGCGGCGGTCCCCGTCAGGGTAGGTGAGTCGGACATCGGTGAGGGTGAGAGTCATCGGGCTGCCCCCAGGGCGGTGAGCGGGTCGACGGTGCTGACCCGGCGGACGGAGAAGGCGGCGCCGAGCGCGCCGACGACGACCATCGCCGCGAGCGGGGTACCGACCGTGGTGGCGTTGAGGACGAACGGGACGACCCGGGCGGCCACCGCGCCCAGGCCGGCGGCGGCGCCGGCGCCGACGGCGGCGCCCACCAGCAGGACGATCCCGGCCTGAGTCAGGGCGTCGCGCAGCAGGTAGCCGCGGCTGCCGCCGAGCGCCCGGACCACGGCCAGGTCGGTGCCGCGCTGCATGGTCCAGACGGTGAAGAAGGCGCCGACGACCAGGGCGGAGACCGCCAGCAGCAGGCCACGCATCAGGTTGAGCGAGCCCTGCTCGGAGGCGTAGCCGCCGACCGCGGTGAACGCCTGGTCGCGGCTGACGGTCGTCATGCCGGTGGGGTCCGCAGCGGCGCTGGCCGCGTCGTCGCGGGTCGAGGCCACGGCGGTGATGGCGTCCGTCCGAGCCAGGTCGTGCCAGGTGCTGATCGGGGTGTACACGACGGGCAGGTGGTTGAACGAGGTGGTGGCCACGACCGCTGCCACCCTGACCCGCTGCCCGCCGACCGCGACGGTGTCGCCGACCGATACCGACTGCGCCTCGGCCAGATCGGTGGTGAGGGCCACCTCGGCGCCGGTCGGTGCCTGACCGTGCCGCAGTGCCGGGTACAACTCGGGATCGCCGCCGATCAGGGTCACCGTCGTGGCGCCGCCATCGGCTTGGAGGCGGGTGGTCGACACGCCGAGCGGCCACGCGGCGGTCACCCCTGGCTGCGCCGCCACGGTGGCGACCGCTTCCGCCGGTAGGCTGCTGGTGGCGAACGACACCTGTTGGCCGTCGGTCGGCCGCTGGAAGGAGATGCCGTCGACGGGAAGCGCCGCCACCGCCGATACGCTGGCCGCCCCCAATCCCGCGGTCAGCCCGGTCAGCAGAACCACCATCAACGTCATCAACGCGATGACGGTGCCCAGGAGGGCGAACCGGCCCCGGGCGAATCGAAGGTCACGTACCGCGATGAACATGCCACAAGCGTTCCCGCTGGCACCGCCGGTGCCATCGCACTGGGGCTGGGACGTGCAGAGACGAACGAGGCATGGGTAAACCCATCAAAAGTTGGGGGTCAGGCCGGGTGCCGGCCACTACCGTCGACAGAGCCATGAATCACCAGCAGCCGCGGGTCGCGGCGGTCACGCTGACCCTGCTACGTCGGGCCGAGCACGTCCTGTTCGTCGCGCTGCTGCTGATTGGTGCCGTACGCGCCGCGCGGTCCGGCCGTCCACCCGTCGGCCTGCTGATCACCGCGGTGGCGTCGGTGGCCCTGTGGTACCTGCTGGGCGTCGTACTCGCTCGGCGCGCTCGGCAGCCGGTGGTGGCTGGGCTGTGGTTCGCCGGGCTCACCGCCGGCTGGATCGCGCTGGCCGCGTTGTCGGTGGACTTCGTGTGGCTGGCGTTCGCCCTGTTCCTGCTGGCCATGCAGCTTCTCCCGCGGGTGCTCGGGCCTGTGGTCGTCGCGGGGCTGACTGCGGCGGCCGTCGCCGCGTTCTCGGCACATGAGGGCAGGCTGAGTCTGCCCGCGGTGCTCGGCCCGGTCATCGGCGCCAGCGTGGCCATCGTAATCATGACCGTCTACCGTGACCTCCGACAGCAGAACGAGCTGACCACGCGACTGCTTGCCGACATCACCGCCGCACAGGGCCAGCTCGCCGCCGCGCAGCGCCGTGCCGGCACTCTCGCCGAGCGGGACCGGCTCGCCGGCGAGATCCACGACACCGTCGCCCAGAGCCTGTCCACGATCGTCCTGCTGCTGAAGTCGGCCGCCGGCCGCTGGCCGGACGCCCCGGCGGCCGCCCACCGCCAACTGGACGCCGCCGTCGAGGCCGCGCAGTCCGCGTTGGAGGACGCGCGGCGGCTCATCCGCGCCCTCACCCCCGCCTCGCTGGCCGGCCGGCCGCTCACCGAGGCCCTCGGTCACCTCGTCGACGACGGCCGCCGGACTGGTCTCGACGCTCGCCTCACCGTCGACGGCCACCCCTACCCACTGCCCACCCCGGTGGAAGTCGCCCTGCTCCGTGCCGGACAGGAAGCCATCGCCAACGTTCGCGCACACGCCGCCGCCGACCGCGTGGACCTCACCCTCACCTTCCTGCCCGGGGCGGTCAGCCTCGACGTCGTCGACAACGGGCGGGGGTTCGACCCGGACCAGCCGCTCACCTCCACGAGCGGCACGGGTCTGGGCCTGGCCACCATGCGCCGCCGGCTGGCCGCTGTCGGTGGCACGCTCGTCGTCGAATCCGCTCCCGGACAGGGCACTGCGATCGGTGCTTCCATCCCTACCGAAGGGGAACCATCGTGACTCGCGCGCCCCGTCCGGCCGAGCCGCTCCGCGTGCTCATCGTCGACGATCACCCCATCGTCCGTCGCGGGCTGCGGGCGGCGCTGGATGCCGATCCGGGCATCACGGTCGTCGGGGAGGCCGCCACCGGCGTCGACGCGATCGCACAGGCCGAAGCCACCACTCCTGACGTGGTCCTCATGGACCTGCACCTGGGCCCGGTTGTCAACGGCGCGGAAGTCACCCGGCGGATCCTGGCCCACCCCCGGCCACCACGGGTGCTGGTGCTGACGACCTACGACAGTGACGCCGACATCCTGCCCGCCATCACCGCCGGCGCCACGGGATACCTGCTCAAGGACACCGAACCTGACGACCTGCTGGCCGCCATCCGCTCCGCCGCAGCGGGCGAGACCGTACTCGCCCCCGCCATCGCCGCCCGCCTGATCAACCGCGTACGCGCTCCCGGGCGGGCGCTGACCGCGCGCGAGATCCAGATCCTGCAGATGGTCGGCGAGGGCCACACCAACCACGCCATCGCCCGGGCCATGTTCATCACCGAGGCCACCGTCAAGTCCCACCTAGTCCAGGTGTTCAGCAAGCTCGGCGTCGACAACCGCACCGCCGCCGTCGCCGAAGGCCGCCGCCGCGGCATCATCCCCTGAGCAGGCGCGGCACCGGTTGCGGCTGGTCATATCCGTCCGGTGCCGCAGCCGCCGGTCGCCAGGCGGTGCCGTCGTCGTCGGAGACCGCGATCTCCACACCCTGGATCGCGCCGACCTTCGGTGCATGTGGTGGCGTTAAGAGGGCATCTGATTCACGTATTTTGTGAGTGATGCACGCGTCGGCGTGAGAGTATCGGTGTAACCCTTGTGCTGCGGGAACACCCACCGTCGCCGATCGCCGGCGCGCCGTTGCTGACAGTAAAACACGCTCTGGCCATAGGGAACGCCGTAACGTTCAGTTCTTCGGCCGCCTCTGCAGCCCGACCACGCCGACGAAGACCAGGCTCAACGCAACCACGATGTCCACAAGCACCGGGTTGACGTGCCAGTCCGCGACCGCCGAGGTGAACAGGGTGAGCTGCGCGCAGGCGTCGAGGAGGTGCTCGAGGTGTGCCGGCCGCCGCTCGGCGGTCACCGCCTGCCGTGCGGATGAAGCGATCAGCGCGGCGATCGCGGTGACCTCCGGGAAGATCGCGGCCATGAACAGCGACCGCCGGTAGCCGGCCGGCATGAGCAGGTCGAGACGCTGCTCCCACCGTAGCCAAGGAGGGTGGTGTGGTGCGCTGAACCGCAGGTCCAGGCAGATACGGGTCGCCGAGACGGTCGTGTCGAAGGTGACCGCCCAACCGTGCCGGCGCACAGGTACTCGTCGTGGGCGACCAGCCGCCGCACCTGGCCCGGCGGTTGGCGCGGCTGGTGGCGCGGGCAATGTTGGTGTCGCCATTGGTGCGGTGGTGGCCTTGGCGTCGGCCGGTGTCGCGGGAGACCGGGCAGTTCGCGTGGACCGAAGCGGCGGCGGGATCCCGAGCATCACCCCCACCGCCGTCCTTCGTACAGTCCCGGTGTGGACGATGATGGTGGCCAGCCGGAAACAGCGCTCGCACCGGCTGGCCTTGGGCCGCTGGATGAGCAGGCGTACCGGCTGCTCGTCCAGCTGGCCCGTGCCCACCCTGCCGATCTGGCCGAACGGATGGCGGTAACACGCGAGCGGGCAGTGACGCTGCTGGAGGCGCTGCGCCTCAAGGGCTTGGCCGCCATCGAGCACGACGATGAACAGACCTATCGGGCCTTGCCTCCGGAGGTGGCGTTGGGGCCTACGCTGCTGCACCGCCAAGCATCAATCGAGGCGGCGCGTCAGGCCGTGGCCCAGTTGGCCGAGATGTACCGGACCAACGCCCGGCGCCACGACTCGTCCCAACTCGTCGAGGTGGTGGCCGGCGGGCATGCGCTGCGCGAGCGGATCCGGCTGTTGCAGGACACCGCCCGCACCGAGATGCTCTGGTTTTGCAAAGCCAATCCGGTGGCCATGTCCAGTGCGGAAAACACCGAGGAGTTCAGCGCTCTGGACCGCGGGGTGCGGTATCGGGTCATCTACGAACGGGCCCTGCTCGACGAACCTGGCATGCTCGACAGCGTCGCCGAAGGCATCCGCCGGGGGGAGGAGGCCCGCATGTTGCCCCAGCTACCGGTACGGTTGGCCGTCGCTGACGGGTCGACCGCGCTCTGTCCGCTGGTGCCCTTTATCGAGAGTGGCCGTGACGAACCGACCGCTGCCGTGATCGGCCGGAGCCAGCTGCTCGACGCGCTGATGGCGCTGTTCGAAAGCTACTGGGATCGGGCCACCCCGGTACGGCTGAGCGCCGACGGCACCACCGGTGAACGTGCCGACCCGGCGAGGGTTGGCCCAGACGAGGATGAGCGTTACCTGCTCTCCCTCCTGGTGGCGGGCGTGCCGGACAAGTCGATCGCCTCACAGCTATGCGTTAGCCGGCGCACAGTTCAACGCCGGGTGGAGCGGCTGATGGCGTTGGCCGATGTCGACACCCGACCCGGGCTGGCCTACCAGGCAGCACGCCGGGGTTGGATCTGAGGTCACCCTTGTCGCCCGGAGGGTTGATCAGGACGCCGACGCGTCGACGTCCTGATCAACCTTCGGTCAGCGCAGCCCGTACGCTCGCAGGATCGTCTGGGTGACCTCGTTCCCGTCGGCATCGGCGCCATGCACCCGCAGCGAGACCGTGCCGGTGCCCGGCGGCACGACCGCGTGGAAGACGCCGCCCTCGCTCGCGACCTTCACCGAGCGCCACGTCGCCCCTTCGTCGAACGACACGTCGACCCCGACGCTGCCCCCGCGCGGAGCCGCCAACCCGTCCTGGTTGCGCAGCGTGATACCGATGATGTGCGGGTGTGCCCCGGGCACCGTTCCGGCCAGGTCGGCCGGAATAGAGTAGTCGAGTTGCAGCAGCGGCAGTGGCCGCGGTTGTTCCGGGTCACCGTCCGGGCGCCCGGACCGGAAGTCCCACGCCGTCTGTGTGCGCGTCGCCCACTGCCACTCCTTGGACGCCCGCTGCGTGGTCAACTCCAGCCGATATGACGCGTCGGCTGCCATCGTGGGCACATCCCGCCGCGCATCGGGCAACTCGGCGAGCACGGCACCGTCGCGCAACAGTCGTGCCGACACCAGATCGCGCTCACCGCCGCCGCCCGCCAGCGTGTAGTGGCCGGCGGCGTCGACGAATTCCGGTACACGCAGGGCCAGGATGTCGCCACGGCGGGTCGACGCCAGGCCCGCGATACCGCTGGGCGACGCCGGACGCACCACCGGGGTGAACCAGTCCTCGCGGGTGCGGCTGTCGCCTTGGTAGCTGCGGGGCGCGTCGCGCATCCCAACGCCGAGCGGGTTCATCTCATCCCAGGTGTAGTAGTGAGCCACCCGGTGCTGCCACACCGAGTCACCGGCGGAAACCCACTCCTCGCGCTCCCCGCCCGTCCGCACCATGCGCTGGGTGTCGTTCCACGAGTACGTCTGCCAGGGGCGCCAGCCGAAGCGCTGCTCCTTGGCCCACTCATCCCCGCCGGTGTTGGCGTACCTGGTGATGATCCGCGCCGAGTTCTCCGCGGTCACTCGATGGACGACCTGCGGAGGGATCCGGCCCTGCTCCACATGGAACACGTCGTAGAGGTAGGGACTGGACACGGTGAGGGTGAGGTTGAGCATCGGCTTTCCCGCCGTGGCGGCGGCCTTCAGGCGCTGGCCGTCGTCGTTGGCGACCACCATCGCCGGGATCGGCTCCCGGGCGCCGATCGGCCGCCACACCGTCCATGCGGAACGGGTTGCCGGGCGCACGATCAGCGCGACCGCAGCTCCGGCCGCTGCCGCGGCAGCCACCTGGTTGCTCTCGGAGCGGCCCTCCGCACTGTCCATGAGCACCGCGGCTCCGCGTGCGCCGGCAGCGGTCAACTCCGCGTCGGTGCCGGTGCCGGCCCAGACCAGCGGGAAGTTGCGGCCACCCTCGAAAGCTGGTGAGCGGTGCAGCAGGTTGATGTCCAGCGGCCCAGACACGCCGGACACCTGGGCGCTCACCATGGGCGCGACGAGTTGCCATCGGGAGGCGAATTCGTAGTCACCGTCAGTGACGGGGTCGGTGGGCGTCACGTTGACCTGCTGCACGGTGCTGAAATGCATGACCCCGTGGCTGATGCTCCGCCCGTTACCGAACGTGCGATGTACGTAGTAACTCAGCACCGCCTGCTGCTCTGCGGGTTTCGGTGTCTGGATGGTGATCGGGGTCCCCTTGCGGGCGTCGATGACCACCTCGAGGTCCCGGGTGACCTTCAACTGTGGGTCGGTGATCAGTGTGGCCTGTGGGTCAAGTGGCCCACCGTCCGAGATCAGGCCGTGCAGCAGGTAGTTGCCCTCCTCGACCTCGACGGTCCGGGGCTTGCCCTTTTGAATCCAGGACACCACGTCCGAGCGCTGGTCGGCACCGTGCAGGGCGACCACGGACACGCTCGTGTCCGCGCCGCTGCGGTCCACCCCGCGCAGGGTCACGGTGTGCTTGGGTCCATCAAGGGTCACCGCCAGGGCAGTGGTGGTCAGCACCCCGCCAGCGCCGTTGGCCGTGAGCCAACCGCCGTGCCGTCCACGGGTCAGCTTGGCTGGGTCGATCGTGACCGGCACCTGCCGGCTCGTGCCCGCGGGCACGACGATCTGGTCGGCGCCGAGCGCGATAGCGTCCTGGTCTGCAGCGTGAGAGTCGAGGTTCTCCAGGCGCGCGGCAAGCGACAGCGTCACCGCGCTATCCCCAGCGTTGGTGACGGAGACCTGCCGGGTGATCGGCGCCTCGGCCGGCGCGGTGTCGGTATGCAGCCCGAAGTTGAGCACTGCGGTGGCGTGCACCTGCTGGGCAGTCGCCCGCGCCACGTCGACCCGGCCGGCGCCCTGCTGATGCACGGTCAGGGCGGCATTGGTGCGAGCCGTGCTCACCAGCGCGTCCTTGAGTTGCGCGGCGTTCCAGTCAGGGTGACGCTGGGCGAGGATCGCCGCCGCGCCGGCCACGTGCGGCGCAGCCATCGATGTGCCGGACGCCGCGGTGTAGTACGCGTCGACCGGCGTTCCCATCGCGGTACCGGCGGCCCGCGCCGCGACGATCCCGACACCCGGTGCGGTGATTTCCGGCTTCACCGCATAATCACCCAACCGCGGACCCCGACTGGAGAAACTCGCGAGGCTCTCGTCGCGGTCCACCGCGCCGACGGTGAGAGCGGCATCGGCCGCACCCGGGGTGCCCACGGTCGACTCCTCCCCCTCGTTGCCTGCCGAGACGACGAAGAGGGTGCCACTGCTCGCGGTGAGCCGGTTGACCGCCTCACTCAACGGGTCGGTGCCATCGGTGGCACTCCCGCCAAGGCTCATGTTGACCACGTCGGCTCCGGAACTGACCGCCCACTCCATTCCGGCGATGATCCACGACTCGTAGCCGGAGCCAGTGTCGTTCAGCACCTTACCGATGAGCAGGTTCGCCCCTGGTGCGACGCCCTTGCGTCGACCGTCCGAGGCGGCGCCGGTGCCGGCGATCGTGTCAGCGACGTGCGTCCCGTGCCCGAACTTGTCGGCGGTCGTGGCGCTGTTGGAGAAGTTCTTCGTCTCGCTGATCTTTCCAGCGAAGTCGGGGTGTGTCGCGTCGATGCCGGTGTCCAGTACCGCCACCGTGACACCGTCGCCGTCGTACCCCGACGCCCACGCTGCCGGAGCGCCGATCTGCGACACGCTACGGTCGAGCGTCGGCTCCACCCGCCCATCGAGCCAGATCTGCGCGATGCCGGACCCCAGTTTCGGCGTGTCCACGCCGAACGATCGGACGCCTGGGCTGCCGCCGGCCGCCGCCCGCCAGAACCCGGTCAGCCCGTCCTTGTCCTCGACGACCGCGGAGGCGCCGATGCTGTCCAGCCTGGAGACACGCCGTGCCCCGGCTATCGTCTGCTCGCCGGTCTCCCGGTAGCGAATGATCAGTGGGAGGTTTGGCGCCACATCGTCCCCGTAGCCCTGCTCGATGAGCTCCTGTACGTCGAACAGGTCGCCGTCGAGAACGCCGGTGGACACGTACGGCACGACGTCGCTGGGCAGTACGCGCAGGCCGCTGTCGGCTTCCAGGGTGTGGAAGGTGATCTCTTCCCGGCCAGGCGCCGGCCGGACCGAGGCGGCGTACTTGCCGGGCGAGGCCTCGACCAGCTCCACCACGTCGCCCGTTATCAGGGTGACGCGGGACGGGGTAGCGGTCACGGTGGTGCCGCTACCTCCTGCCGGGGGCGGTGGCGCTGCGTCGGCGGGAACGCCCACCGCCAGGACGCCGACCAACGCCACGGCCGTCCAGCGTAAGAGCCGGTTCATCGTGCTACTCCTCTGCTCAGCGAAGCTGGCAACCACTGTTGACACCACCGGAGTCTCCTCGCCGACACGATGGTGGTCACTAGGCGCCAGGTGCCACAGAGGCGACATGTCACCAAGTGGACACGCCCCGGGCAGGCAAGCTCGACGGCTCGTCCAGACCGTGCAGCCAGTCGGAGATCTGGCGCGACGACGGCGCCCGCGCCGGTGCGACCACCGGCGTCGCGGACCGCCGGCAGGCGCGGTGCCGGGTCGGGTGGGCACCGAGGTCGGCTGGACAGCGGATGGCCCTGACACTGCCTCGGGTGCCCAGTGCCGCCGCAGGCGGTACGGGCGCGCCGGGAGTGCGCCAGACCTGGCGCACTCCCAACGGCATCGGGGGTGCCAATGCCCTTCCCGCACATCCCGGGCACCGCTCGCGGTGCTGCGAAGACTGCGTGTGCGCCCGGGCGCCTGCGGCCGACTCAGCCGGCCCACGACCCGTCAGTCGACGACGGGTGGCGCCGTCTTCGCCGCGGCCGCCAGGGCCGCCGCCGCAGCGGCGTACGGGTTGTAGGTGTACGTCCGAGACAGGCTGCCCGGGATCGTGAAGTACTCGACGGACAGCTTCGCCGGATCGGTGGCGATCTCGCCCCGGGCGGGCAGGTCGTCGCCGTCGTCCCAGCCCCACGGCGCGTTGGCCGAGTTGATCGAGCAGTCGAGCGCACCCACGCCACAGTCGCCGGAGTCGTCACCGGCGAAGGTACCGAGGTTCGCGAACAGGCTGGTGTTGGCCCGCTGCGCCCACAGGCCGTCACTGGCGAAGATGTCGATGAGCTTGTACCGCACGTTACGGTCGTTGCCGCTGCTCGGCGTCTCCGCCACAGTCGACGGGTAGTACACGATGCCGTCGCCGTTGATGTCGTACTGTGGGTACGCCTTCAGGCCGTGACCCTTTGCCTCCTGCGCAGTCACCGGGTGCAGGAACGCGTCGTGCGGCGACGCCTGGAGTTTCAGGGTGCCGTCGACGCTTTCCCGGCCGCTCGTCCAGGTGCTCCCGGCCGGGGTGTACGAGAAGAAGTTCGTGTGCGCCACGGTGACCGCGGAGCGCAGCACCCCGTACGTGGATCCGTCCCGCTGGATCGCGAGCAGCAGGCCCTCGCCGTCGTTCTCGTGTTCGGTGTCGAAAAAGGTGTCCGTCCAGTCCCGTGGGTGGAAGAACAGGTACGTGACGTACCAGTGCGTGCTCGTCTCCAGCACGGAGTAGTAGGCGTGCGCGGCGAACGAGACGCCCGCCTGGCCGGCGCGGTCCCAGTTGTTGCGCCCGTTGAGATCGCCGTCGAAGTCGACTTTGGTGATGTAGTCGGACTTGCCACCGAGCGCATGGCTGCCGGTGACGTCGACGTCCTGGTAGTGGATCGGCGCCCAGCGCAGCGCCAACTGCTCCCTGGTGACCGCCGCGCTCGCCGGTGCGGGCACCGCGAGCCCCGCCGTCACGAGCGCCGCAGCCGCTACGGTCGCCACCAGAGATCTCCCAGTGATCCTGCTTCTGTTGAGCATGTGAGCTCCCACATCCGGAAGTACGGATAGACCGATAACAATCTATCTTGTCCGCGGCCCCCGGCACGTGCCCGGCTGGCAAAGAAGGATCAACGGTGGTGCCGCTGGGGATGACCGACCGTCGTGACCCGCCTGGACGGCCGTAGGTACAAACTGGACGACGACACGCAGAACCCGGCCTTCTGTGAGGCGAACCGACACCCGTACCGCACGGCTTCGGGGCGCACGGACGGCTCACCTCCAGCCCCGCCCACACCGGCCGGGGAACACCTCTTCCCCCCCCTCGTACGGTCGGAAGATCGCCAGGATGCCGGGTTACCGGCCAGACGTTCACCCGGACGTCCCCGTCGTAAGCCGAGGCGGGCAACCTGGCGTACGGCTGTCTCCTCCGGGTCGAGCGCCGGCTGGGCCCGGCCGAGGAAGTCCTCACGGACGGACGGCCCGGGCAGCGCCCGTAGCGCGCCGTTGCGCGGGGCGACCGCCGGGGCCACTGCGCCACCAACCCAAGCTGGTGGGATCGGCGGACGGGCATACTCGGGACCGGTACGGCGGTGGCCGCCATGCCTGATTGGCTTGGCGGCCACCGCTGTCCGCGATAGCAGAACGCTAGCGGCGGACTCGGATCGGGCGGTAGTAAATGTAGGTCTGGATCCAGGTCAGGTATCCGCCGAACTTCGGGACCGGTATGGGGATCCAGGGCGTCGTCTTGCAGCGCCACACGCAGTGCTTGGTCTTGAAGGAGAACGACCTCTTGGTGAGGATCTGGTAACCGACGATCCAGGTGCGGCGCTTGCTGGTGTATATCCAGCGGAACAGACGCATGTCGCGCTGCCGGAACTTGATATACACGCGGTAGATGCCACGTCTGATCTGTTTCCAGCCGCTCTGCCACACCTTGTTGGGGAGCCACTTCCACTTCCCCGTGGCGTACTTCCCATTGAGGTCGGTGCAGTTCACGGGGTCGCCGACGCAGTACTCGTAGCTGTTCGCACTGCCACCCGGCACCGGATCGACCTGCAGGAAGCGGCCCGTGGTCGGGTTGTAGAGGCGGACACCCATCAACAGGATCCCGCCCGGCGTGTCGGCGGCGCGCTGCTCGGCGCCGAGCCAGCCGTACCGCTGGCTACCCACGTTCGTCGAGTCGAGCGGCGTGCCGTACTCGGTGGCCTCGCTGGTGCTGCTCAGGCCGGCGTCGTTGCCGCTGATGGTGGCGACGACGTCGCCGTGCATGTTGGCGATCTGCCAGTCGACCACGCCGGTGCCGCTGTTCCAGGTCCCGGCCACGCCGGCCAGCCCGCTGACTGCGCGGGTGTAGGTGCTCGACGTCTCCTGGGTCCAGACCGGGCTGTCCTCGTCGTCCGCGTAGTGGTGGATCGAGGTGGCCGCCTCACCCGAGACGTTGTCGGTCCACGACCGGACCCGCTCGCCCTCGACGTCGATCAGGTAGTCGGTCGTGCGTCCGCCCTGGGTGATGGTGTCGACCAGGTCGGTGGCGTGGTAGGTGACGGTCACATTGCCGCCGGCCGGGTTCGCGGTGTCGACCGACGGGACGGTGGTGGTGCGGGCGAGCGTGTCGTAGGTGTACCCGGCGGTGTTGGCCCGGTCCGCGGTGTCGTAGGTCCAGCTCCGGCTGGCCGCCGCGGTCGTGGTCTGGCATGACCCGTCCGCGCCCGGGGCGTACTCCGTCGACGACTTGCGGTTGGTGGCCGCGTCGAAGGCGTACGCCCGGGTGGTGCAGCGGTCGCCCAGGATGTTGCGGACCTGGGTCAGCCGGCCCGCCTGGTCGTAGGCGTACTCCTGGTTGGAGAGGGTGGAGCTGTGCACCCGTACCTGGTTGTGGGTCGAAGTCTTGACCGACTCGCGGTAGAGGGTGCAGTCCGCGGCGCCACAGCCGGTCTTGATGTACGACCGGCCGACCTCGGCGCCGGTCGCGTCGATGTCACGGCTGACCACGACGCCGTTGGGCCAGCTCTCCGACATCAGCCTGCCGTCCCCGTCGTAGCTGCCGGCGAACACGCCGGCCTGGCTGTCGTTGACGGAGGTGAGCAGGCCGCGTCGTTCGCTGCCGCCATCGTAGGTGTAGGTGCGGGTGGCCTTGCCGTCGGTGCTGGTGGCGACCCGGCCGAGCAGGTCGTACGTGGTGGTCGACAGGTTGCCGTCGACGTCGGTGTACGAGGTCAGCTGGCCGAGCGTGTCGTAGCCGCGGACGATCTGTGCGGTCACCGTGCCACCGCTGACCGACTGGGTACGGATGAGCTGGCCGGTGGCCTGGTCGTAGATCTTGCGCACGAGGGGCACGGCGGTACCGGGGCCGGTGACCGCGGTCTCGTATTCCCGCCCCGCGCCGTCGTAGGTCGTGGTGGTGGTGCGCAGCGTGCCGGCGCTGGTCTTCTCGGTGACCACCCGGGGCTGGTTGAACATGTCGTAGGTGGTCACGGTGGCAGGCACTTCCGGTCCGCTGGCCGACTGGCCGCCCGGCTGCACCCGGCAGGGCAGGTTCGCCCACTCCGGCCGCAGGTCACACTCCGCGTAGCCGGAGCCCGAAGTCGCCCGGTAGTTGATCGCGCGGGTGGTGGCCGGGGTGTTCGTGCTGGTGCCGCCGGCCGCCGTGGTGAGCGAGGTTTCCAGTCCGGTACCCGGGTCGTAGGTGCTACGGGTGGTCTGGCCGAGCCCGCCGGGGTCCACGGTGGTCACCGTCGGCTCGCGCAGCGACCAGTCGTACACGGTTTTGGTGGTATGCAGCTCGGCGTCGGTCTCGGTGCCGGTCGGCCCCCAGTAACGCACCAGCTCTTCCTGCTTGGTGACCAGGTTGTACGGCCCGCCCGTGAGCGGCGCACCCTCGTCGTAGGTGCTCCGGGTCATCGGTCGGCCGCGTACCGTGCTGCCCTCGGCCAGCAGCACGTCCCGCTCGGGATTGAGTGTGTAGAGCAGCCGCTGCCCGTCGCCGCTGAAGACATTGCGGGTGGAGTAGCTCTGCGCCAGCGTCGTCTCCCGTGCCGCATCATCGGTGGACGAGTCGGCCAGTGCCCGGGCCCGGTTGGCCGCCGTCAGCGAACGCACGGTGTTGCCGAACTCGTCGTACCAGGTGGCGGTGACGTATCCGCCCGGCGCGGCGGCGTTGACCTCGCGGGCGTTGGCGTCCAGGTACGTCACCGATGCGCGCTCCCAGGACGAGGGCATGGTGCCGGTGGCCGGGTTGCCGTTCGGTATCTGGTTGGCCGGGAAAATGGCCGTCGCGTCGGTCGGCGCCTCCGGCTGACCCCACCGGGCGGTCTGCCCGGGCGAGAGGTCGTACGGCGCACCGGCGCCCGAGAGCGGCACCTTGTAGACCATGGTGCTCGTCGCAGTACCCGCGGCGAGCGCCGTGCGGGTCACCTTGTGCAGCCGGCCCGCGCCCGGGTCACCCGGGACCGTGGTGTAGCTGAACTGCCACGGCTCCTCGCCCACCGGCTTGGCCGCGGTGAGCACACCGTTGGCGCCGTAGTCGTACGTCTTCCGCAGGTGCCGCGTCGTGCCGGCGTCGGTCCAGTCCAGCCGCGGGTCCCAGGCGGCACGGAGCCGGCCGGTGTTGTCGTACGCGTACCGGGCCAGTGGCACGGTACGCATGGCCGGGGTGGGCAGATCCGGGTCCCAGGCGGTGAAGGAGATCTCCTTGACCCGGCCCGTGTAGTCACCCCAGGTGCCCTCGGTGATGCCGGTCGCGGTGGTGGTGGTGGCGTAGGTGAAGGTCAGCGCCCGGCAGCCCCGGGTCAGGGTGGCGCAGTTGACCCCGTCCGGCACCGGTGCCAGCATCCGGGTCGGCCGGACCACCTCCGCCCCGGCAACGGTCACCCGCTCCCAGTTGTACGTGGTGGTCTGGTTGCTGCCTGACTCAGCCACCAGCGTCGGGAAGTACTTGCCGGCCGCGGTGCCGGCGACGCGGGCGAACGTCACGGTGTCGCCGTCCTCGTCGGTCAGGCCGTAGGAGTCGGTCGCGCTGTCGTACGTCAGCTTCATCGACTCGAGCCCGATCTCCGGATCGAAGGCGGTGCTGGTGCGCCTGGTGAAGCCGATCGTGTCACCGTCCGGCAGACCCACCTGCACCAGCGACCCGAACACGGTCAGCGACGTGTAGTTGGCCTCGACCCCGTCCACCGCCGCACCGGACACCCAACCCGGGCCGAACATGTTCGCCGAGTCGGTCTCCGCCGACCGCCGGCTGTTGTACGAACGCTCCACAGTCAGGTCGGTGGCGTACGAGGCCACCGACACATCGCTGTCCGACAAGGTGTAGTTACCGGTGATGAGGTTCACCTCACCCGGACCGATCTTCTCCGCCGCCGCCGACGCCTGGTTCCGGTCAAAGGTGATCTTCACTGCGCCGGAGGACGCGGCCGTACCACCGGTGAAGCTGCCCCGTACCTGCAGCGGCCCGTCGCGGGCGATCGACTGGGCGTCCACCGCGGCGAGGGTGGCCTCGACGTCCCAGTTCAGCTTCGGGAACTGGCCGCTGCCACTGGTGGGCAAAGGCCAGGTCACTGCGGCGCCGCCGGCCGCGACCGTGACGTGCCCGGCCGGGATGTCGGTCCACGCGTCGCTCTCGCCGCGCCGCCACTGGTAGGTCACCCCGGTCGCGTCCGGCCGCCCCACCCCGGTGATCGCGGTCTTCGCCGCGGTGATGTCACCGGTCTTCGGCGCGGTCACCGCGCCGCCACCGACCGAGAACGCGTAGGAGCGGATCGGCGACAGGTTGCCCGCCCGGTCGCGGGTGCGCACGTACAGCGTGTGTGGGCCGTCCGAGGTCGGCGTGATCGAAGCGGCGGTGGCGGCACCGAGACTGGGCGCGTTCACGGTCTGGTTCGGCGGGTTGACGTCCACGCCGTACTCGTAGGCCGACACGTCCGCGACGCCGCCGGCGTCGAACGTGAAGCTACCGGCGGTGCCCGCGGCGCCGGACCACACGCCCGAGGGGTACGCCGTCGATGACACCGACGGCGCCACCGTAGGTGCCATCGTGTCCACCGTGAACTCGCACCACTGCGACCACGAACCCGCTGTCGTGCCGTCACTGCCCCGTACCCGCCACGCGTACGAGCCGTCCTCCACAAACGCGCCAGGCGGCACATTCGTCGCCAGCCACGACCCGGACGCGCCCGGCCCCTCTGTAGCCGAACCGATCAACGATCCGCCCGCCGCGTGCCACTCGAACGTGGCGTATACCGACGTCGCCGCGGAATCGGTGATCTGCGCCCGCAACTGCGGCGTCAAACTCGCGATGTACGGCCGCTGCGCCCCGGTGGCGCACACCGTCGTCGGCGCGGTCGCCATCGCGGTCACCTGCGCCCCCGACTGGTAGGTGATGGTCACCGACGGCGGGTAGGTGCCCTCCTTGGAGTTGAACCGCTTCCAGGTGTAGCTGTCGATCTCACTCGTCGCCCGGACACCGATGGTCGTCTTGTCCAGATGCCCAGTCGCGGTGCTCTGGAACGCGCCGGTCACCGGGATCGTCACCCACCCGTCACCGCAGCTGGTGCTGAAGCCCTTCGTCTGCGTCGACGTACCCACCTGCTGCAACCAGGCCGGCTGCGCCGTCCACCGCACCGTGCTGGTGACATCACCGACCCGCCACGCCTGCCACTCCCGCGCCGTACACGAGTACGAGTGGTGATTCCACAGGCTCAGCGTCGCCGACTGCACCTGCTTGTCCCACAACCAGCCCATGTTGTCGAACCGCAGGAACGACCGCGCCTTGTCCGTCCCACCGTTGTAGGTACCCAACTTCAGCTCGGTCGCCGTCGACTGATCCGACGTGTACGTGTTCTGCACGAACGCGTCGAAGTTCGGCCCCAACGACTGCGACGGGTCGATCGTCACCGGGTACACCGTCGACTCGTCGGCGAGGAACTTCGCGTCCGGCGTCAACACCAGCCCGGTCCGCTCGCCCTGGCCGTCCAGTCGCGTGCCCACCCGCGCCCGCCGCACGTGCTCACCCGAAGTCGGGTCCACCTGCGCGTCCCACATCAGCGCCGGCAACTCACCGACCCGCGCCGCGGTCGCCTTCCCGCCCGACGGACGCCACGGCATCCGGAACTGCCGCACGTGCGCCGCAGCCGTGCGGTCCTTCACCACCAGCAACTGCTCAAACCCGGTCCGCGTCGCCGACACGACCAGGTCGACACCTGGACGCACCTCCGGGTACGTCGCCTTCGCGCCCTCCAACACCGGCGCCGGCAACGCGCCCGACCAACCCAACGTCGAACGCCGCCCCGCCGCACCCAGCGACACCAGGTCGTGCTCGCCCGGACCAGCCGGCCCGGACAGCGTCAACCCGGCCGGGTGCGCCTTCGGCGCCACCGAGCCGTCCGCCTTCCGCTGCAGGGTCAGGTCGACGTCCACCCAGTCGCCCTGGTCGTCGCGCATCCGCACCGGCCCGGCGCTGACCTTCGCCTCCACCGACCCAGACGGCAACGCCCAGAACTCCGTCGTCTCCGTCGTCAGCCCGCTGATCAGCACCCGTTTGCCGGTCATCCGCGCCGTCACCACGGCCGCCGCCTCGTCGGGGCGCTCCACCGGCTCAGCCGGTTGCTGCGCCTGGGTCACCGGCGGCTTCGCCTGCGCCGGGCGCGAGACCACGCCGGTCAGCAGTGAGGCCACCAGCGTCGTGGACAGGCCGACAGCTAGCCCGTAGCCGACCTTCCCCATGGGTAACTGATCGAGCCGAACTCCCGATCTCCGTCCGCGTGCGCGACTTCTCATCACGACCTCCCTCGGGCGCAGCCGATGGCAAGTCACTGCCATCAATGGGGTCCTCGCCCACGCGGACCATAGGGCACGTGCCGGCAGGACGTCGTGTCCCCGATTTACGGGACACGGGACAAACCCTTCGTCGTGACTGCTTCGATCCGAACAACGGGAGGCTGCCAGCTGACGGCTTCGTAAGAGCGTTAAGCCGGGCAACCAAATCCACACCCCAAAAAAGGCGCCGGCTCTCGCAACCACGACTGGACCTTCCGGCTACGGACTGTTCGCCCTCCAGCGAGGCAACAACTCTCCACACTGACCATTGCGGGGAGTCCGCTGCACGACGCGCCGGAGCCAGCGCACCGGTCTACGTATTTTCAAACCGGAGTAATTGGTCACCGAGCGCTCTCCGAGACGTGCGTCGTCGAGGATCCGGCACCGCCTCGTCGCAACCGACGGGCTTGCCTGAGTATCGCCAGGGTCCGGATCTTCGCCCGCCGCTGGCCCGACCTCCGCTGCGTCTGCAGGGCCTTGTGGCAGTGGCTGATGCATTGGTCGGGATCATCCAGGCCGAGGTGGACCGCGGCCAGGGCGGCGTGCGCAGCGGCCACCTCGATCATCGCCCCTGATTCCGAGGCCAGGCTCAAGGCCCGGGATGCGTAGCGGTGCGCGGATCGGTACTCGACGAGCGCGCAGTACGCCTCGGAGAGCGTGAGCAGGATCTTGACGTGACCGCCGCTGTGGCCGGTACGCGCCGCCACCTCCAGTGCGGTGTCGAGCCGTGCCACTGCGGTCGAGACCCGGCCGGCCCGGATCTCGATGCTGGCCAATCCATTGAGGGCGAGCATCTGGAGTCGCGGGTTACCGGTTTGCTGAGCGATGTCCAGCGCCTCGTCCAGCGCCTGCTGAGCCTCTCGGTGCCTTCCGGCATCGCGATGGACCTCTGCCCCAGTAATCAACGCCTCCGCCGCCTCGTGGCGCAGCCCGATCTCCCGGCAGATCGCCAGCGACCCACGGACAGCGGCCAGGGCCTCGTCGAGGCGGCCCTGTTCGCGCCGGAGTTCCCCCAGATTGATGAGGGCTATCGCTTCGCCGGGCCGGCGACCGACCCGACGCAGCAACGGGATCGCCACGCTGAGGTACCGTGCGGAGAGTTCCAGGTCACCGAGATCCTTGTAGGTTCCGGCAATGTTCTGAAGGCTGGCCGCCTCGCCAGGTTCGTTGCCGATCTCGCGGTCGAGCGCCAGCGCCTGCGTGAACCGGTCCAGAGCCGGCCGCAACTGCCCCATGTGTGCCAGCGACACGCCCATGCTGCGCAGCGTCGTGGACTCGCCCGGCTTCCACCCCGCCTGCCGGTAGAGCTCCACCGCGCGCTCATGCTCGCGGATCGACTCAGAGAACTCCGCCACCTGGTAACGCAGGAAGCCGAGGCAGAAGCGCATGGCCGCCTCGCCGACCACATCGCCCTCCTCCATCGCGGCAGCCAAGCCCGTCTCGGCGATGGCCAGCCACTGGGGCCGCGACGCCGTCAGATACAGGTGACTGCGCAATGCGTCCGCGAAATGCCAGGCCAGCTGGCGCAGCCCCCGCGCCGCCGCGTGGCGCAGCCCGCCGACCACGTTGTCCCACTCTGCGATCATCCACTCCCTGGCGCCGGCCACGTCGGGGAACGCCAACGGCACTACGCCGGCCGGCAGAGGCGGACGGGGCAGTCGGGAGACGGCCGGGACGGTGGCGGCGGCAGCCTGATCGGTGGTGTGCAGGTAGAAGGCGAGCAGGCGGTCCACGGCAGCGTCCCGCTGCGCGGGCGGATCGCCGGCGGCGAGTTCCGCGGCGTACTCCAGCAGCAGGTCGTGGCAGACGTACCGACCGGCCGCAGTGGCCGTGATCAGGTGTAGCCGGGCCAGGGTGTCGAGCAGCTGGCCGGCATCGTCCACCGCCAGCCCGGCGAGCGCGGCGCCCGCTTCGGCCGACCACCCGGCTGGCGCCGGCACGAGGCCCAGCAGCCGGAAGAGCCGCTGCGCCGGGCGCGGAAGCGCCTGGTAGGAGAGGTCGAAGGCACCTCTGACCGACGCCCGTCCGTCACCAGAGACCCGCAGGCCGGCCATCCGCCCGCGCCGGGTCAGCTCGTCCACCTGCCGGCGGATCGAATGGTGCGGCTGGTCAGCGAGCCGGCCGGCGGCGATGCGCAACGCCAGCGGAAGGTGGCCGCACAGCCTCGCCAGCTTGGCCGCGGCGTCCGGATCCGCCTCAATCAGCTCGGCGCCGGCCGTGTGAGCCAGCACCTCGATCGCGTCCAACGGTGGCAGCACGTCGATCGTCATGCGGCACGCGCCGTTCAACGCCACCAGGCCGCCAAGCCGATCCCGACTGGTGACCAGGGCGAGACAGCCAGGGCCGCCGGGCAGCAGTGGTCGCACCTGGTCCGGCTCGGCCACATTGTCGAGGATGACCAGCAGCCGCCGTCCCGCGAGGGCCGAGCGGTACTGGGCGATCTGCGCATCGCCCCCGACCGGAATCTCCTCAGTCGCCACCCCCAGCGCATGCAGCAACTGCGGCAGTGCGTCCATAGGCGACATACGGGTACCGGGGTCGAAGCCACGCATGTCCAGGAAAAGTTGACCATCCGGGAATCGATCCATCGCGGTGTGGGCCCAGTGCACGGCCAGGGTGGTCTTGCCGGCACCGGCCGGCCCCACCACCAGTACCGGGCCGTCACCCCGCGCGGCGAGCGCGTCGAGCTGCTCCAGCTCCCGCACGCGGCCGACGAGCCGTCCAGGGGCCGGCGGCAGCTGGCGCGCCGGCATCCTGGCCGGCGGCGACGACTGGCGGACTGTTGACGCGGCCGACCGCACCGCGGGGACCGGCGGGTGCAGCGCTGGATCGCCGACGAGAATCTGTTGCTGCAGACGCTGCAGCTGTGGCGTCGGTTCGAGCCCCAACTCTTCGACCAGGCGCTCCCGCAGCCGGGCGTAGAGTTCGAGCGCCTCACCACGCCGGCCCGACCGGTACAAGGCCATCATCAGCTGGGCATGGGGCCTCTCCCGCAGCGAATGCTCAGCGACCAGATGCCCCAGCTCGGAGACGAGTTCGGCGTGTCGCCCCACCGCCATCATGACCTCAGTACGGTCTTCCGCGACACGCTCCCGCAGCTCGGTCAGACGCGCCACCTCGGTGTCGACGAACCCGCCGCTCACGCCGCCCAGCGCCACGCCACGCCACACCGCGAGCGCGTTGTCGTACTGCTCGACCGCGATCTCCGGCCGGCCCCGGGCCGCCGCCTCCTGGGCCTGGTCGACCGCGTGCCGGAAGCTGTCCACGTCGATCTGGCCGGCGCCCACGCGCACCAGGTATCCGGGCTGCCGGGTCAGAATGAGCCCTTGACCGTCACTCGCGAACGCCCTGCGCAGCTCGGATATCAGCAACCGCACCCGCGCCTCGGGTGACGCCGGCAGCCGCTGACCCCAGACCGCTTCCGCGAGCTGCCTGGTGGCGACTACCCGATTGGCATTGAGCAGCAGGACTGCCAGCAGCGAGCGCTGCTTTCCGTTGAGCGGGAGTTGAATGCCTCCCCGGTATGCCTCAACCGGGCCGAGGAGGCGAAACTCCCACTCACCGTCGCCGCCCACGATGGTCACATTATTTGATCCTGCCCCACCCGGTCCCGGACGACAAGATCATAGATCTTATAACCGCACATCGGCCGATTGTTCACCCCCGTTTCTCCGGCTGGCCCGCGAACGGCCCGAATCTGGCAGACGTCGACTTGCGCATTCAGTACGCACGGCCCGGTCCGGTCATACCGGCGGCACCGAGGCGGAGGCCGATAGCACGACCGGCCAGGACGCGTCGGCGGTAGCCTCGGGGAACTCACCGACCAGCGCCGCCCGCGTCAGCTCGGCCTTGTTGCCGAGGTCGAGCTTGGACCTGATGCGCTTGACGTAGGTGTCCACGGTGTGCCGGCTGATACCCAGTACGCGGGCGATCTGAGTGTGCGTCAGCCCTCGCGCGATCTGCCTGAGCACCTGCCGTTCACGCAGTGAAAGCGGGACGGAATCGACGCCACGCCGATCCGGCTGGCCCGCCGGCTCCGCCCTGCCGAAGAACTGTCCACCGTCGACCACCGTTCGGACCGCGCGCACCACGACGTCGGCGGGCGCGTAGCGGTCCACGTAGCTCACCAGGCCCGAGCCGGGGCAGCGCTCGCCGGGCGTCCAGTAGTCACCAAAGGGGGCGAGCACCAACACGGGTGCCACCAACGACACCTCCGCGACGAAGGCCCAGAGGGTGCTAACACGGACCGCTGCCGGGTCAACCAGAAAGATGTCTGCCTGCCGGCAGTAGTCCCCCTCCGTGCTGGATCTGACCTCAAGTACCTCGAAACCCTCCACCGCCAGCAACCCGGCGAGCCCATGGGCGAAGACCGGACTCGTATCGAAGATACCAACTTTATCCATCCCGCCTCCTCCTGATCTCCCGCACCGCCATCAGGCCCGCCACGGCCGGATCATCGGCTCGCCCACCAGGAAGCGGTGCGCGGTGGGCCTTCGGATACTCCGAACGGATCGCTACGGCGAGTCTCGCCAGCGTCTGCATAAAGGGCGCATGCTCGCCGCATACCAGGCGCTTCGCGCCACCTTGAGGTCGACCTGATACTCCAAGGTCACTTGGCTTTGGCGTTGGGCGTGGCGTGGGCTGCACGTTGCCGCCGTAACTGGTCGAGGAACCAGCGGCCTCCCAGCCGCTGCCGCTGCCCGTGCAGGAGCCCGGACAGGAACAACACGGTCTCCCCGCGCACGGACAAACCGGGTTCTGCGTCTTTCCCTTTGCACCACAACGGGCTCGGGCGTGTCCGCACCGACCACCAAGGCAGCTACCCGCTGCGCTCACACCGTTACGCGGAAAGTCAGGCTCACTGAGATCAGTGCCGTCAGGGCCGGGCGTGATGTTCGCCGTACCCTCGCTCATCTGGCATTACGTCACCGTACATTCCTACCGGCCGCCGGCTGAGTTCATCGAGGCCGTGGAGCAATACGACCCCGGCTGGACTGCGGAAACCGAACCCGTGGATACCCCACGATGCCCAGCGCATCACGTTCGACTGAGCCGCGGGCGGTCGTCTGGTCAGGGCGATCCAGAACAGCGCGGCGTTGGCCTGGCGGTTGCCGCCGCGGTTGAGGCGGCGTCGCTGTGCTTCGCGTGATGAGCGCTCGGCGGGATTGACACCGCAGAGGGCGGCGAAGGCGGCTTCGCCGATCAGGCGGTCTGGGTTGTCGCCGGCGGCGATGAGCAGGGCGGCTGTGCTGTCGTGGCCGACGCCGGAGAGGCCCAGTAGCCGCTGCGCTGTCGCGGTGACCGCGGCGGTTAGCAGTTTCTCGAGTTCGCGGATCTCCGAGGAGAGGTGGCGGATGCGTTCGGCGAATGTCCGTAACGTGCGATGCCCGGCTGCCTGCACGGGATCAAGGTCGTCGTAGCCGAGCGGGAGGCGATGCATAAGGACCTGAGCTACTCGCCTTGGGGCGAGTAGCTCCCAGCCAGCCCCAGCGGGGCTTACGACACCGGGAAAAGCGCCGGGGTGGACGCCAAGCGCATCCACCCCGGCGCCGCCGAACGCGCTGCATCGTCATCGGGTGTGGGCGTGCGGTCGGCCGAGCCGCTGCCTTGCCGAGCAGGCGCCGGCCGCTACCTCCGGCCGCTGCCAGTTGTCCTCCACAGTGGATCCCCTGGTCGAGTCCGCTACGCTCGACGCCTGCCGTACAGTGACGGTGACCTGGCTTCATGGGTATTCGGCGCCGACGTCCACCGTGAACTCCTGCGCCTGCAGCGAACTCGCCGCGTACAGGACAACCGGGGAGTTGGCTGCTGCCTTGCGGCCCGGCGCACGGCGTGGTTCGTGTGAGCGGTACCGTGCGCCGGGTCGTGTGATCAGGCGTAGGAGTTCTCGCTGACCGGCCAGCTCCCGGTTTGCGGGACCCAGCCCTGGAGGGTGGCGTACAGGCCGACCCGGGTGTCGCAGTTGATCACCTGGAAGTGCAGGTGCGGCGCGCTCGACGCCCCGGTGCTGCCCGACCAGCCGACGACCCGGCCCTGTGGGACCCAGTCGCCGGGCCAGTAGAAGGACCGGTTCAGGTGTGCGTAGTGGGTGCAGGTGCCGTTCGGGTGCCGAATGATCACCTCGATGCCGTTCTGCCAGTAGGGCGACCAGTCCGATCTGACGATCCAGCCGCCCTGCGCGGCAGAGACCTCATAGTTCGCCGGGAGGCCGAAGTCCCATGCGTACCGGTTGTACTGATCGTAGTGTGAGTACGAGCCTCCCGGGCCCTGGGTGACCATGTAGGCCTCACCGGCCGGGTAGGGGAGTTTGAAGTAGTCGGGGGCGGCCGATGCCGGGCTTGCTCCGACGAACAAGATCCCAGCCGCCATGACCAGAGTGATCACCATGGCCAAGCTCTTGCGCCACAGTGTTGTCGGTCGTTTCATGAACCCTCCCTTGTTGTAGTACTAGTCGTCAGCTGTCGATGTTCGACATTTTGTTGGGCACTGGATGTTTGGGGCCGGCCGAGCTGGGGTTTGCGAGCCGGTGTGCGGGGTCGGTGGTGGCTTGAGTGGGATTTGATCGGGGCGGGTCCCTTGGCGTGGCTTCCGATTCGGGGTCTGGAGGGCCCGACTCTGTTTTGGTGCGATGCGGTGGCGTCGGAACGGCTTGTCCCGACGCAGCCGTGTTGGTGGGGTTACCCGCGGTTGCGTCCGGAGTGGTTTGTCTCCGGTGGGAGCCGGCACCAGCGCGATTGAGGTAGTCGTTGAAGGACTGCGACAGGTGCAGGTACTGGGTGCGGTAGCCGTTATCGTGCTGCACGGTGACGGTGTAGCCGCCGGTGCCGTTGTTCGGGTCGTTGGTCACGACACCGCCGCCCGCCGCGGGTAGCTGCGTGCCGACGGACATGCCGTAGTCGATGCCGCCGAGCGAGCCTCGGTTGAGATGTTCCTGCCGGGTGCAGTGATCTGGTAGCCACTGTAGGGGTTGTAAAAGCCTGGGACGGCGTCCACGGCCGCGCCTGCCCCGACACCGATCGCAGCGACGGTGCCGGTCGTCACCGTTGCGTGCAAGAAGATCCGCCTGCTGATCTCGTCACCTGCCATCAACCGACTCCCGCGTCGAGGTGTGCTGTGCGGTCGAACATAGACAGGCATGAACCGCCAGGCATCGTACGTTCGACCGACGGTCATTCGGGGCAGGAAGCCACTCACCACGCACACCGTCACAGATCGTCGAGCTGTACCAGCACCTCGGTCCCAGGCGCCGACAGCACAGGCCGGTGTGGGATGCGTCAAGACAGGGCGGTCCCCGGTTGTTAGGGTCTTCGCGTGGTCATCGAAGTCGGTCGCAGTGTTGTGACGCGGTCGCAGGCGTCCTGCTTCTATCGCGGGACATGACAGATCGCCATGCCGTCGAGTTCAGGGCCGGGCAGCGTAGAGGCCGAGTTCCTGGCCTCAGCACGCCGGTATGCAGCGCCTATGCGTGGGTTCGTGCTATTGCTCATCAGCGCTTTCGGGCTTCTGGCGGTTCCCGGCGATGCCCTGCCGCTAGGGTTCGCACTGTTCGGGCTGGTGGTGGTTGGTGCCGTGGTGGACTGCTGGGTCGGGTTCTCCGAGCGTGCGGCGCCACTGGCGCTTACGTTCGCGGTGGCGCGTGTTTCGGCGATCTGCGTGACGCAGGAGTGGACTGGTGGACAGCCGAACCAGTGGGCACTGAACACGATGACCACGACCGCTATCACTCTGCAGTGGGACTGGCCGCCGAAGGTATCGCTGCCCGTCACGGCGGGGTTGCTCGCGGTCGACTTCGCCGTGGTTGGCGTCGGCGAGGGGAGTGCGGTCGGCCTGCGGCTGATGGTCGAGTGCGTCATGGCGCGCCTGGCGTTCGTGTTGCTGCGGCAGGCTAGCAGGCGCGTGGACGTGTTGCGGGCACGCCAGGCGGTGCTGACGCGGGCCGAGGCGGTGGCGGTGGCGCGGCACCGGCAGGAACGGGAGTTCCTCGCGTTGCTGCACGACACGGCCTCGGCGACGTTCCTCCTAGTGGCAACGCACGGCCAGAACACCCACCCCGCGCAGGTGGCCGAGTACGCACGGCACGACCTAGCCGTGCTCACGGGCGCTACGGGTGGGCAGAACTCGCAGGACAGCCCTGTGGACCTGAATGCCGTGCTGCGCTCCGTCGTGGATCGAAGCCCACTGAGCGTTGGCGTCCATTGGCGGGAAGGGACGGTGGTGCCCGCGTCGGTGGCACTCGCGGTTGTGCGCGCGGTACGTGAAGCGCTGGCCAACGTCGAGCGGCACGCCGGCGTACGCAACGCGACGCTGAGCATCCACGTCGAGGACCGCGTAGTCGTTGCGGTCGACGACGCGGGCGTGGGGTTCTGCCCTGGCGAGGTGCCGCACTCCCGCCGCGGCATTCGCGGCTCGGTCGTCGAACGCATGACCGCGGCCGGCGGCAGCGCCATTGTCACCTCGCGCCCCGGTGCCGGGACCTCCATACGGCTGGTGTGGCCCGGTGGCTGAGAGCCGTGCCGATGGCGACCACGTGTACCCCACCATGCGGATCGCGCTGCTGTGCATCGCCGGCGTCGTGCAATTCGGGCTGTGTGTACGGCCGCTGGTCGAGTACGAGTACCAGCCGACGTGGGTCGCTGCGGCTGCATTCACGGCACTGGCGCTCGTCGCCGCGGCCTGTGGCGTGTGGGTGGTGCGCCGAAAGCCCATGCCGGGCGCAGTCGTGATGGTCGGCACGGCTGTCACGCTGGCAGCCTCGGCCGGTGCCACCCGCGTGCTGCCACCGGGCGGACACTTCGGCACACCGGACTGGTCGTTCGGCCTGGTGGGGTGGCATCTATTGCTGCTGCTCCTGGACCGTGCGCCCGTGCTGCTCACCGCCATGGCTGTGCATCTGACGGCGAGCGTTGGCCAATTCATGTTGTCGGGCGTGCAGGACCGCGCCGAGATCGGCGCCGCAGGCATCGTCGCATTCGCCACTGCCAGCATCCAGCTGGCGGTCGTGCCGTTCTCGCGGATGCTGCACCATAGAACCCGTCAGGCGATGTCAGTGGCAGCCGAGCAGGACCGGCTGATCACAAGGGTGATGTCGGCCGAGCAGTGGGAACGGGAACAGCGCACCGTCTTCGCCGGGCAGTTGGGTGTGACACTGCCGCTACTGGCGGACTTGGCCGATGGCGTGCTGGACCCCCGCGACGACGACACCCGACGACGGTGCTCCCTCGCGGCGACGCAGCTCCGCAGGTTGTTCGCCGAGAACGACGAGGTCCCCGATCCGTTGGTGCACGAAGTCACCGCGTGTGTCGATGAGGCCGAACGACGCGGCGTCGAGGTGTCGCTGGCGATCAGCGGCGCGGCCGTGGCGGTGCCCCCCGACGTGCGTCGGGAACTCACCAGCCCTGTTGTGGCGACGTTGGCGGCTGCGCGGTCCCACGCGCGGGTGAGTGTGCTGCGCACCCACGAGGACGTGCGGGTCGCGGTGATGGCGGACGTCGGCACCGCCGTGGTCACCCCGATTTCCGCACAGGTTGTAGTCGACTGTGACACCTATGGCGAGTACGTGCGAATGGAGGCCAGATGGCGGACGAGGAACAGCTAAGCGCCGTGATCGTCGATGACCACCCAGCCCTGCTGGCCGGGGTGACCCACTGGCTGTCCTCCGGCACACCGCCTATACGGGTGGCCGCCTCGGGTAGCGACGTCCGCGTCGCGTGGCTCGGTGAGGGTGCCCAGGCCGACGTGGTCATCCTCGACCTGCACCTTGGCGGACCGACCCCGGTGATGGGTGAGCTGCGTAGGCTGGTGGAGGCGGGGCGGCGGGTTGTTGTCTACTCGATGCGCGCTGACGACATAATCGCACTTCAGTGCTTGGAGTTGGGCGCGCTGAGCTACCTGACAAAGGCTGAGAGCACCGAGCATCTCCTCAAAGCCACCAGGGCCGCAGCGGCCGGCCAAGCCTACACCGCGCCATCCCTGGCGGGCGCGCTCGCTGGCGACCGCTCTGCCCACCGGCCGGTGTTGTCGGCGCGCGAGACCGAGGTGCTGATCCAGTGGTTCCAGTCGCAGTCCAAGGAGTTCGTGGCTCAGCGTCTGGGGATTTCGCTGAGCACGGTCAACTCTCATCTGGAGCACATTCGGGTCAAGTACGCGATGCGTGGTCGGGCGGCTCCCACCAAGGCAATGCTGGTAGCGCGCGCCATCCAGGATGGGTTGATCCAGCTCGACGATCTGTGATGTGCGTGGTGAGGGGCTTCCTACCCCGGAAGCGGCCCAGTAGAGGGCGCCGGTGAGGGGACGGTGGCGCCGCTCGGTCATCTCCTCGACGACCTTGTCGGTGATCCGGGAGATGGTGTCCTTGCTGACCTTCGCCCCGTAGACGTCGTCGAAGTGGGCGGCGATCTCCCCGGTCGTCAGACCTCGTGCGGTCAACGACAACACCAGGTGGTCGACGCCGGTCAGCCGGTGCTGCCGCTTGCGCACGATGACCGGGTCGAAGCTGCCGTCGCGGTCTCGTGGCACGTCGATCTGCACCGGCCCGATCTCGGTCAACACAGTCTTCGACCAGGTGCCGTTACGAGAGTTGGCGCCGTTGCGGCCAGCGGCGTCGTGCTTGTCGTAGCCCAGGTGCTCGGTCATCTCCGCCTCAAGAGCGGTCTCGAGCACTGTCTTGGTCAGCCCGGACAGCAACCCGGCCGGGCCCACCAGGTCCACACCCTCGGCACGGGCCCTGCTCCAGGAGCTGCTGCGCGAGCAGCTGGGTATCCATCGATTTCGGCACAGACTCGATGATCTCGGTCATTGCCTGTCCTTCCCACCAAGCCCTCCAGGCTCGGCGTGTCAGGCCAGACCGGTTACACCCTTACTCGGACAGTCCCGCGTGATCCAGGCGCCGGCTCCGCCCGGCCGGGGACAGGTGGGCAGATGGGGGCCCTACGTAATAAGGGAAGGACTGGCGAGCGTGACCGCTGACGATGCAGCTGATGAGGTGGCGAGGCTGAGGCGGTGCGAGGCAGCTCGGGCCGAGTACCGGCGACTTCGGGACCTGGGTCAGAAGCGTCGTCTGGTGCGCACCGTTGACGGGGAGCTGACCCTGTATCGGCCTGAGGAGATCGGGTTCGTTCGTGGCGGGCCTGCCTATGCGGTCCGGACGGTGCGCGGGCTGTGGGTCGGTGTCTGGGTGCTGGCTGGGTTCAGCCTGGCATTCGTCGCGGTGTTCATCGTCTCCGCGACGCAGGGTCGGCCGTTCTGGGGTGCGCTCCCGCTCGCGATCGTCTGGGCAGGACTGTCCTGGATCGGCCTCACCAGCATTCGTAAGGAGAAGCGAGCTGCCGAGCTGCGCCGGCGGCGCGGTATCCCCGCCCCTTCCCGATTCCAGATCTGAGCCGAGACCCAGTGGACGCAGCGAAGGGGTTACGCGTTACGCGACGCTCGCGCAGGGTCGCCTCGACGATATAGCTCTCGAAAGAGGAACGCTCGGACACCCGGCAGCATCAACCGAACAACGCGCCCCGGCCAGGCAAGTGTCCGGCCGCCCCGGACGCGGGAGCGCGGACGTGCATTCCGTTTGCGCCCTGGTGTTGCGCCTGACGGTTGCTGGGGACCACCTCAACGAGGGCGGCATAGGCACGCTACCCACGCCCCGCGCAGCGGCATCCGGGCGTCACCGCGAACGATGGCCTCACGGCGGCAAATGTGATAACCAGCAGCTCACGGGCCTGCGGTAACCGTTTCGGCGGTTCGGCGTCGCGCTATGGGTCAACGATGATGGGGCTAGCTGGCGCCGCCAGGATCAGCGAGATCAACGAAGTCCGACCGCCGGGCGTGGCAGCGACGTTGGAGGCGTTGCCCGCGCGCCCTGCCTGATTGGCAGGCAGGTCTCCTCGACCGTTTGGATCTGTCAATGGATCACTACGATGAGCACCACGGCGGCGGTGAGCGAGACCGGGTTGTGCACCATCGAGGTCAGTCCGAGGCTTGGTGGCGGTCATCGCGGAGAGCATCTCGCCCGGCTCGGGTGGCCGGGCGCAGCCGCGGCAGAGCGGTTCGAGGGTCGTCCGCTTCCCTTACGCCACGCGCGTCCTAGCCGCGCGGCCCAGCCGTTTGCCGGGGCCCGGAGCCGGCCGTGGTGCTCGCCGTCGCCATACTCGTAGGTCCTGTCGCCGGGTGTCGGCGCCCGCCCGGGGTTCGGGCGGGCGCCGGGGCCCCGGTTGTCCGCGTCACGTTTGCGATGACCTGGCCTGCCACCCGCCGCCCCGGGAGCTCGATCGCCCCCGGATTCCGGCAGGTCAGCCGACGGGCGGGGCGGTCCAGGAGGACCGGATCAGCTCCCGCTCGGTGGCGGCGAGGTGGGCGGTCGCGGCGAGCCAGGCCCAGGCGTACCGGTCCGGATCGGGATCGGTAAGCCGGCCGAACGCGTCCCGGCCGCGCCGGTCGGACTCGTCAGCGAGCGCGGCGGCCACCGCGGCGGCGGTGGTGAAGCCGGCGCGGCGCAGCGGACCAGCCAGCCCGGCGCCCTCGCCGCGGGCCGCCTCGGCGACGGCGCGGCGACCGCCGGAGACGGCCAGCTCCACCAGCCGGCGGGCCCGCCACAGCGGGGACTCAGCAACCGCGTCGGCACCGACGGCGAGAACCGGTTCGGTCATCGCGGCCGGGTCGCGCGGCGGTAGGTGGCTGCCCTGGATCTCGTCGTAGCCGAGGTCCGCCCGGCCGTGCCAGTCTGCCGGCAGCCGGAGCGTCGCGGCGGCACCGGGCACCGGGCCGACCGCGAGCGGGTGCAGCGTGCTGGCCCGGTCCGGGTCCAGCCGGCCGACCACCCGGATCCGCAGGCCCGGCCAGGAGGCGAGCCGCCGCAGGTTGGCCACATGGGCCAGCATCGGGTGAGAGTTGACCGGCACCAGCCGGATCACCGGCCCATCCGGCACCGAAGCACGGTCCGGTCCGGCCTCGGTGGCGGGGGCTAGCTCGCGGGCCAGCACCTGGTCACCGACGGCACCTACCACCATCAGGTCACAGCCGACCAGCGCGGTCCCGGCCCGGGCCGGGTCCTCCGGATCGTCAGCGGCGAGTTGGGCGGTCACCACCTCGGCGAGCGGGCGGGCGAACAGTTCCGCCAGCGGTCCAGTGGACCAGTCGGTCCCGGTGAGCGGGGTGGCCCGGACCCCCTTGCCGGCACCGAGCCGGCCGTCCGGGGAGACGGTGGCGCCGGTGATCCGCAGGCCGCCGCGGGCCAGCACCGCGTGGTTGACCGCGACCGCGCCCATCTCGGTGACCGCCCGGGCGCAGTCCCGTGCCCGGTCCGGGCCGCCCGGTTTCACGTCGCCGAAGGAGAGCCGGCGCCCATCGGCGGCGACCAGGTGAGTGACCACCCCGGCGTAACCTGTCGCGCCGATCACCGGTTCCCGGCAGACGCCGTACACCTCCAGCGTGCCGTCCGGCTGGTAGGCCCGCCGGAGGATGCCGACCAGCGCGGGGGCGGGATCGCCGGCTGCCAGCCGGCCGGCCACGTACAGCAGGTCGTGCAGCACCTCGACCAGTTCGGCCAGCCGGTGGCCGGTCTGTCGTCCCCGGTGTGCGCGCAGGCCACGTACCGTGCGCAGCGCGGCGCTCTCGGCCCGCGGCAGGCCGGCCAGCCGGGCGCTGTGGGCGGCCCGCAGCAGTTCGGCCTGGGGGACCGCGCCGGCGGCCGGCACGCCGGCCGCGAGCACCGCGGCGGCTGCCCGCCACAGCGCGCCGGCGGCGGCCCGTTGCGCCTTCGTCGGTGCCGTGTTCCGGCCGGTACGACCGGCGGCCGCGCCCGCCGCGCCCGCCGCGCCAGCCGCGCCAGCCGATTTTCCGGTACGCCCGATCCTGCCGGTACGCCCGGTCCGGCCGGTGGCCGCGCCAGTGCTGTCCGAAGTGGACGATGCGGTGGTGGTCGACGCCGGATCGGGATGGGTGGCCGGGTCGGCGACCGGGCAGGCGACCAGGACCGCGGTCCGGTGCAGGCAGCGGGGCGCCAGCAGGCAGCTGCACCGCGCCTGGTGCGGGTCGGTGACCGCGCCGGTCGGTCCGGGCGTCAGGGTGACCAGTGCCTCGGCGCCGCAGTCGACCGACACGCCGCCGTCGACCCGGCCGACCGGTACACCGGCCAGCCGTTCGACGGTGACGTCCAGCCGCTTGTGCAGCCGGGGTGGCAGGGCCACCACCGCCGCAGCGGCGACCCCCGGCAGCACCGGCGGCAACCGGTCGATGTCCGCGGCGGTGGGTGTGCGGTCCGTCAACGTGATCCTCCGCGGATGCGGTCGCCCACCCAGCGGGCGAGTTCGAGCGGGCTGAGAGCAGCGACCGGCATCCCGGCCGCGACGAGCTGCTCGGCGACCGGTACCGAGTAGCAGGGCACTCCCCTGTCGCTCAGCGCGGCGCAGCCGAGCAGATGCACGCCGGAGCTGGCCAGCGTGCGGACCTCGCCGAGCAGCCCGGCCAGCGGGTAGCCCTCCTCGAAGTCGCTGACCACCGCGACGATGGTGCGGCTCGGCACGGTCACCAGCGAGCGGGCGTGGGCCAGCCCGGCGGCGATGTGTGTACCGCCGCCGACGCGCACCTCCAGCAGCAGCGACAGCGGGTCGTCGACCCGGTCGGTCAGGTCGACCACCTCGGTGGAGAAGGCAAGGAAGTGGGTGGACAGGGTAGGCACCCCGGCCAGTACGGCGGCGGTCAACGCCGACCACACCACCGACGCCTCCATCGAGCCGGACACGTCGACCACCAGCACCAGCCGCCAGTCGGCCTCCTTGCGGGTCCGGGTGTTGAAGACAGGGCGTTCCGGCACCACCACCGTCCGGCCGTCGCCGAGCCGCTGGGTGTGCGCCAGGTTCGCCCGAAGCGTACGGGCGAGGTTGATCCGGCCGCCGGGACGGCGGGACGGACGCGGGTTGGTCAGCCCGGTCAGCGCCGGACGCACGCGAGTGGTCAACTGCTTGGTCAGCTCCTCGACCAACCGCCGGACCAGTGGTCGTAGCTTGGCCAGCTGCCCCTCGGGCAGGCCACCGGCCAGCGACAGCACCGAGGTCAGCAGCTCCATCGAGGGGCGTACCGCGGCCGGGTCGAGCTCGGTGAGCACATCGGTACGGCCGCTCTCGGCCGCCCGGGCGATGACCTCCTCGCGTACCGCGGTGCCGAACAGCGCCTCGAGTTCGTCGGCCCACTCGCGCGCGGTCGGGAAGGATGCTTCCTGGCCGCCGCCGGCCGCCTGGCCGAGATCGGTGACGCCCTCGCCCTGACCCGCCCCGTACAGCTCGTCCAAGGCGCGGGCGTAGCGGCGGGCGTCGGCCGGCAACCGGTCGGGTTGGCGGCCGAGCAGCAGCCGCCACCGGTCCGTGGGGGTGAGCCCGGCGGCCGGCGTGTCCGGCCCGGGTTCGGCGCCGGCGGGGGCGTCGGCGGAGCCGGTCGGCGTGCCCGGGATCGGGATGTCGCGGGCGACCAGGGCGGCCCGGCCGGCCGCGTCGGCGGCGGCCCAGCGGGCCAGCAGCTCGGGCGGGGCGGACAAGGCCAGATCGAGCCGGTCGCCTAGCCGTTCGGCGACGGTGTGCAGCAGCCGATCCCGGGCCGCCGGGGTGAGCACGTCGAACCCGCCACGCAGCGCCGGCAGCCGGTCCAGGAACTCGGTGTCGGTGAGCCGCTCGATCCGCTCCAGCAGCGGGTCCAGCGCGGCCGGGGCGGACTGCAGCAGCGGGTGCGCCGCAGTGAGCAGACCACCGAGCACCCGGTGCAGGTGCCGCCGGGTGTCCGGTCCGGTCGCCGCGTCGATCCAGCCGGCCACCCGGGTGCCCAGGATCTCCAGATCGGTCAGGTCGAGGAGCACCCGGGCGGCCAGGGCGGCGCCCTGGATCAGCGACGAACCGGCCCGGGCCAGGTAGCCGAGGGCCTCGTTCAGGCGCAGGCCGATCCGGTCCTCGCCGGCCCGGACGGCGAGGTCGACCAACGCGGCAGCGTCGGCCGCGGCGTCGCTGCCGGCCAGGCCGGGCAGCCCGCGGACCGCCGCGTCCAGCAGCGCGACGGCCAGCTCGGCCGCCCGGGCTCGGCCGCCGGCGGTGGTGCCGGGCAGGTGTTCCCGGCGCAGCGCCTCCAGCAGGTCCAGTGCGGCCAGCAGCTCGGGCAGCGTGCCGGTTCCCGGCAGCACCGCGGCGGCCAGCTCGAGCCGGTCGGTGACCAGCTCGGGCAGGTCGCACCGGGCGGCGTCGCGTAGCCCGGTGAGCAGCTGCGCGGCGGTGGGGCCGCCGTCGGCGACCTCCCGGCGCAACCGCTCCCGCAGGGTGCCGGCCGCGGCCAGCGCCGCGGTCACCCCGCGTACGCCGACCAGGTCCAGCCGGGCTGCCACTGACGGCGTCCAGGACAGTTGCCAGCGGGTGGTCAGGGCGGCACCATCGCCGGTGCCGGACACCGCGATCGGCTCGCCGTAGCCGACGCCGCAGACCTGGAGGCGTTGCAGCAGGATCTCCCGCCGCTCGTCCAGCTCGGTGCGCAGCGGGTCCAGCCGGACCTCGCGGGACTTCGGGCCGTCCGGGTTGGGCAACCGCAGCGCGGTGAGTTCCGCCTCGACCGCGGGGCCGAGCCCGGACCGCGGCGTACCGGGGGCGATCCGGCCCCGCTCGGCGCCGACCAGCACGGTCTCCAGCGCCTTGGCCAGCGCTCGGCCGCGGCCGAGCAGTTCACCCTGGCCGAGCACGGTGGTCACCGCCTCCAGCACCTCGCCCCGACCGGGGGCGGGCAGGTCCCGCAGCCGGGCCAGGTCGCCGGCCAGCCGTACCGTCTCGGCGGCCTCGCCGGTACCGGCGGTGTGACCGGCCGAGCGGAGTTCCCGGCACAGGTCGGTGACGGCCCGGGCCGCGGCGGCCCGGATCCGTTCCGGGTCGCCGGCGGCGGTGAAGACGGACTGCTGCCAGCGCGGGTCGCGGATCCCGGCCGGGTAGCCGGACCGGGAGTCGAGCAGGTCGAACGCGTACGGCACCAGCGAGGTGATCGCCGTGCCGCCGCCGTTGGTGGTGGTGGCCGGCCCGGGCTGGGTCGTCACGGACCGGACCGGACCGGTCGGGGCGGCGACGGGCCGGGTGGACGCGGCGGCGACATCGGCGGTCGACGCCGGATCGCCGCCGACCGGGCCGGGCGTCAGATCCTTGCCGTCATCCGCAGCGGACTCCGGGGTGGCACCGCCGGCCGTGCTGGCCGTCCGGGCCGGGCCGTCGCCAGCGTCGGCGTCGGTCGACGGGGCGGCGAGCAGAGCCGGGGCATGGAAGGCGCCGATGATGGCGGCGACCCGCCGGCCGTCCGCGCCGGCCTCGGCCAGCACCTGGCGCATGTGCCGCTCGCGGGCCAGGTCCCGGGCCGGTACGCCGTCGCCGCTGGCGCTGTCGGTACGCATCGCCCAGCCGACGCCGAGGGCGGCCCGGCGGACCGCCTCGGGCGGGCAGCCCGGGGCACGCACCTCGACCACCCGGTCCCACAGGTCGTCGCCGTCCCGGCCGGTGCCGCTGGCGCTGAGCGCGGCGGCGTAGCCGGACCGGCGCGGGCCGGGCACCGGCTCACCGGCGTCCGGGGCGGGATCGCCATCGGCGGTCGGCTCGCAACCAGCAGTCGGGCCGGAGTCGGTGGCCGGGTCGGTGGTGCCGGCGGTCCAGCCGGGGTCGGCCAGTGGTAGGTCGCAGCAGAGCACCTCGACGCCGCGCTGCCGGGCCCAGCGGATCGCGGCCAGTTCCGGGGAGAAGTCGGCGAACGGGTAGAAGCCCATCGGCCCGTCCGCGCCGTGGCTGCCGACCAGGGCCAGCGGGGCCCGGGCGGCCGGGTCGGACAGGTACGGCAGCCAGCGCTGGAAGTCGGCCGGCAGCTCGATACAGACCACCTCGGCCCCGGCGGCGTCCAGCAGTGCCGGGACCGCCGCCGCGACGGCCGGGCTGTGATGCCGCACCCCGATCAGGTACGGCCGGACCGAACCGGCGAGCGCGTCGACCACGGCTCGCGGGCCGGCCGTCGACGGGCCGGCCGCCACCGGGTCGGCGGTCGGCGGGGCCGCACCGGTCGACGTGCTGGAGAGGGTCGTCATCGCAGGCTCTCCCGCAGGTCCCAGAGCCGGCGCCACATCGCCGAGCCGTCCTCGGCGCGGCGGCGGACCGGGCCGTCCCAGTAGCCGAGCAGCCGGGCGTGGTCGTTCTGGTCGTCCTTGCGGACGACGCCGAGCAGGTGCCCGGGCACCAGGTCGAGCGCGTCCCCGCCGGGCAGGTACGCGGCGGCCAAGCCGAGCGACACCGCCACCTGCACCGCCTCGGCGGTGGACATCGCCGTGCCGGGCCGTTCCACGTCCCAGCCCTCGCCCGACCGGCCGGAACGCAGGTCGCGGAACACGCTGACCAGGGCGTCCAGCACCGCGTCGTCCACCGTGTACGCCGCGCCGGCGCGCTGCACGGCGGCGGTGGCCTGCCGGCGGACCAGATCGGTCTCGGTGTCCGCGTCCGAGATCGGGTGGATGGTCTCGAAGTTGAACCGGCGCTTGAGGGCCGAGGACATCTCCGACACGCCCCGGTCCCGCAGGTTGGCGGTGGCGATCACGGTGAACCCGGGCACCGCGCGGATCAGGCCGCCCTCGGTGCCGGCCAGCTCCGGCACGTTCATCCGCCGGTCGGACAGGATGGACACCAGCGCGTCCTGCACCTCGGGCAGGCAGCGGGTGACCTCCTCGATCCGGACCACCCGGCCGGTGCGCATCGCGGTCAGCACCGGCGAGTCGACCAGCGCCTGCGGGGTCGGGCCCTGAGCGAGCAGCAGGGCGTAGTTCCAGCCGTACCGGAAGGCATCCTCGGTGGTGCCGGCGGTGCCCTGCACGGTCAGCGCGCTGGTGCCGCAGACCGCGGCGGCCAGCAGCTCGGACAGCATCGACTTGGCGGTACCGGGCTCGCCGACCAGCAGCAGGCCCCGCTCACCGGCCAGGGTGACCACGCACCGCTCGACCAGGCTCCGCTCACCGACGAACTTCGGCGGGATGGTCATGCTGGCCGGCAGTTCGGTGCCGTCCGGACCGGTGCGCCGGTCGGCGGGCACCTTCAACGCCTCGCCGTTGCTGCCCTGGATGAAGGTGACCACGGCGCGCGGGGTCAGCGCCCAGCCCGGTGGCCGGGCCCCGTCGTCGTACGCGGCCAGGAAGGCCAGCTCGTCGGCGTACCGCTGTTCGGCGGAGAGGACCTGGGCGGCGATCTCCGGTGCCGCGGTGGGGCGGACCTGTTCCGTCACAGTCACTGATGTTCCTCGATCTCTCTCTGGTTCGGATGGGTGTTCGGCACGGGGGTCGGCGGCGGGCCGGTGCCGCGACGGCCAGGGCGGTCGTCGCCGACACAACCGCCCTCCGGGGTCGGGGGTCAGCGGTGGGTGCCGCGGGTGGGCAGGTTGTCGAACCGGGGCCGGCCGCCGTCGCGGAGGCGTTGCCAGGCCCGCCGGTAGAGGTCGGCGGCCGGTTCGAACGGCACGGTCACGCCGAGGCCGGCCGTACCGTCGGGTGCGAGGTCGAACAGGGCGGCCTTCCAGCCCTCGATCGGTGCCTGCCCGCTGCCACGCTCCAACCACGGGCCGGGCAGGAACAGCGACCGGCCGGCCCGGGACCGGCTGGCCTCGATGACCAGGTCGGTGCCGGCCAGTTCGGCACGGGCCGCCTTCAGCCGGACCGGCTTCCAGCCGGTCCACTTCGCCGTGTTGCGGTCGGTCGGGTCCGGCATGGCCAGCAGCATCAGGTACACCGCCGCCGTGTCGGCGCCCAGGCCGTGTTCCCCGGCCACCTCGGCGACCAGGTCGGGCACCGACCGGGTCGGATCCTGCGGCCACCAGGTCCCGTCCGCCGCCCGCTCGCCGCCGCCCGGCTCCCGCAGATCGTCGAGCAGCGCCGCGAACCGCGGGTCGCGGATCAGGCGCAGCGCCACCTCCGTCGGGTACGGCTTGGCCGCGTCCTCCCGCAGCGCCGGCAGGTACGGGTCCGTCCCGTCGGGGTCGAGCAGGTCGGGCCGCAGCGCGGGCGACGGCTGGCTGTCGTGGGTGGCCAGGACGATGGCGCCGTACCGTTCCCAGCCCGGGCCGGTCTCCGACGGGTTGCCCGCCACCTGGCGGAACGCGGGCAGGGAGACGTACTGGTCGAGGTCGAGCAGCAGGTCGGGGTTGGCCAGCCGGTCCCGGATCACGGCCAGCGCGGCCGGCAGCGCGACCCGGCACGGGTCGCCAGCCGGCGTGTTGTGGGCGACCCAGGCTGCCAGGGCAACCGTGGAGCGCAGCACCTCACCGGTGAAGCCCGCTGCCCGGCCGTCGACCGGCCGGGCCCGGTCGCCCCTGATCTGGAAGGCCAGGTCGGTGCTCAGCTCGACCGAACGGGCCGGGTCGAGCAGCGCCGGCAACGCCTTCGCGGGTCCCCAGCCGGTTCGGATCGCGCGCACCGCTTCGGCGAGCAGTTGTTCGGGCACCACCACCCGGCGCCCCAGGGCGGCGTTCCAGACCGCTGCGGCGGCGGCCACGTCCGGACCGTCGGTCCACAGCCGGGCCGGGTCGTCCGGCAGCAGCGCCGAGATCACGGCCCGCCGGACCTCCGGGCTGGCCTCGTTCAGCATCCCGAAGGCCAGCTTGGCCTCGCCGACCTGCTTGACCCCGAGCGCCTTGCGCAGCTCGGTCGGCACGGTGTGCGCCGAGTCCGCGTACGGCAGGCCGGCCAGCACCAGCTTCGCGGCGGTGGGGGTGACGCCGGTCAGCTCGGCGAACTGCTCGGCCGCTTCCGGCCGCCAGGGCAGCGGGCCGCGCGCGGCCCACTCGGTGAGGAAGCCGGCAAGCCAGCCACCCGGCCGTTCGTCACCGACCGGCGCCGAGGACTGCACTGTGTACGGCTCGGACCCGGCGAACACGCCGGCCGGATCGTGGTACAGCGCGTCGAAGAGGTAGCCGGTGGCCGTGCCGCTGGAGTTGAGGACGGCGATGAACGCCCCGTCGGGCAACGGCAGAATGCCCGGCCTGGGGTACCGGCGCGTGCCGTCGGGGTTGTTCAGGTCGTCGTCCAGCAGGTGCAACGTGAACCGGTGCCACCGGCTCGGTTCGGCCGCCGCGCTCAGGTCGAGCCGGTCCAGCTCGGTGAGCAGGGCACGCAGCGTCTCCCGGTGTTCGTCGGGGGTGACCGCCGCGACGGCCCGGTAGGCGACGGCGGCGACACCGCCGAGCAGGGGCCACCAGTCCAGAGCGTTCGGCAGCGACGGTCCGTCGAGGTGCAGCCGTACGGCGGGTTCGCTCCCGGTGGTGGCGGACCGCTGGGCGGCGAACGCCTGGAACTGGGTGAAGGCGTGGGTCGAGCTGCTCACCCGGTAGGCCGAGCCACGCAGACCGTCCAGCGCCAGGTTGAGCTGCTGGTCGGTGGGTCCGGTCGCGGTGGCCACCGGCGCCACCGCCTTCGGGGCGGACAACGACCTGCTGAGCCGCTCGGTCACCGCGTCCAGGTCGGTGCGCGTCCGGGCGGCCAGCCGCAGCACCCCGGCCACCCCGGCCAGCACCGCGTCGTGGCTGACCGCCGGCAACGTCGAGCGGACCAGCTCGACCAGCGCGTCCTGGTCGTCCTCGCCGACGGTGGTGCCGGTGGTGGATGGTCCGGAGCCGGAGGCGCCGGCCGGTGCGCCGACCATGGACGCCGGGACGGCGACGGGAAGGCCGGTGATGGCCTGCGTGGCTGCGGTCAACCCGGATCGGGTCGCCGCCTGGGCTGCGGCCCGCGCGGCCTTTTCGGCCAGGGCGGCGTGGCGTTCGTCGAGGGCTGCCTTGAGCAGCGCGGCGGCGGTGTCCCGGTCCATCCGGCGCAGGGCGGTGGACCCGGCCGGGTCCCGGGGCAGCATGTTGCCGAGGAACTTCTGTCCCGGCAGCGGGACCGCGTCGGGGGTGTAGTTCCGGCTGGACGGCGGTCCGCTGGCGGCCGACACCACCCCGTCCGGGTCGACCAGGACGAAACCCTTGAGGACGGCCCGCGGCCGGTCGTCGCCGGGCAGCACCAGCGCCGCGATCGGCTCCTGTCCCGGGGCCACGGTGACGGTACGACCAGCCAGGTCCTCGCCGCGTACCGAGCCGTCCGGCAGGGTGAGCACCCGCCAGCCGAGCAGACCGTCCACCGGAACGGCGGCCGGGGTGGCCCGGTCGGACAGGGCTGGCCGCAACCAGCTGCCCGACTCCTGGAGGTGGCTTCCGCCGACCGGGAGGTCGGCCAGGAACCGGGGCAGGCTGCGCCGGCCGTGGGTGTTGCTGGCCGGGTCGTACTCGCGCCAGCCGTAGTTGCCGTCCTCCTCGCTGGAGCGGTAGACCCAGTGGGAGGTGCCGTCGGTGATGACCGGCAGCTCCGCCGGGACAGCGGTGTCACCGACGTGCAGCACGCCGTCGCCGGTGGTCCGCCCGCCGCCGGCCAACGGCAGGGTGATGTTATTCGTGCGCGGCTGGCTGCCGTGGCGATAGCCATGGATGGGCTGCGGCTCGCCGGGCGACGAGTGCCAGTAGCCGCGCAGGTCGTAGCCGAGCGCCTGGGAACGCCAGTAGACCAGCAGTTGGCCGTCGACGTAGTGGTAGCCGGGCTGGCCCCACATGTCGCCGGCCGGGATGCGCAGGTCGTGGCGGAGCACGATGCCCTCGGCGCCGAGCACGCGCACCGTGGTCGGCCCGCCCAGGATCACGTACGGCCAGGCTTCCTGCCGGGTCAGCTCGACCCGGTGGTCGCCGCCGGTCACCTCCTGCCAGGCAAGCTCCCAGTCCGGCCAGCCCAGCTCCTCGATGATCCCGCCGCGCAGGCTGCGGGCGACCTGCTCGGTGAGGTCCACGCCGAGGACCTGGCCGAGGTCGCCGCCCGGGCCGGGTTCACCGGGCCGGTCGAGGTCGTCGGACACCAGGCGCAGCGCCTCGACCGGGAGGCTGCCCAACCAGTTCACCGACTCCGGCAGGTACGGCAGTCCGGCGGCGAACCGGTCGCGGATCCGGGCCCGCAGCCAGTCGGTCAGCAACGGCCGGATGCCCGGCGTCGCGGCCATCCGGCGCAGGGCGGGCTGCTGACCGTCGAGCTGGTCCAGGCCCCGGCGCAGGGCCCCGGTGAACCGGTCGTCGCCGGCCACGGCGAGCAGATCCCGCTCTCCCCCAACCGTGACCCACTGCGCCAGGTCCAGCGTGTCGCGCTCCGTCGGCGGGGCCACCGGCAGGTTGCGGGCGAGCAGCAGGTCGAGCAGGTCCAGGTCGCCGTCGGCGGTGAGGGTCTCACCGCTGTCGGCCAGTTCGGCGCGCAGCCGGTCGGCCATCCGCTCGACGAGTGGGTACAGCTCCGGCAGCCGGCGGCGGCGGTGGCCGGAGTTGACCCGGCTCACGAAGCGGCGCAGCCAGCCGACGGAGCCGTCCTGCGGGCGGGCCGTGTCCGGCACGTCCGGGTCGAACAGTCCGGCGAGCGCACCGGTGTCGGTCAACAGGGTCAGCCACGTGACCAGGTTGTCCCGGTCGGCGGGCATCAGGTCGAGCAGGCTGCCGCGGATCGCCGGGTCGTGTCCGGCCAGCGCCGACACCGCCGGCAGGTGCGCCTTCCACCAGCCGGCCGGCGCCTCGGCGGCCACCGGCAGCCGGAGCAGCCCGGTCAGGTAGGCCGCCTCACGGTCGGCAACGGCGGCGGCGCCGCCCTTGCCAGCGGCCTTGGTGGCGGTCCGGACCAGCCGGTTCACCGCGTTGGCCGACTGGGTGGACGGAACCACGCCGGCGGCCGCGGCCCGCAGCGCCAGCCGGCAGAACCGGTCCAGCGCCTCGTCGGCCGGCAACTGGGCGGAAAGCTCTTTCGCGTAACCGGCCAGCGCGGTCGCGGACACCACCTTGGCCGACGCGAACTCCACGTAGACCTCGTCCAGCCGGTTCAGGTCGACCGGCAGGCCGTGCTGTGCCTCCGCCTTGCGCGCCTTGTTGAACAGCTGCGTCGCGTAGGTGTCCTGCCCGGCGGCCAGGAACACCCGCGCCGCCTGCTCGAAAAACGTCGGCAGGAAGTGCGGCAGCGCACGGGCGAACCGGTCGGCGACGGTCTGGTGCCCGTCCAGGGCGGCCTTCGGCCGCGACCGTACCTGCTTGGCCAGCTTCTGCAACTCCGGCACCACCGCCAACGCGTGCGGGCCGTCCGCCGGGTGGTGTACCAGCACCCACTCCGGGAAGGCCAACGGGCGACGCGGGCCCAGCCCGACGACGGCCGGCTCGGCACCCGTTGCCAGGCCGAGGAATCCGACGGCGATGTCCTCGCCCTCGCCCAGAGCGGCGTCGACCAGGCGGACCACCAGCCGGTCGTCGAGGGCCGGGTGCCGGTAGGTGCGGGCGGTGAGGGGCACCGCCCGGTCGCCGGCCCCGGCGGTGTCGGTCGGCAGCACCGCGCCGGCGGTCAGCAGGCTCTCGGCCGAATCCTCGCCCGACATGGTCGTCATCCCGGTCACGCCTTCTTCCCCGTTCCAGTCACGGCGCCGGACAGGGCCGTCGCCATTCGCATTCCTTCCGACCAGGCCACCGGCCCGACCTCGGTCAACCGCAGCGTGGGTCCGTCCACGACCGACCAGGAGAGGGTGCCCAGGGTCGCCTCGGAGTCCCAGTAGTCCTCGTCGAACCACATGGCAGCCTCGACCGTGTGGCCGGCCTCCCAGACCCGGCACTTGACCTGCGAGCCGGAGACCCGGAAGCCGAGCGTGGCGGCCCGGGCGGCCAGCCGGTTGGGGACCGTGGTGCCGCGGAAGTCGGTGATCGTGGTGTCACGGTCCTTCAGGCTGGCGGGTTTGCCCCAGGTGCCCCGGTGCAGTTGCTCGATCCGCTGAGTAACGTCCAGTTCGTCGGCAAACTCGGTCAGGTCGGGCAGGTCGGGCAGGCGCACCGGGTGGGGCAGTGTGGCGGTGGCCGGCGAGAGCCGGACGGTGTCCCCGTCGAGGTTGACCACGCGCAGGTCACCGGTGTCGGTGACGTCCCGCAGGAAGCCCGGCTCGGCCGGGTCGTCCCCGAGCACCACGAGGTCGCACAGCGCGTCCCGCCAGGCCGGGTCCGGCCAGACCCGGGCCAGCAGCCCGGTCGGCACCGGCAGCGAGGACACCACCCAGGCGTCAACCCGGGCCAGGCATTCGGCGCTGTGCCGGTCAAGCCACTGGGCAAGCTGGCGCAATCGGTCCACCTCGGGGTTGTTCCGCAACGCCTTCGGCAGAGTCTTCAGTGGACGGCCGGTGGCCCGCGGGCCGCTGGACCGGGCCACCACCTTTCCGTCCATGAGAGAGATCTCGTACGAGTCTCCCACCGGTAGCCAGCCCATCAGGAACACCCTCCGCAGTGGCAAATTAGCCAGATTTCGTGAGGAATCGGCTGCGATCGACAACGCAGGGCACGCTAACAGTAGTGACCGACACGACAGGGACCCATCGGCGTGGGTACCGGGGCCAGGGCCGAGGGGACGAGAAAGATGGGGCCTGCGGGAGTCGCAGGTCCGGCCAGTCCGAGTGCACTTTGAATGGTCAGGCGTGGCCCGATGGGAGGCGAGGTGGTGACCTAGGTCACATCAGGACGGTCAGCGGTTAGGTGGCCAGGGTCCCGCCGCCAAGGGCGGCGGCCGTTGACCGAACCGTCCCGGATTGTCAGCCGAGCCCAGCCCGATCAAGGCGGTCCAGCAGACTTCGGTTTACGGGCATCGGTCCCGGCGTGCTGTTGGGCGGGTTCCGCGGCAAATGGATCACCGCGGCGGTTGCGGCGCGCCAGTGCGGGGCGTACTGCCACTGCCAGAAGGCGAGGAATCGACAGCCGGCCGGCTCATGGTGGACTGGTCCCGGTGCGACGGACACGGGCTGTGGCCCAGCTCGCGCGGCACCACCTGGGCCTGAGCGGCGGGAGGCGCGGCCAGCACGATGCCCACCGCCGTGGCCGCCGCGGCAGCCCTGGCCAGCACTCGCATATTTATACCCTTCGCTGGACGAGTGCGCGCCAACATAACAGCGTTGGAAGATGCATGCAAGATGTGAGAGCAGCCCTCAGTGTCACCCGCACGGTGGCGGTGGCTCCTGCAAGGAACCAGCATCGCCCCCATGACCATCCCGTCGACCCCGCTCGGTGTTCGCTGTTGACGTTTTCCCTTCCCAGCGCCGCCGTCCGGGCCTACCAGACGTCGATGAGCGGGGGTTCATGTATTTGTCAACGTCTTCACCTCGATGCAACAAGATGCTAGCTTGTCGAAAACATTGCAAGGCCTTGCATTGATCGACAAGGCCGAACAGGCAGGGCCCGGCCTGCTCGGCACCCCTCGCACCACTCCCCCGTCCCTCGCGAGGAGGTCATCACGATGCGCCGTCGGATCCGCTCCACACTGGTGGCATCAGTCGCCAGCGAATGCACCAACGTACTGGGCCCCAAGGGCTTCGGCGGGGTCCAGGTCTCCCCACCGCAGGAGCACGTCGTCCTACCCGCCCGGAACTACCCGTGGTGGCAGGACTACCAACCTGTCAGCTACCAGCTGGTGTCCCGACGCGGCGACCGGGCGGCCTTCGCCGCTATGGTGCAGACCTGCCACAACGCCGGCGTCAAGGTGTACGTCGACGCGGTCGTCAACCACATGGCCGGCGGGACGTCCACCGGCCCGGGCAGCGCTGGCTCCAGCTACACGCAGTACAGCTACCCCGCCGTGCCAAACGCCAACGCCGACTTCCACCACTGCGGTCGCAACGGCGACGACGACATCCGCAGCTGGACCGACCGGTGGGAGGTCCAGAACTGCGAACTGCTGGACCTGGCGGACCTCAAGACCGAGTCGGCCTACGTGCGAGGAAAGCTCACCGCCTACCTCAACGACCTGCGCGGCCTCGGCGTCGACGGATTCCGCATCGACGCCGCGAAGCACCTGCCGGTCAGCGACCTGCAGGCCATCTTGACCGCGGTCAGCGGCAGCCCGTACGTCTACCACGAGGTCATCGAGGGCGGCCCGGGCGAGATCAGCCCGACCGAGTACACCGGCATCGGTGACGTCACCGAGTTCCGCTACGGCGACGCGGTCGGTAACGCCTTCCGCGACGGCAACCTGGCGAACCTCAACAACCTCGCCAACTCGATGCTGCTGAGCTCCGCCCAGGCGGTCGCATTCGTCGACAACCATGACACCCAGCGCAACGGGCGTGCCCGGCTCACCTACAAGTACGGCTCCACCTATGCCCTCGCCGAGGCATTCATGCCGGCCTGGCCGTACGGCGTACCGCAGGTCATGTCCAGCTTCACGTTCAGCAGCAGCGATCGGGGGCCGCCCGCCAACGGCAGCGGCATCACCAACCAGGCCAGCTGCGGCACCGGCTGGGTGTGCGAGCACCGTTGGCGCACCACGGCAAACATGGTCGGCTTCCGTAACTCCGTCGCCGGCACGGGCGTGAGCAACTGGTGGAGCAACGGCTCGAGCCAGCTCGCATTCGGCCGTGACGGCAAGGGGTACGTCGTCTTCAACCGCGACGGCGGCCCGCTGACCAGGACCTTCCAGACCAGCCTGCCCGCCGGCACCTACTGCGACATCGCCAACGGCGACGTCAGCGGTGGCACCTGCACCGGCGCCGCATACATCGTCGACGCCTCCGGCCGGTTCACCGCGAGCGTGCCGGCCGGCGCGATGCTCGCCCTGCACATCCCCGCGCGGGTGGCCGGAGGTGGGGGCGGCTGCAGCACGGTCGCGGTGACCTCCACGGTCGACGCGCAGACCGTCTGGGGCGAGAACATCTTCGTCGTCGGCAACCGGCCGGAACTCGGCAACTGGAACACCAACAGCGGCGTGGCTCTGTCCGCGGCCACGTACCCCATCTGGCGGGGCACCGTGCAGCTCCCGCACGACATCACCTTCGAATACAAGTACATCAAGAAGAACGAATCGGGCTACGTGGTCTGGGAATCCGGCGCGAACCGGGTGCGCTCCACGAACGGCTCATGCACCGCCACCTTCAACGACGTCTGGCGCAGCTGAAGGAGCCTGCCGTGAAGACATACCCGATCTGGGCGCGCGTCGCCCTCACCATCACCATGCTGTTCACCTTGACCGGCATCTTCGCCGCCAACCCGTTGACGGCCCCGCCGGCGCAGGCCGGCATCGATACGCAGAGCCTCGGCGCACGCTACGACGGCACCGCCTCCACCATCACGTTCCGCGTCTACTCGTCGCAGGCGACCCGCATCGCCGTCTACCTCTACAGCGCTTCCACTGGCGCGCAGGAGAAGGTCAGCTACGTGCTGACGGAGACCAACGACCTCTTCGCCCACACGGTGAGCGTGGCCGAGTTGAATAGCTACGGCATCACCGGCACGGTCTTCTACGGCTACCGCGCCTGGGGCTCGAACTGGCCTTACAACGCCGGTTGGACGAAGGGGTCGACGGTCGGCTTCATCTCCGACATCGATTCGGCCGGCAACCGGTTCAACCCCAACAAGCTGCTGCTCGACCCGTACGCGCGGGAGATCAGCCATGACCCCCAGACACCGAGCCACACTGACATGACGGGCTACCGCTCCGGCGCCAACCGCGCGGCTGACACCGGCACGTTCGCCCCCAAGGGCATCGTCTTCACCCCGGCGGCCGGCGGGTTCGGCACGAAACCCACCCGAGCGTTCAAGGACGACATCGTGTACGAGGTGCACGTGCGCGGGCTGACGAAGAACGACACCACGATCACATCGGCGTACCGCGGCACCTACAAGGGCGCCGGCCTCAAAGCCCCCTACCTCGCCTCGCTGGGAGTCACCGCGGTGGAGTTCCTCCCCGTGCAGGAGACGCAGAACGACACCAACGACGTCGACCCCACCGGCACCGCCGGCGACAACTACTGGGGGTACATGACGCTCAACTACTTCGCACCAGACCGGCGCTACGCCTACGACAAGTCCCCCGGCGGGCCGACTGTCGAGTTCAAGGCCATGGTCAAGGCCTTCCACGACGCCGGCATCAAGGTGCTCGTCGACGTGGTGTACAACCACACCGGCGAGGACGGACTGCAGGGCGACAAGAACACCTACAACCTGCTCTCCTGGCGCGGCCTGGACAACCCCACCTACTACTCGCTGACCAGCGACCGGCAGAGCCCGTGGGACAACACCGGCGTCGGCGGCAACTACAACACCTTCAACCCCGTCGCGCAGAACCTCATCGTCGACTCCGTCGCCTACTGGAAGAACACCCTCGGCGTCGACGGGTTCCGGTTCGACCTGGCATCCGTCCTGGGCAACACCTGCCAGCACGGATGCTTCAACTACAGCCGGACCAACTCCGGCACCGCCCTCAACCGCCTCGTCGCCGAGATGGCCGCCCGCCCCGCCGGCGGCGGCTCCGGCGTCGACTGGATCGCCGAACCGTGGGCCATCGGCGGCAACAGCTACCAGGTCGGCAACTTCCCCGCCGGCTGGTCGGAGTGGAACGGCATCTACCGCGACACCCTGCGCCGAGACCAGAACAAGATGGGCATCGACGTGGTCACCCCGGCCGACCTCGCCAACCGCTTCGCCGGCTCGTCCGACCTCTACGGCGACGACGGCAGGCGGCCGTGGAACTCGGTCAACTTCATGGTCGCCCACGACGGTTTCACCCTGAAGGACCTGTACTCCTGCAACAGCAAGAACAACAGCCAACCCTGGCCGTACGGGCCGTCCGACGGCGGTTCCGACGACAACATCTCCTGGAACCAGGGCGGCGTGACCACCGACCAGCGCACAGCCGCACGCAACGGACAAGCGTTCCTCATGCTGTCGGCCGGCACCCCCATGATGACCGGCGGCGACGAATACCTGCGCACCATCAACTGCAACAACAACCCGTACAACCTCGACTCCAGCACCAACTGGCTGAGCTGGACCCCCGACACGAATCAGACGAACTTCTTCACGTTCACCAACCGGCTGCTCGCCTTCCGCAAAGCGCACCCCGCCCTGCGGCCGGCGAACTTCTACACCGCCGCCGACACCAACGGCAACGGGCTCGGCCAGCTCGAATGGTTCACCCCGGCGGGCACGACACCCGACTCCACATACTGGGGCAACGCGAACAACCACGCGTTGGCCTGGCGCGTCGACGGCAGCGAGTTCGGCGACAGCGCGTCAGGGGTCTACGTCGCCTACAACGGCTGGTCCGGCGACGTCCCCTTCACCCTGCCCACACCACCCGCAGGCAAACAGTGGTACCGGGTCACCGACACCTCCACCTGGGCCGAAGGACCCAACCAGGTAGCCAACCCGGGCAGCGAGGCCCTCATCGGTGGCACCTCCACCACGTACGTGCTGCGGGCCCGCGGACTGCTCCTGCTGATAGCCAAGTAAGCCGGTCCGCCGGTCACCTTCCGCCGGCCAGCACGCCGTGTCCCGTCAGGACCTCCGGGCTGCCATCACCCGGGGCCTTCCTGACGGGACACGGCCTGACCTACGCGGCCGCACCAGACGGGACTGGCAGGTCAACTCCGACAGTCCCGGTGGGCACCGGGAAGGACAGCGGATGCGACAGGGCAGAGCGCTGCATGTTATCTCTCGCGCCGCAGGCTGGGCGCCTGCGCGAACGCTGTCGCGGCACCTGTCTTCCGACCTGCCCCAACAGCCCGGATACAACAAGCGACTGCGGACCCTGACCTCGCAGATCACCCACTTCATCCGGCTGCTGACCTTGGACACCGACCTGTGGCAGCACCCGGTCCGCATCGCCGACTCCACCCCGGTGGAGTGCGGACGGTGCCAAAGTTTGTCGGAGTTGGTGTCGGCGTCTGCCGACAATGTCGGCGCGCGGTGTCGCGGGCGTGTCGGACTCCAGGGGTCCTACGGTCCACTCATGCCCTCCGGATGCCTTGACCTCACCGCCGGCATGCCTCGCCACCGGCCTCCGTCGCCCTTCAGGTGGTCGCCCGTCGCCACGTCCATGACGTTGACTGTCGGTGCTGGGGCAAATACTGGGAGCCACCAGCGTGGGTGTCGGTCGCCAGTCGCTGGCCACCTCGCCGCCACAGTGAGTCCGCTATCCCTGGGAGGTACGTCCATGGCAGAGACCGCGACCACGACCGTGCGAGACACTGCCGCTGAACGACCAGGTTCTTCGTCGGTGGAGTCGGTGTTGCCGGAGCTGCGGGCGATGTGGTGGGAGACGGGGGTCCGGGCACGGGCGCAGGCAGGCCTGTTTGCTGTGTTCGCCGAGCTACCCCGGCTGGTCTGGGCCGCTCTACAGGTCAGCTGGCGCGCCGACCGCGTCCGCACGCTCGTGGTAGCGGCCACCACGGTCGGCGCGGGGGTGATGGCAGCGTTCGGGCTCCTCGCTACGCAGCGGGTGCTCGTAGAGTTGTTCGCGGGGGGACCGACCGCGGACAAGGTGGTCGCGGCGCTGCCGGCGCTGGCAGCGCTGGCCGTGGTGACGGCACTGCGCGCTGGCATGGCCACCACCATGGGATACGCCCAGAACGGCCTGAATCCGAAGGTGGACCGGGACGTCGAGCGTGGCCTGTTCGAGGTGACCACCGCCGTGCGGCTGGAGGCGTTCGACGCCGACGCGTTCGCCGACGACATGGAACGCGCCTCCCGCGGCGCGGACTCCACCACGTCGCTGGTGCAGTCGTCGATGAACCTCCTCGCCGGGCTGGCCGGGCTGCTCGCCGTGGCCGTCGCCGTGGTCGTGATCCACCCGCTGCTGCTGGCGGCGCTGCTGGTGGCCACGGTGCCGAACGCCTGGGCGTCACTGCGTGCCGGGCACCTGCGCTACCAGACCTACGCGGCCGGCTCGGTACGCCGGCGCCGGTTGTGGCTGCTGCACCGGCTGATGGCCGAACGGGACTCCGCGCCCGAGCTGCGCTCCTACGGGCTACGGCGCTTTCTGCTGGACCAGTACGACCGGGTCATGGGCGTGGAGACCGGCATCCAGCTCGCCCTGGCCCGGCGGGTCACCACGACCACCACCGTGGGGTCGATGATCGCGGGGGTGGCCACCACCGTGGTCTACGTGCTGCTCGGGCTACTGCTGGTCGACGGGCAGATCCCCCTCGCCGCCGCCGCGACCTGCGTGGTGGCGGTGCAGTCAGCGCAGCGTTCGCTGGCCGTTGTCACCTTCCAGGTCGACCGCGTCTACACCGAGGGCCAGCACTTCCGCGACTACACCGGGTTCATGACCCGCGCCGTCGCCTACCTACCCGACCAGACCAACCGGACCGCGAGCGCGGCCCCGGACCGGCTGCGCGAGCTGAGTGTCGAGGACGTGAGCCTGTGCTACCCCGACCGAGACACGCCCGCCGTGGACCAGGTGGCTCTGACCATCGAGGCGGGGCAGACAGTGGCGTTCGTCGGCGAGAACGGATCCGGCAAGTCAACCCTCGCCGCGATGATCGCCATGCTCCGGACTCCCACCGCGGGGACCATCCGCTGGAACGGCCAGCCGCTGTCCGACTGGGACGTCGACGCGCTACGCGCCCGCATCGCCGTCGTCACCCAGGAGTACCACAAGTGGCCTTTCACCGCCGCGACGAACATCGCCATCGGCGACATCGCCGCCGAGCCCTGCCAAAACCGCATTGAGGCCGCCGCCGCCCGGGCCGTCGCCCACGACATGATCGCCGAACTGCCGCACGGGTACGAGACACTGCTCGACCGCACCTTCGCCAACGGCCAGGACCTCTCCGGCGGACAGTGGCAACGCATCACCGCCGCCCGCGGCTTCCTCCGCGACGCCGAACTACTGATCATGGACGAACCGTCCTCCGCCCTCGACCCCCGCGCCGAGGACGCCCTCTTCCAAGCCATCCGCGACCGGCAAGGCCGCGCCACCACCATCCTCATCACCCACCGGCTCGCCAACGTCCGCCACGCCGACCGGATCTACGTCCTGCACCAAGGCCGGCTCGTCGAGGCCGGCAGCCACGACGAGCTGATGGCCGCCGGCGGCCGGTACGCGGAGTTGTTCACTCTCCAGGCCGCCGGCTACGACACCACCGCAGCGACCCCCGCGCCGCTGCCCCGCCAAGCGGCGTCGGCCTGAAGGACACCGATGATGGAGATCATCCCGACCGGCACGAGCGATATTGGGACAGCCGGATATCAGAACCTGCGGAATTCTGGTGGAAGATCAAGCCCTCGCCTGAGGGCGGCCCGTCGGCAGACGGTCGCAGTGCAGCGTTAGGTGCGGGCTGACGCCGACGTGCCGCATCCCGATGAACCAGCGCTCGCCGTATACGTCGCAGAGAACTCCTCCGGAGTCGCGCTCGCCGTCTACGACGCGACCGACCCGGTCGTGGCCCGTGTCGCGCTGCAGGCCGCGGTGGCGGAGATCTCCCAGATTCGCCACCCGGACGAGCCGGAGTGGAGCCGACGGCACCGTCCGGTACACGCTGTGGCGGGACGGCGCCGGGGGAAGCGTGACGCTGTACCAGTCCGAGGCGCGGTCGACCCACTCGCCGCGGTACTGGTACGTCAGCGTTGTCTGGCAGCCGCCGGCCGTCGCCGTGGAGCCGGATGAGGCACCGGACACCCGGCCGGGCCGGTCGCCGTCCGGGAGGTGGCCTACGTAGGTGGCACACGCCGTCGCCCCATCCCGAGCCGACGACGTACACGTTGGCCCCGGTCCGCTCCCTCCACCACGCCGGCGACGACGGCGTCGATCGGGTCGTCCGGGATCTGCGCCGGGATGAAGAGCTCGTCGACCCTTTCGTAGTCCCACTCATTCAGTGCCTCGATGGCGACCTGGTCGGCCAGCGTCCCGGTACCCGTGTCGACCGCGTAACCGAAGAAGTCCTCGTCGCCGAGTGAGGCCGTGTCCTGGCCCGGAAGCAGCGCCATGCTCCACGCCGCGACCGGCTCGTCCACCACCATCAACTGCACGGCGGCAATCCGTCGCTGCCATTCGCGGCCGTCCTTGTGCAACACCGCCACCCAAGCCCGCAGCTGGTACCGGCCCGGCGCCACCGCGTCGACGAACGGCATGGCGTGCGCCACCAGCGGATCGCACCCCACGACCTTCCCGGACGGCAGCACCACCGGCCCAAGCTCGTACGGCTCGACACGGTAGGCGATCCCATCACTCTCGACGCGGTACCCGGCGGTCAACACCAAATCAAGATCCGGCACGTTGGCAAGGCAGACAGGCCTTCTCGGTGAGTGGTCCGTCAAGGCAGAATCTCGACGTACCCGTCGCTTCCGTGCACGCGGATCCGCTGCCCATCGGGAATCAGCCGGGTGGCATCTACCACACCGACGACAGCCGGCAGGCCGTACTCCCGTGCGATCACTGCGCCGTGTGTCATCAATCCTCCGACCTCCGTCACCAGGCCTGTGATGGCGACGAAGAGGGGCGTCCAGCTCGGGTCCGTGTGGGCCGTGACGAGGATGTCACCCGGTTCGAGATCAGCCTGGGCCATGTCCAGGATGACGCGGGCGCGCCCTTCGATGGTCCCGGCGGAGACCGGTAGGCCGATCAGGGCACCGGTCGGCACGTCGTCGCGTCGGTACGCCCCGGCGATGGCCTCGCCATCCGATGTCAGCACCCGGGGCGGCGTGAGCGCGTGGTACGACCGGAACGCGTCCTTGCGCTGCTGGATGAGCTTGTCATCCACCTGGTTCGAGCGCACGACGTCGTGGAGCTCCTGGAACGTGAGGTAGAAGATGTCCTCCTTCTCAGCGAGCACGTTGGCCCGCACGAGGCGCTCGGCCTCTTCCAGCAGGGCCTGTTTGTAGACGAAGTAGCGGCTGACGATGCCGTACTTCGGGTACTCCCGGTAGCCGATGAAGGTCCGGACCCGGTCGATCATCCGCTTGGCCTCGTCGGCTTTCTGCTCCCCGTCCGGCAGGGCCCGCAAGCATGACAGCACGTCCTGTTCCTTCTTCTGCGCCTCCTGCCGTCCTTGCTCGAAGCGCCGCTCGGCGGCGCCCGGATCGAAGAGCTTGATGTTGTCGAGGATCACGGGCACGAGCGTGGTGGGGCGTTCGCGCCAACGCGGCCTCGTGATGTCGATCTCGCCGACGCAGCGCATGCCGTACCGGTCGAGGTAGGCCTCGATGGCGTCGCGCGCTTCGGTCCCGCCCGCGAACTTCGGCAGCTCGTCCAGGAAGCCGTCGTCCTCGACGCCCTGCAGGAACGCCACCACCTCCGGATGCGGGCGGATCACGTCGGCGACGTCGAGCAGCGCCAGTCCCATCTCCGACGTGACGTTGCCGGGGGCGGACAGCGTGAGGGTGTCGGCCGCGTTCTTCTCGCCCAGCCATTCCCGCAGCTGGTCGTTGAGCCACCAGGTGGCTTCCATCCCCGCCATGATCGCCTGCATGCTCAGCGGATCGCCGAGGACTCGTTTGTGCTCCTGAAAGGCCTCCAGCAGGAAGTCGAACAGCGCCGGTCCGGTCTTCGTCCGGATGTCGCGCCGCAGGGCGGCGATGGAGGCCTGGCTGCGCTCGATCAGCTCGGTGACGATGGCCGGATCGGTCTCGATCGGGGCGGACACGCCGCTGGCCGGCGGCCCGCCGGGACCCGCGTCCGGGAGCGTCGGGATGAAGTCGCCGCGGTCGAGGACGGTCTCCAGCGCGTCCCTGATCAGCGGATCGCCCCTCCCCGCCATCTCCAGGAGGCCGGCGCGGCTCGCGGGCGAGGCCAGGCGCCGGGTGACGTCGACGAACAGCCTCCCGCCGGCCTCGTGCATCGGCGCCATGGCCGTCAGCTGCCACACGGAGACCCCCAGTGGCTTCATGGGGTCGGTCATCATCTGCTGGTGGCCGACGGAGACGTAGACGTGGTTCTCTGCGTCGCGGGCCGCGGGGATGGGGAACAGCGTGGTGATTGGCCGGCTCTGGACGATCTGGAAGTCTTCGTCGACCAGGCACCATTCGATGTCCTGCGGGCGGCCGAAATGCGCTTCGATCCGCCGCCCGAGCTGCACGAGCCGCACGACCTGCGCATCCGTCAGCGCCGGCTGCTCCTGCCGCTGCGGGTCGATCGCCACTTCCTGCGTCCCGCCCGCCGGCAGCGCGTGGATGGCGAGCTGTTTGGCGGCGACCGCCTCGGCGACGATCCCGCCGTCGCGCACCTTGAAGACGTCCGGGTTCACCAGGCCGGAGACCAGGGCCTCGCCGAGGCCGAAGCTCGCGTCCACGGTGGCGACCTTCCGGTTGCCCGTGACGGGGTCGGCCGTGAACAGGATGCCGGCCGCGTACGGGAAGACCATCTGCTGCACGACCACGGCCATGTGGACCGTACGGTGGTCGATGCCGTTGCGCTGGCGGTAGGTCACGGCCCGCTCGGTGAACAGCGACGCCCAGCACCGGCTGACGTGCTGGAGGATCGCCGCCGGCCCCACGACGTTCAGGTACGTGTCCTGCTGGCCGGCGAAGGAGGCCGTCGGCAGGTCCTCTGCCGTCGCGCTGGATCGCACGGCGTAGGCGGCTTGCTCGCCGAACTGGGCGAACGCGCGGGTGATCGCCGCCGCGAGATCGCCCGGGATGGCGATCCCTTCGATGATCCGGCGGATCTCCGCGCTGAGCGTGCGGATCGCCTCCCGGTCGTCCGGGTTCAGGCGCGACAGCTGATCGAGCCGATCGTCGATCGACGGCGCTTCCGCCATGATCCGCCGGAAGGCGTCCGTCGTCACGCAAAACCCGGCCGGCACGCGGATGCCTTCGATCCGCGACAGCCCGCCCAGGTGCGCGCCCTTGCCGCCAACGACCGCGACCTGCGTCTCGTCAACCTCTTGAAGATCCAACACGTACTGCTCGATCACTGCGACACCTCCGAGGCAGCCGTGCTCCGTCGCACTGCACTGGCCGATCGAATCACCGGCGCCTCGAGCTGTGTCGAACCTCTTGTTGGGCACGTCCTCATCTCTGGTTGGCTTCCCTCTGACGAGTCGGCCGGCCGCTGCGCCCGGTCGGGCGGCGCGCTCCCCCGCGCCTCCGCGTCAAGCGCCCGCAACTGCACCGCCAATCTCGTCAGCGGTTCGAGGTCGCCGCGTCCCCCGTACATCGACAACACACCCACGTCGTGCCCCCCCATTTCCTCGTCGGTGCTGTGTCCGGCCGCCGATTCTGCGGCAAGACCCGGGTCTTGCCGCAAGCCCCCCAGTGCGCTATACGTTAGAAGTGGCAAGGAGTGAGATCTTCTTGCCTTTGCCTTTGTCGTCCGCCGCGGGCTGAGATCCTTCGACCGCCTGGAGCCGTGCCGGGTACCTCCGGCGGGTGCCGGGCCCCCACGACCGCCGCAGCGCCCTGGCACTCTCAGACGCCGGTGGCCACGGCCGCGTCGCCCGGGTGGGCTTGGCCAGCGCGATCGTCGGTCAGCTCATCATCGCCGCGGCCGAGCGGGAGTCTGGGCCCGGCCGTCCCGGTTCCTGCCGCTCACGCTCGGCCTGTACACCATCCTCGTGCTGATTCCGGTGATGATCGCCTCGGGCGGCCCGCCAGCGCCGCTGGTGCTCTGGACCATCGGGGGCTGGGACATGCTGTGGTTCGTGCTCAGCGCCAGCCTCCTGCGCTTCACCCCAGCGCCGTTCCGAGCGACCCGGCAATGGCAAAGATCACCGGTCCTACCTGACCGCACATCCGCTCATCGACAGTACAAGGAGCTGAGCGCATCGCGAACCAGTCACCGAACGTGACGCGCCATCAGCGGCTGGATGAGGTCGTCGCTGCACCTCAAGGCACCTTTGTGGCTGGTCGTATTCTGCGGGCATGGCGACGGGGCGGGCAAGCGGATTGACCACGGCTGCAGGGCCATTTCTGGCATGCGACCCTGCTCGGAGACCGGTCGCTTGCACATCGGTTGCAGTCGCGGGCGTTGCAAGACACGACGGCCGTAGCCGCGGTGTTGGAGGGCATGTTCGTCGTGGTGATCGGCTGGCCGTGCCAGCACCGGTGGGGTAGGCGGTAACCGGATCGCCCGTCCGACGGTAACCGGTTACAGTGCCCGGACCGGATCAACCACGACCGCCAGGAGGTACCCGGTGACGAACGCCAGCGGACCCCAGCCGTCCGACGCCCGGACCGATTGGGAAACCCGCATCGCCCGTCGCAGCGATGAAGGCGGCACGGCCGCGCTACCCGACCTACCACCGCCGGCCGGGCTCACTGCCACCCCCGGGCGCGGACATGTCCGCCTCTCCTGGCAGCCCGTCGACGGCGCGGTCGGCTACCTGGTGCACCGTGCAACGCTGGACGGCGACCTGTTGTCCGGGCCGTTCACCCCGGTGGACCACCTCGGCGGTGACGTGCTCTCCGTGCCCGACAGCTGGTACGTCGACACCACCGGCACCCCGGGCGAGCGGTACGCGTACGCGGTGGCCGCCGTACCCGAGGTGACCGTGACCGGCGCGCTGAGCGACCCGGTCCCGGCGGCCGCCCTGCCGGCCGCCGGTGAACCGCCCACGATCACGCTGCACCTCGACGCGGACGCCGTGGGCACCACCCTGCATCGGCCCTGGCAGCCGATGATCGGCAGCGAGCGGCTGTCCCAACTGCTCTGCCGGGACCGCTCCGGCGGCCGGGAGATCGGCACCGAACTGCTGGCCGCGCTCCGCCGGATACGCGACGAGATCGGCGTGACCACCGTGCGGGCGCACTCGATCCTGCACGACGACCTCGGCGTCTACCGCGAGGTCGACGGCGAGCCGGTGTACGACTTCAGCCGGGTGGACCAGGTCTACGACCTGCTCCTGGGCATCGGCATGATGCCGGTGGTGGAGATCGGGTTCATGCCCCGCGACCTGGCCAGCGACCCGGACCGCACGGTCTTCGAATACGGGGGCATCATCTCCCCACCCCGGGACTGGGACCGGTGGGCGGACCTGGTCCGGACGCTGGTGGCCCATCTGCTGGACCGGTACGGCGAGCAGGTTCTCGGTTGGGACTTCGAGGTGTGGAACGAGGCCAACCTGGAGGTCTTCTGGTCCGGCAGCCGGGCGGAGTGGATGCGGCTGTACGACGTGACCGCCCGCGCGGTCAAGGACGTCGACCCGCGGATCCCGGTGGGCGGACCCTCGTCGGCCGCCGCCGGCTGGGTGGACGCGCTGCTGGAGCACGCCGCCCGGTCGGGGGCGCCGGTGGACTTCGTCTCCACCCACACGTACGGCAGCCCGCCGCTGGACCTGCGGCCCACCCTGGTCCGCCTCGGCTTCCCCGACGCGCGGATCCTGTGGACCGAGTGGGGCGTCACCCCCACCCACTTCCACCCGGTCAACGACGGCACCTCGGCCGCCACCTTCCTACTCACCGGCATGCGGTCGGCCGCCGGCCGGGTCGACGCGCTGTCCTACTGGGTAGCCAGCGACCACTTCGAGGAACTGGGCCGGCCGCCGAGGCTGCTGCACGGCGGGTTCGGCCTGCTCACCGTCGGCGGCATCGCCAAGCCGCGCTACCACGCCCTGCGCATGCTCGCCCAGCTCGGCGAGACCGAGCTGCCGGTACGGGCCGCCGGCGACGGCGCCGACGGCCTGGTGCAGACCTGGGCCAGCCGGCGCGCCGATGGCAGCCTCGCGATCCTGGTCTGGGCAGCGACCCTCGACCAGGACAAGCGGGACGGTGATCCGGCGCTGGCCCGGCGGATCCGGCTGGTCATCGACGGCGCGGCCGACCGGCCCGCCCTGGTCTCCCGGCTCGACCGGGAGCACGGCGACATCACCACCCTCGCAGACCGGCTGGGCGTCGCCGACTGGCCGACCGACGCGCAGTGGGCCGCGCTGCGCGCCGCCGACCAGCTCCCGGTGGAGAAGGTGCAGCCGGTCACCGAGGCCGGGGCCGCGGTGATCGAGCTGGACCTGCCGCAGCCCGGGGCGGTGCTGGTCGAGGTCACCGGGGCCTGAGGCGTGCCGCCCACCGAACCGGTCGGGGCGCCCCGGCTTCACCCCGGACTCGGCCAGGTCACCGTCGACTGGGATCCGGTTCCCGGAGTCGCCGGGTACCTGGTCTGCCGCGCCGACGGCGACGCGCCGCCGCGTACCGTCGACCACCGCGGCGGTGACCTGCTGGCGGTGCCCGGCCCGCCGTACGCGGACACCACGGTGGCACCGGGACGGCCAGTGCGCTACGCGATCCGGCCGGTGCCGGACCCGGACCGGCCGTCGGACGGCCCGCTCGGGCCGCTGTCCGCGCCGGTCGCCGCGCTCGACGGGCGGCCGCCGCCCCGTCGGGACTGGGCGGACGGCCGGTCCGGCCGGCTCGGCGGCGGTGGCGCCGCCAGGCCCGGCGGGGATGGCCAACCCGGCGGGGACGGCGGGCCCGGCGCCGTTGGTCCCGGCGGCGCCGCAGTGGGCCGGGTGGAGTTGCTGGTACGCGTCGACCACCCGGTCGGGCCGGTACACCGGCCGTGGCGGGACATGACGGGTTCCGAACACCTCAGCCTGCTGCTCAACCGGGACCGGGTCGGCGGCGAGGAGATGGGCGTCGGGCTGGCCACCGCGCTGCGCCGGGTCCACACCGAGCTGGGCGTGTCCCGGGTCCGCGCGCACGGCATCCTCGGCGATGACCTGGGCGTCTACCGGGAGGTCGACGGGGCACCGGTGCACGACTTCGCCGGCATCGACGCGGTGCTGGACCGGCTCGCGCCGACCGGGCTGCGGCCGGTGTTGGAACTGTCGTTCGTCCCCCGGGCGCTGGCCCGCGATCCGTCCAGAGTGGTCACCGCCGCCGGGGCGTCCAGCCCGCCGAAGGACTGGAACCGGTGGGCGGGCCTGGTCGGCGACCTGATCCGGCACCTGCGCCGCCGGGTCGGCGACACCGAGCTGCGCCGCTGGGCCGTGGAGGTGTGGAACGAACCGGACCTGGAGTGCTTCTGGACCGGCAGCCAGGCTGACTACCTGCGGATGTACGAGGTGACGGCGTACGCGGTCAAGGCCGCGTGCCCGGACCTGCCGGTCGGCGGCCCGGCCACCGCGGCCACCCGGTGGATCGCGCCGTTCCTGCGGCACGTTGCCGCTACCGGCGCGCCGCTGGACTTCCTCTCCACCCACGTGTACGGCAGCCCGCCGCTGGACCTGCGGCCGCTGCTGGCCGCCCACGGGCGGGCCGGTACGCCGCTGCTCTGGACCGAGTGGGGCCCCTCCCCCACCCACTTCGCCCCGGTCAACGACTCGGTGCTGGGCGCGACGTTCGTCGCCACCGGGATGCGCTCTGCGGCCGGCCGGCTCGACGCGCTGGCCTGCTGGGTGGCCAGCGACCACTTCGAGGAACTCGGCCGGCCACCGGCGTTGCTGCACGGCGGATTCGGCCTGCTGTCCGTCGGCACGCTCGCCAAGCCCCGGTTCTGGGCACTGTGGATGCTGGAACGGCTGGCCGGCACCGAGGTGGCCGCCGAGTTGACCGGCGACGGGGCCGGCTCGCTGGTCCAGGCGTGGCCGTCGGCTGACCCGGACACCGGCCGGGTGGCCGTGGTGGTGTGGAACGGCACCCTGGACCAGGGGGTGCTGGACCGGCCGGCCCTGCGGGCCCGGCTGCGCCGGCAGGTCACCGTCCGGCTGGCCGGACTGACCGCCCGCCGCTACCGGCTGCGCCACCGTCGGCTCGACGACGCCACGTCCAACCTGGTCGCCACCGCCCGCCGGCTCGGCGTCACCGGCTGGCCGGACGAGGCGCAGTGGCGCGCTCTGCGGGCCGCCGACCGGCTGGCCGAACTGCCCGGGCCGGTCGAGGTGTCCCCCTGCGGCGGCGAGGCGGTGCTGCTGGTCGACCTGCCGCTGCCGGCAATCTCGCTGCTGGAGCTGATACCAGCATGACCGGACTTTGGTGGCGGGAAGCGGTGACGTACGAGATCTACCTGCGCTCGTACGCCGACGGCACCGGCGACGGGCTGGGTGACCTGCCGGGCGCCCGGTCCCGGCTGGAATACCCGCGCGACCTCGGGGTGGACGCGGTGTGGCTCACGCCGTTCTACCCGTCCCCCGATCACGACGCCGGGTACGACGTGCTCGACCACCGGGCCGTCGACTCCCGGTTCGGCACCCTCGCCGACGTCCACGGGCTGCTCGCCGAGGCGCACGCGCTGGGACTGCGGGTCGTGGTGGATCTGGTGCTCAACCACGTGTCGGCCGGGCATCCGTGGTTCCGGGCGGCGCGTGCCGCCGGCCCCGGCTCGGCCGAGCGCCACCGGTTCCATGTCCGCCCGGGACGCGGACCGGCCGGCGAGCGTCCACCGACCAACTGGCCGTCCATCTTCGGCGGTCCGGCGTGGAGCCCGTTCGGCGACGGCGAGTGGTACCTGCACCTGTTCGACGCGCAGCAGCCCGACCTGCGGCACGACCATCCGGAGGTGGCCGCCGACGCCGAGGCGACGCTGCGGTTCTGGCTGGACCGCGGGGTGGACGGGGTACGGTTCGACGCGGCCGGGTCGCTGGTCAAGGATGCCGAATATCCGGACCTGCCGGCCGGGTGGCGATCCGGCGATCCGGCGCCGTACAGCGACCGGGACGGGGTGCACGCGATCTACCGGCGCTGGGCCCGGGTGCTCGCCAGGTATCCCGGTGACCGGCTCGGGGTGGCCGAGACCTGGGGTGGGCCGGAGGTGCTGGGCCCGTACCTGCGCCCGGACGAGTTGGGGCAGGCGTTCGCCATGGATCCGCTGTTCTGGCCGCTGGACGCGGCGACGTGGCGGGTCGGGGTGGACGCGCTGCTGGCCGCGACGCTCCGGCACGGCCGGCTGCCGACCTGGGTGCACGGCAGCCACGACGTACGCCGGGCGGCGAGCCGGTGGGGCGCGGGCGGTTCCCGGGCCGTGCTGCTGCTGATGCTCGCCCTGCCCGGCTCGGTCTACCTGTACGCCGGGGACGAGCTCGGGCTGCCCGAGGTGGAGCTGCCCGACGATGCCATCCGCGACCCGGTGTTCCGCCGCTCCGGCGGGGCGGACCGGGGGCGGGACGGCGCCCGGGTGCCGCTGCCGTGGACCGACGGGCCACCGCCGTACGGGTTCGCGCCGCCGAGGGTGGAGCCCTGGCTGCCGCAGCCGGACGGCTGGGGCGGGTACGCGGTGGACCGGCAGGCGGCCGATCCGGCCTCGACGCTGGCGCTGACCCGGGCGGCACTGCGGCTGCGTACCGCCGAATGGCGCGGCCGGCCCGCGGAGCTGTGCTGGTTGGCTGGCTCGGACGGCGGCGGGCACGGACCGGACGGGGTGTTGGCCTTCCGGCGCGGCCCGGACGGTCCAGTGTGCCTGGCCAACCTGGGTGACCGGCCGGTGCCGTGGCGCCGGTACGGGGATCGGGTGCTGCTGGCCAGCGCCCCGCTCAGCGACGGATGGCTGCCGCCGCGCTGCACGGCCTGGCTCCGCTGACGCCTCCGCGACCGGTGGCTTGCCACTCGGCCTGAGGGGTACGACCGCAGCTGACACGTACGGCCGCAGCCGGACGCCGTGTGCCGTCCTACACCCGGGGGATCGAGTCGAGCAGGAGTTTGGTGTAGTCGTCGCGGGGGGCTCCGATCACCTCGGCGGTGGGGCCGCGCTCCACCAGCTCACCCCGATTGAGTACCAGCACCTCGTCGGCGAGCAGTCGGGCGCTGAGCAGGTCGTGGGTGATGTAGAGCATGGCCAGCCGGCGGGTACGGACCAGGTCGGCGAGCAGCTCCAGGATCTCCGCGCGGATCGACACGTCGAGCATGGAGATCGGCTCGTCGGCGATCAGGATTTCCGGATCCGGGGCGAGCGCCCGGGCGATGACCACCCGCTGCCGCTGGCCGCCGGAGAGCTGGTGCGGCAGCTTGTCGAGGAACTGCCCGGCCGGGAAAAGTCCGACGTTTTCCAGCAGCTCCGCCGCCCGCTCGCGCACCGCGCCGCCGCGCAGGCCGGCGTAGTTGACCAGCGGTCGGGACAACGCGTACGCCACCGTCCGGGTGGGATTGAGCGCGGCGAACGGGTCCTGGAACACCATCTGCACGTGCCGGCGGTAGTCGCGCAGCGCCCGGCCACGCAACCGGTCCACCCGAATCGGGTCGCCGTCCCCGTTCCCACCGCCGGTGAACCGCACCGTACCGGTGGTGGGCCGCTCGATGCCGGTGACCAGCCGGGCGATGGTGGTCTTGCCGCTGCCACTCTGCCCGACCAGCGCGGTGACCCGGCCGCGGCGCAGCGCCAGGGACACCCCGCTGACCGCGTTGACGGTGCTGGTGCGCAGCCCCTTGCGGGTGGTGTAGCGCTTGTGTACGTCGTCGACCACCAGCACCGGGCCCGTCTCGCCGGCACCGGGTAACCCGCCATCGACAGCACTCGACGTCCCGACGGCCGACTCGGCATCGGCGGCGCCGGGCGACCCGACACCGGTCGCGCCCACGGCACCGGGGGGCACGCTGGCCACCTCGGAACCGCCAGTGGCCAGGAAGGCCGGATCGACGGTCGCGCCGGTGAGCGGTCCGGGCGGTGTCGCGGGCAGCCGGTCGCCCTGCGCCACCAGACAGCGAACCAGGCCGCCGTGGTCGGGCAGCAGGGCGGGATGGGTGCCCGCGCAGGTGTCCTCGGCGTACGGGCAGCGGGGGGTGAACAGGCAGCCGGAGTGTTCCACGGACAGGTCCGGCGGCCGGCCCGGGATGGAGGTGATCCGCACCTCGGGCAGCCGCGGATCGGCGTACGATCCGAGCAGCCCGCGAGTGTACGGATGCCGCGGGTCACTGCGCAGCTCGCCGGCCGGCCGGTCCTCGACGAGCTCACCCGCGTACATCACCAGCACCCGGTCCGCCATCTGCAGCACGGCGCCCAGGTCGTGGCTGATGAACAGCACCGCGAAGCCGAGTTCCCGGCGCAGCTCGGCGAGCCGGTCGAGGATGCTGCGCTGCACCACGACGTCCAGCCCGGTGGTCGGCTCATCGAGCAGCACCAGCTTCGGCCGCAGCGCCAGCGCGAGGGCCAGCGCGACGCGCTGCTTCATGCCGCCGGAGAGTTCGTGCGGGAAGGCGCGCAGCACCCGCCGGTCCAGGGAGACCAGCTCCATCAGCTCCGAGGCCCGGGTGTCCAGGTCGTCGGTGACCCGGTGCGCGGCGAACGTGTCGGCGAACTGCTCGCGTACCCGGATCACCGGATTGAGCGAGTTCATGCTGCTCTGGAACACCGTGGACAGGTTGGTCCAGCGCAGCTCGCGGAGCCGGCGGCTGTCCAGGGTGGCCAGGTCGGCGCCGTCGAACAGCACCCGCCCGCCGCTGATTCGAGCGGGCGGCGACAGCAGCCGCAGCAGCGCGTTGCCCAGTGTGGACTTGCCGCAGCCGGACTCGCCGAGCAGCCCCACGAACTCGCCGTCGGCGATGGTGAACGAGAGGTCCCGGACCGCCCGCACGGCCGGCTGGTCCCGCGGTGTGTACGTCACCGACAGCTGGTCTACCTCGAGCAGGTCAGCCACTAGTCCTCCCGAAGGTGAGGGTTGCTGAGCGCGTCGATCCCAAAGTTGATCAGGGTGAACGACGTGATGAGCAGGGCCAGTGCCAGACCGGGGGCGATCAGCCAGGCCCACTGCCCGGTGATCATGGCGCCGCCCAGGCTGGCCTGGTTGAGCATGGTCCCCCAGCTGACCGTGAGCGGGTCGCCGAGGCCGAGGAAGGCCAGGCCGGCCTCGCCGCCGATGGCGGCCAGGGCGGCGCCCATGAAACCGACCACGATCAGCGAGGTCATGTTCGGCACGATCTCCCGGGCGATGATCCGGGCGGTGCCGTCGCCGGCGAACCGGGCCGCGGTGATGTAGTCGCGGGTGCGCAGGGTGATGATCTGCGAGCGCTTGATCCGGGCGCCGTACGCCCAGCCGGTCACGCTGATCACGAAGATGATCAGCCACAGGCCGTGCACCGGAGAGTACGCGGCGAGGGTGACCATCAGCGGCAGCGCGGGCACCACCAGACCGAGATTGATCAGGAACGAGAGGATCTCGTCGACCCAGCCGCCCAGGTAGCCGGCGGTCAGCCCGATCACCAGCCCGATCAGCGTGGAGAGCAGGCCGGCCGCCAGGCCGACGATGAGTGAGGTGCGGGCGCCCACGACGAGCTGCGAGAAGACGTCCTCGCCCTGGACGGTGGTGCCCAGCCAGTGGTCGCTGGTTGGGCCGAGCGAGGTCGGATACTCGTCGGCCCGGGGGTCGTATGGCGCCAGCACCGGGGCGAAGAGGGCCACCAGGACGAATCCGGCCAGGATGAGGAGGCCGATCCGGCATTTGCGGTTGCGCCAGAGGATGACGAACCAGCCGGGCGGCCGGCCCAGGCGGCCCGGTAGCCGGCCGGGCGTCCCGCTACGCCGGCCCAGCTCGACTGCGGCGACCTGGAGGGACTCGGTGTCCCGGCCGGGGGTGGGTACGGCGGGAGCGGGGGTGCTCATGACTTTTCCGCCTTCCGCACGCGGGGGTCGAGGAAGCCGTACAGGATGTCGGCCAGGAAGTTGGCGACCAGCACCCCGATCGTGGTGAACAGGAAGATCGCCTGCATCAGCGGGAAGTCCTTGTTGGACACGGACTCGAGCAGCAGCCGGCCCATGCCGGGATAGTTGAACACCGTCTCCACCAGCACGGTGCCGCCGAGGATGCTGCCCAGCGCGATGGCGAAGCCGGTGACGTTGGGCAGGATCGCGATGCGCGCGCCGTAGGTGATCGCGATGCGGCGCTCCGGCAGGCCGCGGGCGACGGCCAGCCGGGCGTGGTCCTCGCCGAGGCTCTGCACCATGTTGTTGCGCATCCCGATGATCCACCCGATCGGGCCGGTGATCAGCAACGCCAGGCCGGGCAGCACGCTGTGCTGGAAGGCGTCCGAGATGAACAGCCAGTCCCAGCCGGGACTGCTGCCGCCGCCGTAGCCGCCGCGCTCGGGGAACCACCGCAGGGTGATCGCGAAGACGTAGATCAGCAGCAGGGCGATCCAGAAGAACGGCAGGGTGCCGACGAACGTGGAGCCGAGCGTGATCACCGAGTCGACCCGGGTGTTGCGCCGGTACGCGGCCCAGGTGCCGAGCAGCGTGCCGATGACGAACGACAGGATCTGGGTCACCCCGACCAGCACCAGCGTCCACGGCAGCGCCTGGCCGATCATGTGGGTCACCGAGTACGGGAAGTAGCTGTAGGAGACCCCGAAGTCGCCGCTGAACACCGCGCCGAGGTACCGCACGTACTGCTCGAGAAGGTTGCCGCCGGGCACCCCGAGCATGGTCCGGACGGCCTCGAGCTGGGCCGGGTCGACTGTCTGGCCCTTGCCGCTGATCCGAGACACGATGGCTTCGGCCGGGTCGCCGGGTTGCAGTCGGGGGATGAGGAAGTTGAGCGTCACCGCCGCCCACAGGGTGGCGAGGAAGAAGGCGAAACGCCTGGCGAAGTAGGCCACCGGGTCCTCCCTGGTGCGGGGGCCGGCCGGCGCGGGGTGGCGCCGGCCGGCCGGGGAGTTACTTAGCTGCGGTCGCGGGCTTGAGGTTCGTGATGATCAGCAGGTTGTCGCCCGGCGCGGCGTACGGGTTCTCCTCGCTGGGCCAGCCCACCGCCCGAGCGGTGCGGTACTGGAACCACTTGGCGCCGTACCAGAGCGGGATCATCGGCACCTCGTCGACCATCACCTTGGTCAGGTCGGCGACTGCGGCCTTCTGCGCGGACTCGTCGGTTGCGGTACGCAGCGTGTCGATGAGCTGGTCGGTACGCGGGTCGTTCCACCGGACGAAGTTGCTCGCCGCCTTCTGGCCGATCGGCGCGGACTGGTCGCTGGCCAGCGGCTCCTGGAAGTTGCGGAACATGTTGCAGCTTCCACCGTGTACGCCGAGCAGGGTGTCGTAGTTGCCGGCGGCCCGGTCGGCCTCGTACGTCTCGGGCGTCGGGCCTTCCTGGCGCACGTCGAAGCCGAGCGCGGTCAGGTTACCGACGATGATCTTGCCGGCCTGCACCCAGTCGGTCCACTCACCCGGGGTCCGGAACGTGAAGGCGATCGGCTTGCCGTCCTTGCCGAGCCGCTTGCCCTGGCCGTTCTTGCGGTAGCCGGCGGCCGCCAGCGCCGCGTCGGCCTTGGCCGCGTCGAAGCCCAGGACGCCCTGGTCCGGGATGTCCTTGGAGATCCAGTCGGCCTGGCCGGGCACCACGAGCCCGGTCTGGCTGGCCGGCTTGACGTACCCGAGCTGGGCCTTGTCGGCGATCTCCTGCCGGTTGAACGCGGTCAGCAGCGCCTTGCGGAAGGCGGTGTCGTTGAACGGCACCTTGGTGAGGTTCATGTAGAAGCTGATCGAGCCGCCCGGCGGGTACCAGTAGTGGTTGTGCTCCGGGTCCCGGTCCACGTAGGCCTTCTTGATGTCCGGCACGAACATCGCGTTGTGGTCGTACTCGCCACGGCTGAGCTTGAGCTGGTCGACCTGGCCGCCGCCGTCGGCCTTGTGGAACCGGATCTCGTCGACCCGCACCTTGTCGGCCTGCCAGTAGTCCGGGTTGCGGCCCAGGGTGAGCTGCTGCGGGTTGAACGCCTTGACGGTGAACGGCCCGGTCCCCACCGGCTTCTCGGCGTTGGTGAAGGTCACCGGATCGGGCACACCGGACCAGACATGCTTGGGCACGATCTTGATCTCGCCGAACAGGGTGAACGCGGCGGCGCCCGGCTCGGTGAAGGTCATCGTGACGGTCTTCGGGTCGGTGGCCTGGACCGCGCCGAGGTAGCGCCAGATTCCCGTGGTGTCCAGCGCCTTGTGCTGCTTGAGCAGCTCGTAGGTGAACACCACGTCGTCGGCGGTGAACGGCTTGCCGTCGTTCCACTTCACCCCATCGCGCAGCGTCCAGACCAGCGTCTTGGGGTCCTTCCACGCGTACTCGGTGGCCAACCACGGCTTCGCCTCGCAGGCGAACTTGTCGTACACGATGAGCTGCTCGAAGACGTAATCCGTCGCGCCGAGTCGGGTGGCGTCGAGGTACGGGTTGTAGTTGGCCTGCGGGTTGCTGCCGCCGCCGAAATCGCCGTAGTCGAGGAAGGCGACGCGGCCGTCGGTGCCTCCGGAGGACTGCTGCTCGGTGCCGGTGCACCCCCCAACCGCCAGGGTGGCGGCCGTGGCGAGCGCGACGGCGCGGATGATCGTGGATCTTCTCACTTGCGGGTACCTCCAGTCAGGGGGTTCGCCGGGCAGCCGCAACTGCTGCGCAGGGCGAGTTCGGTGGGCAGCACGAGGCTGCCCTCGGGGGTACTGCCGGGCTGGTCAACGGCACGCAGGATCAGCCGGGCCGCCTCGGCGGCCAACTCGCGGACGGGTTGCCGGACGGTGGTCAGGGCGGGGGTGACGATGGCGGCCGCCGGCACGTCGTCGAAGCCGGTGATGACCAGATCCTGCGGCACCCGCAGGCCCCGGCCGAGGGCGCCGACCAGTACGCCGAGGGCGGCCTCGTCGTTGGCGCAGACCACCCCGCCGGGCCGCGGGTTGTCGCCGCCCAGCAGCCGCTCGGCGGCGAGCACCCCGTCGGCCTGTTGCAGGCCGATCGCGACCGGCTCGTTGGGCGGGGCGATGCCCAGGTCGTGGTGCGCCTGCCGGAAGCCGGCCCAGCGCTCGCTGACGTCGGGCGAGCCCTCCGGGTTGCCGACGAAGACCAGGTCGCGCAGGTCGTGGTCGGCGAGCAGGTGCCGGGTGAGCGCCGCCATGCTACCGGGGTTCTCGGCGCGTACCGAGGCGATGTCGCCCGGTCCCTCGCCGGCGACCACCACCACCGGGACCATCTCGGCGAGCCGGAGCAGCGCGTCGTCGGAGATGGTGCCGCCGATGACGGCCACGCCGTCCACCCGGCGGCCCATCTCCAGCACCTGGTCGTCCGAGTCGGAGCGCAGGTGCGTGCAGAGGATGTGCACGCTGGCCCGGGACGGCACCGCCTCGGACTCGAAGCCCTGGATCAGTTCGGTGAAGTACGGGCCGGACAGGCCGGGGAAGACCAGGCCGAGGGCGCCGTGCCGGCCGGCGGCCAGGGCGCGGCCGAGATGGCCCGGACGGTATCCGTGCTTTTCGATCGCCTCCAGCACCCGGCAGCGCATCTCGTCGGAGACCTGACCGGTGCCGTTGGAGACCCGGGAGACGGTGGCCACGGAGACGCCGGCGAGCTTGGCGATCTCGCGAACCGTCATGCGGCTGTTGCTCATCGCTCCCTCGATCCGTAACGTGCGGTTAACAGAAACCGGTTTCAGCGACCATAGGCAGCCGAGACGAAGTTCACAAGTCTCAGATCCACAATCTCCGGCGTGAGGAGCTCTGCCCCATATGTCAGAAGTGCTACTCCGGGATCGCAGGATCCTCGTCGACGGCCGCCCCGAACTGCTGCTCGCCGGTGAGGTGCACTACTTCCGCCTCGCCCGGGCCGATTGGGCGGACCGGCTCGACCGGCTCCGCGACTGCGGCGGCGACACCGTCGCCACGTACGTGCCGTGGCTGTGGCACGAACTGCCGAACGGCTCGGTCGACCTGACTGGGCGCACCCACGAGCAACGCGACCTGGCCGGCTTCCTCGACCTCGCGCACCAGCGCGGGCTGCGGGCGGTGGTGCGTCCCGGGCCGTTCATCATGGCGGAGGTCAAGAACGAGGGCATTCCCTATCGGGTGTACGACGAGCACCCGCACCTGCTGCCGACCACCTGGGACGGCGCGCCGACCAGTACCCGCACCATCGACTATCTGGCGCCGGAGTTCCTCGCCGCGGCCGACGGCTGGTACGCGCAGGTGATGCCGCTGATCGCGGAGCGCCTCGCGCCACGCGGCGGCCCGGTGGTGGCGGTCCAGCTGGACAACGAGATCGGGATGCTGTCCTGGGTGACCAACTCCCCCGACCTCACCGACGGGCTCTGCGCCGACCTGGCCCGGTGGGCCGTCGAGCGGTACGGCAAGGACGCCGCCGCGGCGCGCATCGGCGCCGACCCGACCGATCCGCCGGCGTGGGCCGCCGCCCTGCGTACCCCGGGCGAGGAGCGGTCCCTGGCGCTGCACGACGACCTGGGCCGCTACATGCGGGACCGCTACCGCCGGTACGTGACGGCGCTGCGGGCCGGCGCTGAGCGGTACGGGGTGACCGGGGTGCCGTTCCTGGTCAACGTGCACGGCACCGGCGGCGGGCGGGGGCGCACCTTCCCGATCGGGATCAGCCAGCTCATGGAGTCGTACCGTGGGCAGCCGCAGCTCACCTCCGGCTCGGACTACTACCTCGGCGACCTCACCGTCACCAACGTCGCCGACCTGTACGTGTCCAACGCGTTCCTGGCCGCCGCGCACGACGGCGATCAGCCGTTGACCTGCCTGGAGTTCGAGGCCGGCAACGGCGACTACGGTGAGGACCTGTCGACGCTGTACCCGCCCGAGGCGATTGACCTGAAGACCCGGCTGTGCGTGGCGCAGGGCAACCGGCTGCTCAACCTCTACCTGTTCGCCGGCGGCCACAACCCGCTGCTGGCCGAGCCGGTCGGCGACGGCAACGACCGGATCGCGTTCACCGGTGAGCGGCACGGCTTCGCCGCCCCGGTTGACCCGGATGGCCGCCTCAACCCGACGTACCCCGCGGCCCGACGGGCGCTGCACGCCGTACGCGGGGTGGCCGACCTGCTCGCCGACGGCGACGAGGAACACGACGGGTTCGCCCTCGGCTTCGTTCCCGACCACTACCTGACCGAGTACCACCACCCGGCGTCCACCAACCGGGCGGAGCAGGTCGCCGAGCTGGAACGGTTCCGCGGCATGGGCTCGCGGGACGTGCTGGCACGGGCGCTGCTGCTCGCCGGCTACTCGTTCCCCGCGGTGGACCTGCAGGCTCCGGCGCCGGGCGGCGCCCCGCCGGTGCTGGTGCTGGCCACCGCCCCCACCCTCGGTTCGGACGTCCAGCAGCGGCTGGTCGACCATCTGCGGGCCGGCGGCCGGCTGCTGCTGCACGGACCGCTGCCAACCCGCGACCACGACGGCACGCCGTGCACCCTGCTGGCCGACGCACTCGGGCTGCGGGCGGACGGCTGGCTGGAGGGCGGCCCGCACTACTTCCCGTCGGTGGTGGGCCGCGACTGGGCAGCCGGCCCTGCCGAAGTCCGGGTCGGCTACGCCCAACTGCTCACCGGGTCCGGTGAACGGCTGCTCACCGAGGTCGGCTCCGGCCGGGCGTGCGGCGCCGAGGTGACCGTGGGCGCCGGCCTGGCCGTGGTGATCGCCACCGACTACCCGTGCCACCTGGACTTCTGGCGAGCGGCGCTGGACCGGCTCGGGGTACGGCCCCGGCTCCGGCACGACGCAGGCGAAACCGGGCTGTTGCTCACCTCGACCGTGGACCGCTCCGGCCAGCGGCTGCTGCACCTGGTCAACGTCGCGCCGTCGGCGATCGAGTTCGGCCTGTGGCACCGGGGCGAGCCCGTACTGTCCGGCCGGCGGCTGCGGATCGGCGCCCGCGCCGGACTGATGCTGCCCGCCGGGGTCCGCGTCGGGCCGGCCACGCTGCTGGAGAGCAGCTGCGAACTGGTCGCCCGGAACGGCTCGGAGGTGCTGCTCCGGCCGACCCAGGCCGAGGATGTCGCGGTCTTCGCCACCAACCGGCCGGTACGCGCCGACCGGGGCGAGGTGACCGTCGCCGACGGTCGGGCCACCCTGACCGTCCGGGCCCCGGACGGCGAACCGGTCCGGGTCAGCATCGGCTGACCGCGGCTCCCCTTTCCCCATCGATCTACTAAGCGGGGGGAAGTATCACGACGTGCAGCTGTCGGGGCCCGTGGACGCCCTCGACCCGGTTGAGTTCGATGTCACTGGTGGCGGAGGGCCCGCTGATCCAGGTCAGCGGCCGGTGCGGAGCAACCCGGGCGAGGGCGTCCGGCACACTGGCGACGACCTGGTCGGCCCGCAACACGCAGACGTGCACGTCGGGCAGCAGGCTGATGATCCGGCGGCCCTGGTCCGGGTCGGCGTCGAGGACGATGGTGCCGGTTTCGGCGACGGCCACGGCGGCCGCCGTGACGACCCCGTCGACGGCGGCGATCTGCTCCGCGGTGAGGTTCTCGTCGATCACCGCGGCAACGGTGTCGGGCAGCCAGTGCCGGGGCAGTCCGGGCGGGATCACGATGCGCCGGCCGCCGAGGAACCGGTCGATCACCTGTGCGACCTCGCCGTCGGCACACCGGTGGACGGTGGCCCGGTAGTCGGTCAGCCGGTGGACCAGCAGGTCGAGGTCGACGGCGGCGGAGCCGGCGGGCCGGTACTCGCGTGGGACATCGACCGGTGTCGCCGGGGTGTCGCCGAGGGCGGCGCGGATCCGGCCGAGGACAAGCTGGCGTGAGTTCACCGCTCGGCCCACCACTGGCGGAAGGTCTGCGATGGCGGCTGCGGCAGGTCGCGGCTGCTGGTCCAGCCGTTCAGCGGTGGGGGCAGGGCGCGGCCGGCGACCCGGGCCAGGCCCGCGGCCCGCTGCGCGGCCGCGTACAGCGCCGGGTGGTCCATCGTGTACGCGGCCGCGGCCATCACCGCCGCTTCGGCGCGTGGGTGGGGGGCTTGGCTGCGCAGGTGGACCAGCAGTTCCGGAATGTTGATCATCACGGGGCAGGCGTCGTAGCAGGCGCCGCAGAGCGATGAGGCATACGGCAGGGAGGCGTTGTCGGCGACCCCGGTCAGCTGGGGGGACAGCACCGCCCCGATCGGCCCCGGGTAGACCGACCCGTAGGCGTGCCCGCCGGTGCGCTCGTAGACCGGGCAGACGTTGAGGCAGGCGGAGCAGCGGATGCAGTGCAGCGCCTGCCGGCCGACCTCGTCGGCGAGCACCGCGCTGCGGCCGTTGTCCAGCAGTACCAGGTGCACCTGCTGCGGCCCGTCGCCGGGGGTGACCCCGGTCCACATCGAGGTGTACGGGTTCATCCGTTCCCCGGTCGACGCCCTCGGCAGCAGTTGCAGGAACACCCCGAGGTCCGCCCAGCTGGGGATGACCTTCTCGATGCCCATCACGGTGATCAGGGTCTCCGGGAGGGTGAGACACATCCGTCCGTTGCCCTCGGACTCCACCACCGCAAGGGTGCCGGTCTCGGCGACACCGAAGTTCGCCCCGGACACGGCTACCCGGCTGCTCAGGAAAATCCGGCGCAGGTAGCGGCGGGCGGCGGCGGCCAGGGCCGCCGGCTCGTTGGTCAGCCCGGGGTCGACGTCGGGCATCTCCCGCCGGAAGATCTCCCGGATCTCCGCCCGGTTGCGGTGGATCGCCGGCACCAGGATGTGGCTGGGCCGGTCCCGGCCGAGCTGCACGATCAGCTCGGCCAGGTCGGTCTCCACCGGTTCGATCCCGGCCGCCTCCAGCGCCTCGTTGAGGCCGATCTCCTGGGTCGCCATCGATTTGACCTTGATGACCCGGTCGCTGCCGGTCGCGGCCACCAGCTCGGTCACGATCCGGTTCGCCTCGACCGCGTCGGCCGCCCAGTGCACGGTGCCACCGGCCGCGGTGACCGCCGCCTCCAACTGTTCGAGCAGCTCCGGCAGACGGGCCATGGTGTCGGCCTTGATCGCCGATCCGGCGGCACGCAGCTCCGCCCAGTCCGGCACCTCGTCGATCACCGCCCCCGACCTGGCTCGGATGGTGGTGGTGGCGTGGCGCAGGTTGCGGCGCAGCTGCGCGTCACCCAACGCCCGCCGGGCCGCCACGGGGAACGGCTCGTCGCCACGCAGGTGCCCCACCCCGCGCGGCGCCGTCGCCGGCATGCCCAGAAACGTGCGGCTCACGATCGCACCTCCAACCGGTCCCGCTCCCCCGCCGTCTCCGAGCCCTCCGTGCTGGCCAGGATCTCCGCCAGATGCACCGTACGCACCCCCGCCCTCAGCCGGGACAGGCCACCACCGATGTGCATCAGGCACGACGCATCCCCCGCCGTACACACATCAGCCCGCGTCGCCAACACATGACGCATCTTGTCCGCCAGCATCGCCGTGGAGGTGTCCGCGTTCTTCACCGCGAACGTCCCACCGAACCCGCAACACTGCTCCGCCTGCGGCAGGTCCACCAGATCCAAACCCCGCACCGCACGCAGCAACCGCAACGGCCGATCCCCCACCCGCAGCATCCGCAACGAATGACAGGTCGGGTGATAGGTCACCCGATGCGGGTAGTACGCCCCCACATCCGTCACCCCCAACACGTCGACCAGCAACTCCGACAACTCGTACGTGCGCCGGCCAACCTCCTCCGCCCGAACGGCCAACCGCTCGTCGCCGGCCCGGCGGGCCACCATCGCGTGCTGGTGCCGCACCGAAGCGACGCAGGAGCCGGACGGGACGACCACCACGTCATACGGGGCGAACACCCGCACATGCCGGCGCACCAGCCGCAACGCCTCGTCCGGGTAACCGGTGTTCACGTGCATCTGCCCGCAGCACGTCTGATCGGCCGGGAACACCACCTCATGCCCCAGACGCTCCAACAACCGCACCGTCGCCTTCGCCGCCTCGGGAAAGAGAGTGTCGGCGAGGCAGGTCACGAACAGGGCGATGCGCATGTTCACCCACCCATCCTGGTCTCGGCGGCCCGCCAGACCGCCTCGTCGCCGCGCGGCTCGTACCGCACGATGTGCTGGGTCTCGCGCAGCACGGCCCGCAGGGCGGCCAGGTCGGCGCCGATGACACCGGCGGCGCGGGCCTGTACCAGAACGTTGCCGAGCGCGGTGGCCTCGACCGGCCCGGCGAGCACCGGCAGTCCGCAGGCGTCGGCGGTGAGCTGGCACAGCAGTTCGTTACGGGCGCCGCCGCCGACGATGTGCACGGCGTCGACATGCCGGCCGGAGAGCTGCTGCGCCTGGCGGACGGCCCGCCGGTGCGCCAGGGCGAGGCTGTCGATGATGCAGCGGACGGTGGCGGCCGGGGTGGCGGGTACCGATTCGCCGGCACGCCGGCACGCGTCGGCGATGCCCGCGGGCATGTCGCCGGGCGGCAGGAACGTCGGGTCGTCCGGGTCCACGACGGAGCGGAAGGCCGGTTCGAGGGCCGCCCGCCGCAGCAGATCGGGCAGGTCGGGGCTACCCCAGGTACGCAGCGATTCCTGCAGCAGCCACAGACCCATCACGTTGCGCAGGTAGCGGATCGTGCCGTCGACGCCGGATTCGTTGGTGAAGTTGGCCTGCCGGCTCGCCTCGGTGAGCACCGGGGCGTCGAGTTCGACTCCCACCAGGGACCAGGTGCCGCAGGAGATGTAGGCGAAGTGGTCCCCCGCCGCCGGCACGCCCACCACCGCCGAGGCGGTGTCGTGCGAACCCACGGCCACCACCTGCGGCGAGCCGGGCAGACCCAGGTCGGGCAGGACCGGGCCGATCCGGGTGCCCGGCTCGCGCAGCGGCGGGAACAGCTCGCTGCGGATGCCCGCGTCGGCCATCAGGCCGGTGGCCCAGGCCCGCCGGCGCAGGTCGTACAGCTGGGTCGTCGAGGCGTTGGTGATCTCGGCGCCGAGCTGACCGGTGAGCCAGTACGCGATGAGGTCCGGGATCAGCAGCAGCCGGCGGGCGATGTCCAGCTGCGGCGTGCTGGCCGCGGCGGCGAGCTGGTAGAGCGTGTTGAACGGCAGTTGCTGCAGGCCGGTGGTCGTGTAGAGCCGTTCCTCGCCCAGCTGTTCGGCGATCCGTTCGGCCACCCCGTCGGTGCGGCTGTCCCGGTAGTGCACCGGGTTGCCGAGCAGCGCGCCGGAGGCGTCGAGCAGCCCGTAGTCGACGGCCCAGGAGTCGACGCCGATGCTGGTCACCGGCCCGGCGGCGCGCAGGCCGTCGAGGATGCCCCGATAGAGGGCGAGGATGTCCCAGTGCAAGGTGTTCCCGACCCGCACGGGTTCGTTGGGAACTCGGTGCACCTCGGCCAGCTCCAGGTGGCCTGGTCCGACGCGGGCGAGCATGACCCGGCCGCTGGACGCGCCCAGGTCCACGGCGGCGAGGTGGACGCTGCTCACAGCATCCCCCGCCGAGCTGCCCACACGACCGCCTGAATCGAGGCGGTCACGCCGAGCCGGTCGCAGATGGCCCGTATCCGTCGGCGCACGGTCCGTTCGGACATCCCCGACCGGCGCGCCACCGTCTCCAGCGGCACCCCCGTCGCCAGCAACCGCAGCAGCCGAAGGTCCTCCTCGTCGAGCACCGGATTCTCCACGAGCATCGTCGCCCTCATCCCGCATCAGGCCGGGTCAGCGGAGGAAGGCCGCGGCGACGCCGGCGTCCACGGGGATGTGCAGACCCGTCGTGTGGGACAGGTCGCCGCCGGTGAGCGTGAAGACGGCGTTGGCCACGTGCTCGGGCAGTACCTCCCGCTTGAGCAGCGTGCGCTGGGCGTAGAACTCGCCCAGCTTCTCCTCCGGCACCCCGTAGACGGCGGCGCGCTGGGCGCCCCATCCGCCGGCGAAGATGCCGGAGCCGCGCACCACCCCGTCGGGGTTCACGCCGTTGACCCGGATGCCGTGGCCGCCGAGTTCGGCGGCGAGCAGGCGGACCTGGTGCGCCTGGTCGGCCTTGGCGGCGCCGTAGGCGACGTTGTTCGGGCCGGCGAACAGCGAGTTCTTGCTGGAGATGTAGACGATGTCGCCGCCCATCCCCTGATCGATGAGGACCCGGGCGGCCTCCCGCGAGACCAGGAAGGAGCCCTTGGCCATCACGTCGTGCTGCACGTCCCAGTCCGCCTCGGTCGTCTCCAGCAGCGACTTGGACAGCGACAGCCCGGCGTTGTTGACCACCAGGTCCAGGCCGCCGTAGGCGAGCACCGCCGCGCGGACCGCGACGGCCACCGCCTCGGCGTCGGTGACGTCCACCGGTACGGCCACCGCGACGTCCGGCCCGCCCAGCTCACCGGCGACCCTTTCGGCTGCGGCGGTGTCCCGGTCGGTGACGACCACACAGGCGCCCTCGGCGGCGAGGCGGTGGGCGATGGCCCGGCCGATGCCGGAGCCGGCGCCGGTGACCAGGGCGATCCGGGTGGCGAGGGGTTTCGGCTTGGGCATGCGGGTCAGCTTGGCCTCTTCGAGAGCCCAGTACTCGATGCGGAACTTCTCGGCCTCGTCGATGGGCGCGTAGCTGGACACCACCTCGGCGCCGCGCATGACGTTGATGGCGTTGACGTAGAACTCGCCGGCGACCCGGGCGGTCTGCTTGTTGGCCCCGAAGCTGAACATGCCCACTCCGGGCACGAGGACGATGGCCGGGTCGGCGCCGCGCATCGGCGGGCTGTCCGGAGTGGCGTGCCGCTCGTAGTAGGCGCGGTAGTCGTCGCGGTAGGCGGCGTGCAGTTCCTTGAGCCGGGCGACCGCCTCGTCGAGCGGGGCTCTCGCCGGCAGGTCGAGCACCATCGGGCGGACCTTGGTACGCAGGAAGTGGTCCGGGCAGGAGGTGCCGAGCGCGGCGAGCGCGGGGTGCCGTTCGCGGGCGACGAAGTCGAGCACCGCGTCGCTGTCGGTGAAATGCCCGACCTGGGCGCGGTCCGTCGACGCCAGACCCCGGATGACCGGCGCCAGCGCCGCCGCCCGGACGTGCCGCTCGTCGGGCGGCAGCGGCTCGTAGCCGGGGATCACCGGGCCGAACGGCTCGGGCCGGCCCCGCTCGTCCAGGTACGCCTGCGCGCAGCGGATGATCTCCCGCGAGTTGCGCTCGCACTCCTCGCTGGTCGCCCCCCAGGCGGTGATGCCGTGCCCGCCGAGGATGACGCCGATCGCCTGCGGGTTGGCCTGCGCGACGGCGGCGATGTCGAGGCCGAGCTGGAAACCGGGCCGCCGCCACGGCACCCACAGCACCCGGTCGCCGAAGATCTCCTTGGTCAACTCGGGCCCGTCGGCGGCGGTGGCGATCGCGATGCCGGCGTCGGGGTGCAGGTGGTCGACATGTGCGGCGTCGACCAGCCCGTGCATGGCCGTGTCGATCGACGGCGCAGCCCCACCCCGCCCGTGCAGGCAGTAGTCGAACGCGGCGACCATCTCGTCCTCCCGCTCGACGCCCGGGTAGACCTCGACGAGGGCCCGGAGGCGGTCGAGCCGGAGCACGGCCAGGCCGGCCTCGGTTAGCGTGCCCAGGTCGCCGCCCGAGCCCTTGACCCAGACCAGCTCGACGGGGCCACCGGTCACCGGATCGGTGGCCTCGCCCTTGGCGGAGGTGTTGCCGCCGGCGTAATTGGTGGTGGTCGGGTCGGCGCCGAGCCGGTTGCTCCGCGCGATGAGCGCCTGTACCTCGGGATGCATCGTCCTCACGCCTCCTGTATGCGTTCTCGGGTGGTGGTCAGGCGCCCCAGCCGGCCTGCTGCCCGCCGGCCCGTTCGGCGCGGATGCGCTCGAAGTAGCCGGATCGGACGTAGGCGGCGATCGGGTCGGGGTCTAGGCCCATCTCGGCGCGCTGCTCGGCGAGCAGCGGCCGCACGTCGGTGTTGTAGGCGTCCATCAGGACCGCGTTGGCGCCGAGAACGTCACCCGCCTGCTGTGCGGCGGCGAGCGCGTCGGCGTCGACGAGCAATGCCTTCGCGGTGGCCTCCTGCACGTTGAGCACCGAGCGGATGATCGCGGGGATCTTCGGCTCGATGTTGTGGCACTGGTCGAGCATGAACGCGATGCCGGCCTCCGGGCGCAGGGCGTCGCCGCGGACGATCTCGTGCATGATGCGGAAAAGCTGGAACGGGTCCGCCGCGCCGACCATCAGGTCGTCGTCGGCGTAGAACCGGGAGTTGAAGTCGAAGGCGCCGAGCTTTCCGGCACGCAGCAGGAACGCCACGATGAACTCGATGTTCGTGCCCGGCGCGTGGTGTCCGGTATCGATGACGACCTGCGCCTTCGGCCCGAGCTCCAGGCAGTGCGCGTAGGCGGTGCCCCAGTCCGGCACGTCTGTGGTGTAGAAGGCGGGCTCGAACAGCTTGTACTCCAACAGCATCCGCTGATTCGGACCGAGTCGGCCGTACACCTCCCGCAGTGCGGCGGCGAGGCGGTCCTGCCGGGCGCGGATGTCGTCCTGGCCAGGGTAGTTGGTGCCGTCGGAGAACCACAGTTTCAGATCGCGCGAACCGGTGGCGTCCATGACGTCGACGCACTTGAGGAGATGGTCGGTCGCCTTGCGTCGCACCCGCGGGTCCGGGTTGGTGACGCTGCCAAGCATGTAGTCCGGGTCCTGGAACACGTTCGAGTTGATCGCGCCGAGCGCTACCCCCAGGTCCGTCGCGTGCTTCGCCAGCGCGGCGTAGTCGTCGACCTGGTCCCACGGAATGTGCAGGGCCACCGTGGGTGCCACCCCGGTCAGCCGGTGCACCGTCGCGGCGTCGGCGATCTTCTCGTACGGGTTGCGGGGCACACCGTCCTGAGGGAAGACCCTGAAGCGGGTGCCGGAGTTCGCGTACGCCCAGGACGGGGTTTCGATGCGCTGCGCGCGCAGGGCCTGCTTGACTCCCTCGTCGGTCGGCGCGTCGTTCTGGGTCATGGTGTTTCTCCCGTCTGGGCGGCGAGCTGCGCCTCGAGGTTGAAGACCTCGTCCAGTGGCCGCATGGCACGGTCGGCCGTGCCCTGGTCGAGGTTGAGGAAGAAGGACGCCATCTCCGCCTGCCAGCGGGCGTTGACGTCGCGGGCCTGCATGGCGGCCTGGGCCGCCGCGAAGTCGTCGGTCACCAGGAACCCCACGAGCAGGCCGTCTGCACGGAGAAAGAGGGAGTAATCGCGCCATCCGCTCTCGGCCAGGGCGGCGAGCATCTCCGGCCACACGCGCGCATGCCGGGCCCGGTACTCGTGGAGGCGGGCGGGATCGACCTGCAAGGTGAAGCAGACGCGGGGCATGGTTCTCCCGTCGGTGCCTCGCCCTGGCGGTGCCGGCGCGACGGGCGCCGGCACCGCCAGGGGGAGGCGGTCAGAACTGGAACTGGTCGATGTTGCTCTTGTCGAACACGGTGGGCGGGCCGAGGACGACCACGCCGTCCTTGCCGACGCTGAACTCGCCGAGCTTGCCGGCCTTGAACTTGTCGCCCTCGGCACCGGTGATCTGGCCGGAGGCGAGCGCGGCGCCCGCGTACGCGGCGAGGTAGCCGAGGTCGGCCGGGTTCCATAGGGCGAACGCGTCGACGCTGCCGTCCTTGATGTACTCACGCATCTGGTTCGGGGTACCCAGGCCGGTCAGCTTGACCTTGCCCTTGTACTGCGAGCCGCTGAGGTAACGGGCGGCAGCCGCGACACCGACGGTGGTCGGGGAGATGACGCCCTTCAGGTTGGGGTACGACTGCAGCAGACCCTGCATCTCCTGGAAGGACTTCTGGTCGTCGTCGTTGCCGTACGCCACCGTGACCAGCTTGATCTTGCTGTACTCGGGCTTCTTCAGCTCTTCCTTCATCAGCGCGATCCAGGCGTTCTGGTTGGTCGCGTTGGCGGTGGCGGAGAGGATGGCGATCTCGCCCTCGCCGCCGATCTGCTGCGAGATGAGCTTGACCTGGTTCTCCGCGATGCCCTGCGCGGTCACCTGGTTGACGAAGATCTGGCGGCACTCCGGCTTGGTGTCGGAGTCGAAGGTCACGATCTTCGCGCCAGCCGCCTTCGCCTGGTTCAGCGCGCCGCAGATCGCGTTGGGGTCGTTCGCCGAGGTCACGATGACGTCCATGCCCTGCTGCGACAGCGTGTTGATGTAGCTGACCTGCGACGAGGCGCTGGCCTCGGAGGGGCCGACCTCCTTGAAGTTCCCCTTGAACCCGGTCACCGCCTCCTTGCCGCCGTTGTCCGAGGTGGTGAAGTAGGGATTGTTCACCTGCTTCGGCAGGAAGGCGATCTTGAGTCCTTCCTTGATCTGGGCGTCCGGGTTGGCGGTGCCGCCGGCCTGCGCGCCGCCGCCGGTGTCGGTGCCGGAGTTCTCGCGGGTGGTGCCGCCACAGGCGGCGGAGAGCAGCAGCGCGGTGAGGGTGAGGGCGGTGGCCCCGACGCTGAGCCCTCTTCTGTACGCGGACATCGATATCCTTTCGGAGGTGATGGGGGAAGCGGAGACGGTCACGCCGCGGTCGCGTGCGCGCGTTGCCGTCGGCGGTGTAGCCGGGCGCGGACGTCCGCGACGGCGTTGGGGAGTACCACGGAGGCGATGAGCAGGGTTCCGGTGACGATCGTCAGCGCATTGGCGTCGACGTCCGCGAGCTGCAGCGCGTTGCGTAGGACACCCAGGAGCAGGACGCCGGCCACCACGCCGAGCAGCCCGCCGCGGCCCCCGAAGATCGACACGCCCCCGAGCAGCACCGCGGTCACCACGGTCAGCTCCAGACCGGTGGCGTTGTCACCACGGGCGCTGGCGTAGCGCAGGGTCCAGAAGATCCCGACCAGCCCGCAGACGGCCCCGGAGACCACGAAAAGCCAGAACTTCGTCCGGGCCACCGACACGCCGGCGAACGTCGCCGCCTCGTCGTTGTTGCCCATGGCGTACAGCGCCCGGCCGGCCGGCGTGGCGTGCAGGACGACGCCGAACACCAGCGCCAGCAGCAGCACCGGGACGACTGCGGCGGGGATCGACGTGCCGGGCAGGTTCTGCACCGCGGCGGCGGTCCAACTGGCCGGGAAGTCGGCCACCGCCTGGTCGCCGAGGACGACGAAGGACAGTCCTCGGTACAGGGCGAGGGTGCCGATCGTCACGGCCAGCGACGGCAGGCCGAACCCGGTGATGAACACGCCGTTGACCGCGCCCAGCGCCGCGCCGATCACCACGACCAGCACGCAGATCAGCTCCAGCGACAGCCCGGTGGACAGCCACATCTGACCCATCAGGGTGCTGCACAGCCCGACCATGCTGGCCACCGACAGGTCGATCTCTCCGGTGATCACGATCAGCGTCATGGGCAGCGCGGGCAGCGCCAGCGGCACCAGGTCGAGCAGCAGGAACTGCACGTTGCGGCCGGAGGCGAAGTTCTGCACCAACAAGCTCGCCAGCAGCACGGCCACCACCAGGGCGGCCACGATCGCCGCGTCCCAGGAGCCGACGGCGGTGCGCAGACCGGCCAGGCGGCCCGCCTCCCGCTCGGTGTCCGCGCCAGACGGCGGCGCGGCGTACAGGCTGTCATGCGCCATGTGCGCTTCTCCCTCTGAGCCGGGCCGCCATCCGGAGGGCTAGGAGCCGGTCCAGGCCGATGGCGGCGAGGATGAGCGCGCCGACCACGGCCTGCTGCCAGAACGGGTCGATGCGCAGGACGGCCAGCGAGCTGCCGATCGTGGTGAGCAGGACGGCGCCGAGCGCCGCGCCGTACGCGCTGCCGCTGCCGCCGAAGATCGCCACCCCGCCGACCACCGCGGCGGCGACGACCTGCAGTTCCAGGCCGCTGCCGGCGGCGGCGTCGAGGGTGCCGAACCGGGCGGCGTAGAGCACGCCGGCGAGGCCGGCGAGCGCCCCGTTGGCCACGAAGACGGCGAAGACCCGCCGGCCGACCGGAATGCCGGACAGCCGGGCGGCGGCCGGCTCGGAGCCGATCGCGTAGAGCTCCCGGCCGCTGCGGTAGGAGCGCAGGTAGAAACCGACGGCGGCGACCACGAACAGCGCGACCAGGAAGAGCACGGGTACGCCGAGCACCGTCTGGTTGCCCAGCCGGAGGAATGCCCGGGGCATGTCGGCGGCGTTGATCTGCCGGCCGGCGGCCCAGTAGTAGTCGACGCCCCGGAACGCGTAGAGGGTGCCCAGGGTGATGACCAGCGCCGGGACCTTGGCCACCGCGATCAGCCCGCCGTTGACCGCCCCGCACAGCGCACCCAGCGCCACGCCGAGCAGGAGCGCGACCGGCCAGGGAGTGCCGGGCGCGGCGAGGAAGAGCTCCCCGGCGGCGAAGGCGACCAGCCCCAGGATCGACCCCACGGAGAGGTCGACGTTGCGGGTGACGATGACCAGGGTCTGGCCGACCGCGAGGATCACCAGGATCGCGCAGCCCAGCAGGAGGTCCTTGATGCTCTGCGCGCTCAGGAACCGGTCGTTGCGCACGGTGGTGACAAGGATCAGCGCGCCCAGCGCGATCAGCAGGCTCAGCTCCCGTACGGCGAGCAGCCGCTCGGTGAGACCGCGGCGCTGCCGGCCGGGGCCGGGCGGCGGGTGGTCGGCGACCCGTTCGGACGCGCCGGTGTCGGTGAGGCTCATGCGGTCGCTCCTTGACCGGTGGCGGCGAACATCACGGAGGTCTCGTCGGCCTCGGCCCGGGGCAGCTCGCGGACCACGCGCCCCTCGTGCATGACCAGGACCCGGTCCGCCATGCCGAGCACCTCGGGCAGCTCGCTACTGATCATCAGGATCGCGAGGCCCTCGCCGGCCAGTTCGGACAGCAGCCGGTGGACCTCGGCCTTGGTGCCGACATCGATGCCGCGGGTCGGTTCGTCGATGATCAGGATCCGCGGCTCGGTGGCGAGCCACTTGGCGAGCACGACCTTCTGCTGGTTGCCGCCGGACAGGGTCGCCACCGGCGCGGCGAGGCGGGACGTCTTGACCTGCAGCCGCCGGGTCCAGCGCCGGGCCTCGGCCCGCTCGGCGGCGCCGAGGAGCATGCCGAGCCGGCTCAGCGCCCGCCGGCGGGCCAGGGTGACATTGCGCTCCACCGACAGCTCCATGACCAGGCCCTGCTGCCGGCGGTCCTCCGGCACGAGCGCCATGCCGGCGGCGATCGCCTTGCGCGGGCTGCCCGGCGGCAGGGCCCGGCCGGCGACGCGTACCTCCCCGGCGTCGTAGCGGTCGACACCGAAGACGGCGCGGGCGACCTCGCTGCGGCCGGCGCCGACCAGCCCGGCCAGGGCGACGATCTCACCGCCTCGGACGGAGAAGGACACGTCGGAGAAGACGCCGGCCTGGCTGAGCCCCCGCACCTCCAGCAGGGTGTCGCGTAGCGGTGCGTCCTGTTTCGGATAGAGCGAGGAGACGTCCCGGCCGACCATGCGCCGCACCACCTCGTCGACGGTGAGGTCGGCGGCGCTGTCGCTGGAGACCCAGGCCCCGTCGCGCAGCACGGTGATGCGCTGGCAGAGGTCGAACACCTCGTCGAAGCGGTGCGAGATGAACAGCACCGCGGCGCCGCGTTCGCAGAGCGACCGGGCGACGCCGAAGAGCCGCTCCACCTCGACCCCGGAGAGCGCGGCGGTCGGCTCGTCCATGATCAGGACGCGGGCGTCGAAGGAGAGCGCCTTGGCGATCTCGACGAGCTGCTGGTCGGCGATCGAGAGCCCGCGGGCGGGCCGGCTCGGGTCGATCCGGACACCCAGCCGCTGGAACAGCTGCTCGGCGTCGCGGTTCATCGCCCGGGTGTCGATGCGACGCAGGCCGCGCAGTGGTTGCCGGCCCATGAAGATGTTCTCCGCGACCGAGAGGTCCGGGAACAGGGTCGGCTCCTGGTAGATGACGGCGATACCGGCGGCCCGAGCGTCGGCGGGGCCGCGAAGTTCCAGCAGGCGGCCGTCGAGGGTCATCCGGCCGGAGTCCGGGGCGTGCGCCCCAGCCAGGATCTTCACCAGGGTCGACTTGCCGGCCCCGTTCTCCCCGACGAGGGCGTGGGCCTCACCGGAGTGCAGCGCCAGGTGCACCCCACGCAGCGCGGCGACGGCCCCGAAGGACTTCGTCACGCCGTCCAGTGCCAGCAGGGGAGCGCCGTCCGCGCCCGGTGCGCCGGGGTTCATCCGACCCCTCCTGAATCGTTTCATTCGTTGTTCCATGGACCGTAGGGGCAGGCATTCGCGACCGTCAAGAGTTTCCCGGCGATTTCTCGCCTGTTGCCCGAGCGGACCTCCACGGCGGGTCCGGAACCGCTCCTACGGCCTGCGCCCGGGGCGCGCCGGTACCGCCTGCCGGCTGGATGAAACGTTTTAGGCGCTATAGACTGCCGGTCGTCACCCGGTCGGACCCGTCCCGACCCGCCGGTACGGCAGCGGGAAACACCGCGACCGGGTGCCCGCGCCCGACCGCGGGCCGCAATCAACCACCGCACCAATCGTCGAGGAGCCATGGCAGCGGCGAACATCAAAGAGGTGGCCCGGCACGCCGGCGTTTCCCTCGGCACGGTGAGCAACGTGCTCAACCGGCCCGACACGGTCGCCCCCGCCACCCGCCAGCGGGTGCTCGAGGCCATCACCGAGCTCGGCTACGTCCGCAACGACTCCGCCCGCCAACTGCGCGCCGGACAGAGCCGCACCATCGCCATCGTCGTGCTGGACGTGGCCAACCCGTTCTTCACCGACGTGGTGCGCGGCGCCGAACAGGCGGTCGAGGAGGCCGGCGCCATGCTCGTCGTCTGCAACAGCGGCGAGGACAGCGCCCGGGAACGCCGGCACCTGGATCTGCTGGAGGAGCAGCGGGTCCGTGGAGTGCTCATCACCCCGGTCCGTCACGGCTCCCAACCCAACCTGGACAAGCTGATCGACCGCGGTATTCCGGTGGTGCTCGTCGACCGGGGCTCGGGCCGGGCCAGCCGCTGCTCGGTGGCCGTCGACGACGTGCTCGGCGGCCGGCTGGCCATGGACCACCTGCTCGACCAGGGCCACCGCCGCATCGCGTACCTCGGTGGCCCGTTCTCCATCGCCCAGGTCGCCGAACGGCACGCCGGGGCCGCCGCCGCGCTGGACGAACGCGGCGACGGCGCCGAACTGCGGGTCGCGACGACCACCAGCCTGACCGTCGCCGCCGGGCGGCGCGCCGCCGAGGACCTGCTGGCCCTGCCCGCCCGGCAACGTCCCACCGCCGTCTTCTGCGCCAACGACCTGATCGCGCTCGGCGTGCTGCAGGAGGTGACCGCGCGGGGCATGCGGGTGCCCGCCGACATGGCCATCGTCGGCTACGACGACATCGAGTTCGCCGGCGCGGCGGCGGTGCCGCTGTCGTCGGTGCGTCAACCCCGCGAGCAGCTCGGCCGCACCGCGGCGCAACTGCTGCTGGAGGAGGCCGCGTCCGGCGAGACGCACCGGCACCGGCACGTGGTGTTCCAGCCGGAGCTGGTCGTGCGCCGCTCCAGCGACCAGCAGCGACGAAACCGGCGCTGACCCCGGCGCGGGCGGACAGGCGCGATGGCGCCGGCGCGGGGCCCCCCCCCCGCCGCCGCGGCCGGGAGTGACGC